>NZ_JBHRXI010000051.1:0-39426 GCF_042648365.1 Lutimaribacter marinistellae | reverse complement strand
ATAGGCTATTCCGGTGTTGTTGGCCGGGTTCTGAAGGCTTGCGAAGACGCCGGTCAGCTGGGCGTTGTAGTAGGAGGCCCGGTCCTGTCCCTCGCCGCCGTCGATCAGATCGCGGCCCGCGCCGCCCAGGATCGTATCATTGCCCGCCTCGGCATAGACGCGGTCCCAACCTGAATTGGCGCTGAGGTAATCGTCGCCATCGCCGCCAAGGATCGTGTCCGATCCACCGCGGCCGAAAATGTAATCGCCGCCTCCCTCGCCATCGAGCACGTTGGCGCCGCCATTCCCACGCAACCGGTTCGACAGGTCGTTGCCCACCCCCGTGAGATCGTCCGCGCCCAGAAGGGTCAGTTCCTCGATGGTGTCCCCGAGAACGTATGAGGCAGCGCTTTCCACCGTGTCATTTCCATTTGAGGCGAGGGTCTCATCAATGACGATGCTGGCGTCGTCGATGATGTAAAGATCATCGCCCAAGTAGCCGTTTATCTTTCCGGTTACCGTCCCTTCGCGGCCGTCAAACGTGTCGTTACCGGCACCCAGGATAACATCACCGAAGATCTGACCGGTATTGACCACAATGTCGGTTCCACCGGACCCGTGGTATGCGCCGGCCAAGCCACTAAGCACTCCGGTGTTCGTGACCATAACTTCGTCATTAGAAGAGTAATATGACGCATAGATTCCGTAACTCAGCGATTGCACGACGCCCGTATTCATGACCTCGGCGCTGCCGTCCTCCATGTCCAGCGCGATCCCGTGGTTTCGCGTGTCAATCAGACCGGTGTTCGTTACGTACCCATAGGCGGCATCATCGCTGGCCGATAACGCAATACCTGCACCTGCAGCCCGTATGGTACCGAAATTGACCACGGTGGCGCGGTAATCGACAGGGATGTCGATCGCGTTACCGTGGGCAGATGTGACGCTGCCTGCCGGACCGATTTCCACCGTGGCTTCATCGGAGATGAGCCACATCGCCGCGTGAAGATCCGAGTCGTTGAAGACCCGCCCGTCCACAACCACGTCGACTGTCCCGGCTCCGCTGTAGATTGCAGTACCAGTATCGACCAGCAGAGCGCCGTTCACCCCAACATAGCCATAATCACCATCCGCCAGAGTTCGGCCCGAGGTGGACAAGCCGGTAATGTAGAAACTCGCCATTTGCGTCCTCCGGACTCACGCACCACGCTGGCGCGTCGCGGCGGATAGCCTAGGCGGCATTCCAAATACGATATATGATTTCGATCAAATCCCGTTACGCGCAAGAGATTGCCGTCGGGTAGGCCAAGATCGCCGATGTTGCGGGGGTGTGGTCGCTTGCGAGCCCGATGCCCACACTCGCCGGTAACATCGGATTTGTGCGACGTCTGGAAATTCGAGGCTTCTCGGGGATTACCGCACCGTAATCGGATGCGGGATAATCCCGTTGTACAGGAGGCTGCCCGGATTCATCTTGGCTTTTTCCGGCTGGGTTCGCCCAAGCTTGTCCCAAGCGCGCGTACGTATGGTGTGGGCTCCGACCTCGCCTTTCCACGAAAACCCGAACCGGACCCATCCCCATTGCAAAGGTTCGGACAGAAGTTCTGCCTTGGACCATGGTTCATCATCTACCTTCCATTCCACACGTTCAATCGGCTGACCTGAACTTCTGGCGAAGCCGGTAATCTGATGCTGGTCGGCTGAAAGCGCCGCCGGGAAGGGGAGGCAGAGAGAAGATTTGATGTTTTGCTCTGTGACGGTTTTGCCATCCATCACGTAGTATTCATCCGTCCGGTAATTGCGAATTTCCCGGGAAGAGACGGTCAGCCAACCGACCCATTTGACCCAGTATGTACCGACCCAGCCCGGAACAACCATCCTTACGGGCGCTCCGTGATCGATCGGCAAGGGGGCGCCGTTCATTTTCAGGCCGAGGATGGTTTCAGGCGCAAGCGCCTTTTCAACGGGTAGCGGAATTTCGATGTCGCATTCCGGGTTCAAGACGTCCAATCCCATTGGCGCGACCCATTTCGCTTTGGGCTGGACGCCTGCAAGTGCAAGCACGTCGGCCAGTCGCGGCCCGGTCCATTCCGCCATGCCCACGCCACCGAGAGTCCACTTGACGTCATCCCCTTGGCTGTCACGCGAAATCGATATCCCGTCGACCTTCTCGAACAGTGTTCTTTGGTTACCTGCGCACTCCACCACGGCAGTGATGGTGTGTTGAGGGAGAGCTTTGAGGTCATCAAGCCCAAGTGTTACGACACGCTCAACGGCATCACCCTTGATCTTCAGGCGGTAGGAGGCGGGATCCACCACGACACTATCGCCCGCATTGCAGACAAAGAACTGCTCTGCCGGTGTCAGAACGCTTTCCAACCGGTGGAATTCGGCTTCCAGCGAGGTGCCGAGTGGGGTGAAATTACCAGGGGATTTTTGCCAATGCGCCATTCGTATGCCAATCGTGAACACAATATGCGCACAGAATACATAAGTCCGAGCTGGAAACCACTGGATTTGCCTGCTCAAAAACCGGGGTTGCGGCTTGTACACTCGTCACCGAGGCATTTTGCGCCGCGTCTACGAACGAAGACGTGCAAACTCGGGGTCGTAGGGCGATGAAGCTATGACTTCCGTTGCGACTAGATCACCGAGCAAATCAAGTTCCAGCGTCATTCCCACTTCGGCAAATTCCGGCAGGACAAACGCATAGGCGAGATTCATTCTAACCCGATGGCCGAATGCTCCTGACGTTACCGTTCCAATCACCCTGTTTTTACGCATCAGCGACGCTCCAGCATGTGCAGGAGAGTGGCTCGAGGCGACTTTCAAGGAGACGAGCTTTCGTCGCGGTCCGGCGTTCTGTCGTTCCAACAGTGCCGTGCGTCCGATGAATTCCCCTTTGTTTGATTTCACGAAACGTGACAGCCCGGTTTCGTACGGATCGTACTCGGTAGTCAGATCGGCCTTCCAGTGAAGGAATCCTTTTTCCATCCGCATGGAGTCGACTGCGCGCGCGCCAAAAAGTTTCAATCCTCGCGCCTTGCCTGCTTCGCGCAACGCGCGCCACGCTGCATAAAGCGAAGAGTTGGGGACGTGGATTTCATAAGCTAGTTCCCCGCTGTAACTGACGGCCAAGACGGTCGCCGGGGCTATGCCTACAAAGGTCTCACGCGCCGACAACCAAGGAAACGCTGGTGCAGACCAGTCGCCGCGCGAGCAGCTTGCCAGAACCTCTCGTGCTTTCGGTCCCGCCAGCACCAGAATGGTCTGTTCGTTGGTCAGGCTGCGGAAATCTACGTTCTCACCCGGATGCACGTTGGACCTTAGCCAATCCATGTCGTGAAATTCGCTTGCGGCGGCTGAACCGTACCAGACCCGATCCGGACCCCGGGCCGATGCAGGGAGGTTCGTCATTGTTGCTTCGGCCTTGATACAGCCATGATGATTGAGGAGATAGCCAAGCCCCACACGCCCTGCGCGTCGAGGAACCGTTCCGCAAACCAGTCTGTCTAGAAAGGCGTGTCGATCGGTCCCGGTGATTTCGATGCGGTTGAAACCACTCACTTCGGTGAGCCCAACATTCTCAGCGACGTTTCGAACTTCGGCCTCTACGAGGTCAAAGGCTTCGTCGAATCCGAACTGTAGCGTCGGTTCGAAATCTTGTCTGGGCTTCATGTACTCGATCCGCTCCCATCCATTGACGGTCGTGAATGCGGCGCCTTCTGCAGCCAGAGCTGGCGTGAGCGGTGTGGTCTTGGCCGGGCGTCCAGCAGGCCGGTGCTCGTTCGGAAAATGAAAGCGGAACTCGTTCCGGTAATCTTCGACGGCTTTTATGGCGGTCAATTCGACATTCGCGTGTCCGGTGAAACGGCGCGGGTCAATCACCCATGTGTCATAGCATGCCTCGCCATGCACAATCTGCTGGGCCAGTAGCCAGCCATGGCCGCCCCCTTCGCCCAAGCCCGCACGCAAGCCGATGATGCAGAAAGCATTTCGCTTGCTTGGAATTGGACCTACGAGCGGCGCTCCGTCTATCGTGTAGGTGATTGGTCCGTTCACCACGCGCTTGATACCAACCTCTGCCAAGGCCGGCATGCGTTCGAACGCACCAGCGAGAACATCCATCACCCGGTCAAGATCGTCCGGGCAAAGATCGTTCGAAAAATCCGGGCTGATTCCGTCCAGTCCCCATGTCTTGCAGTCCTGCTCGTAGAAGCCGACAAGCAACCCGCCTTTTTCCTGCCGGGCGTAGAAGTCACTGATCGGGCACCGGAGCAGCGGCATCCTGTGTCCGGCAGCCGCGATTGCAGGCATATCTTCGGTCACGAAATACTGGTGCTCCATCGAGGCGACCGGGTGGTGGACACCCATCATGGCGCCGATTTCGTTTACCCGATAGCCTCCTGCATTTACCACCACGTCGCAGTCGATATCGCCTTTTTCGGTATGAACGGTCCACGTGTCGTCGGAACGCTGAGTCAAACCGGTAACGGAGGTATTGCGATATACTTCTGCACCCGTTCTTCGTGCGTGAAAGGCGAGAGCCTGGCACAGCTGGGCAGGATCAATGTCACCGTCTTCGCCATCCCACAAACCACCCAGAAGGTTGGTGGTGGATATCAGCGGATGGCGGCGGGCGCATTCGGCCGCATCGATGACTTCGAACTCGACTCCCATTCCGCGGGCCATCGAGGCGAAGTGGCGATAGCCCTGCATCTGCGCTTCGGTATTGGCAAGACGGATGCCGCCGTCGCCGTGATGGTAGCCGACCGGATAGTCTGGGTCGTCGCGCAGTTTCTTGTACAAGGCGATGGAATGCGACTTCAGGCCCACCATCGTCTGGTTCATGCCGAAATTCGTCACCTGCGCGGCAGAGTGCCATGTCGTACCCGACGTAAGCTCGTCACGTTCGACCAGTACGACGTCCGTCCATCCCTCCTGCGTCAAATGGTATAGGGTCGAGCATCCAGCGATGCCGCCGCCGATAACGACAACTTGTGTCCGGGATTTCATGGCCACCTTCCAATCATGCGTTGAACGCATCATCGCAAATCGGGCATCCTTCGAAAAACAGAATTATAAGAGAATAAAAAGCGGATTGTCGGAGGTTTGGCCCATGAGGCTATCGTTGAAGGCAATGCGGTATGCACAGGCGGCCATGCGGAGTGGCAGCATCACCGGCGCGGCGCAAACCATGAACGTCGCGCCATCCGCCATTGCCACGGCTCTTGGTCAGGCCGAGGAAGCGTTTGGCGTGACGTTGGTGACGAGAGCGCGGGCCAAGGGTGTGTTTCCCACCTTGGCGGGGCGAGAGATCCTTCGTCGCCTCGACGACCTGCTGGAGCGGTACGATTCATTGCTGTCGGATGCGAACGACTTGCAATCCGGCCTCTCAGGCAGGTTGTCGATCGGATACAACGCACCTGTGGCCCCGGCTTTTCTTCCTTCTATTTGCGCGCATTTGCAGTGCGATCATCCGGATCTGTCCTTTTCACTGCTAGAAGGGACAAACACCGAGATTCGGGGCGGGTTGGTCGAAGGGCAGTTCGACGTTATCCTCTTCGTGGAGGAGATGCCGGACCCGCAGATAGAGACCCGCGCCCTTATCTTCGCGCCGACCTACTGCCTTTGTCCGGCAGATCATCCGTTGGCCAAGCAAGACAGCGTCGCGGTCGAGCAGATCGCCCGGGAACCGTTGATCCTGCTCGATCGGCCAGCCGCACGCGGGTATTACTTGGACCTCCTGGAGAAGAGCGGCGCCAGCTTCGAAATTGTTGCGACAGGCAATTCGACCGAGATGGTCAGATCGCTCGTTGCAGCAGGGATCGGCCTATCGCTTCTGAACATGCGCCCGGGCGACGCACCATCTTATGCCGGTTCCGGGATTCGCTGTCTGCCGATCAAGGACTCGACATCTGGCGTAACCATTTCGATGGGCTTTCCGCCCGGACCGAGGCGGCAGGTTCTTCAGGTCTTTATCGATTGCTGCGAAGCCTATTTTGACGGTCCGAAAGGTCACGACCTCGTGGTTCGTGGGCCGGTTTGACGTTGGGGAACTCCGGTCGGGCCTGCTCACACAAAAGCCGGGCGGCGTTCGCTCACATGAATTCGCAAGGCGAAAACAGTTGGCGATTTCGTAAAGCTGTTGCAGACTAATCCTAAGGTTCGACAGGGATTGGGATTTTCCACAGGGTTTTCTCGTCTCCCGGTCATTTCGGAAAACAGTCCGATTCGGTTTTGCAATTCGATTCCGCCGGAAGTGTTCGTGCCGGACGGACTTATGCCAAGGAGACAGATCCCGCCCATGTCCGCTAGATTGGTAAGCTATACCCGGGTTCTGGAAATCGTCGGCGACACGCTCAAAGTGCGCGTTCCTGAGGCAGACGATAACGCTCCCGTCGTTCGGTTCGGGGACCTGGCCGTGGTCAAAAGCGTCGATGGCGTGAAATCCTTGGCGCAGGTCATCTACATCGATCGCGACCAGGTCACATTGCAGGTCTTTTCGGGTACGAAAGGTGTCTCGACGGGCGCGTCGGTTTCGTTTCTTGGCCACGCGATGCGTGCAGCATGTTCCGAGAATGTTCTGGGCCGCGTGATGGATGGCTCTGGTGTGCCAATCGACGGCGGACCTGACCTTTCGTCAGAGCCTGAGGTGCCGATCGGCGGGCCGTCCGTGAACCCTGCGGAAAGAACGGTCCCCCGACGCATGATCCGTACCGATGTGCCGATGATCGACGTCTTCAACTGCTTGGTCGAAAGTCAGAAGATCCCGATTTTTTCCGTGTCAGGCGAGAGTTACAATCCTTTTCTCGCGCGGATCGGTATTCAGGCTGACGCTGATATCGTGGTGTTCGGCGGTCTGGGCCTCGTCTTTGACGACTACTACTCATTTCGGCAGGCATTCGAGGACGCAGGAGTTTTTCCGAGAACGGTGATGTTCGTGAACCAGGCCTCTGACCCGCTGGTCGAACGGTTGCTGGTTCCCGATCTCGCGCTTGCCGTGGCAGAGAAATTTGCTGTCGAAGAGGGTAAGCGCGTGCTGGTCCTGCTTACCGACATGACGGCCTATGCGGACGCCATGAAGGAGGTCGGTATCAGC
This sequence comes from Lutimaribacter marinistellae, assembly GCF_042648365.1. Classification (NCBI taxonomy): domain Bacteria; kingdom Pseudomonadati; phylum Pseudomonadota; class Alphaproteobacteria; order Rhodobacterales; family Roseobacteraceae; genus Lutimaribacter; species Lutimaribacter marinistellae. The sequence continues at coordinate 32,345 of NZ_JBHRXI010000051.1, read as the reverse complement.
CAGGAGCGTGTGCCCTCTAATCGGGGGTACATGGGGGATCTCTACAGCCAGTTGGCGCGCCGCTACGAAAAAGCCTGCGACTTCGCAAAGGGCGGGTCCGTCACCATTCTGACGGTGACCACGATGCCCGGCAACGACGTGACGCATCCCGTACCAGACAACACTGGCTACATCACCGAAGGACAGTTCTATCTGCATTCCGGCGTGATCGATCCGTTCGGAAGCCTTTCGCGCCTCAAGCAGAATGTGATCGGCAAGGTGACGCGAGAGGATCACGGTCAGATCATGAACACGATGGTTCGCTTCTATTCGGAAAGTCGTGATGCCGCGCAGAAACAGGCAATGGCCTTCGATCTATCCGATTACGACCGACAATTGCTGAAGTTTGGCGATCTGTTCCGCGAACGCTTCATGGACATGAATGTCTCTATGCCGCTTGAGGACGCGCTCGACCTCAGTTGGCGAACGCTGGCCGAGTGTTTTTCACGCGAGCAATTGCTGATGCGTGAGTCTCTGGTCGAGAAGTATTTCCCAAAGGATGCAGATGGCGCGGTTGCAGCTGAATAAATCTTCTCTGGCGCGCGAAAGCGACCAGCTCAAGACGTATGAGCGGTTCTTGCCGTCGCTCGATCTGAAGCGCCAGCAACTCATGGCGGCGCGGGCCGAGGCGCAAACCGAGGTAGGCGTGCTCGAGGCCGAGGTCGCAGAACTTGCCCAACGTGTGGGACGACAGGTGCCGATGTTGGCGAATACCGATGTCGACCTGGATGATCTGGTTCGGTTGACCGATGCTCAGCTTGTTACGGAAAGTGTCGTGGGTGTGAAACTGCCCAAACTCGACCGTGTTCTGGTAGAGGTTTACGGCTATTCAACACTCGCCAAGCCGCATTGGGTCGACGTGGTGGCGGAACTGTTGCACCGCATGCTGGAGGCGCGTCTGCGAGTTCAGGTGGCGCGGCGACGGGTGGAAATACTGGACAAGGCCGTCGCGACGATCACGCAGCGCGTGAACCTGTTCGACAAGGTGTTGATCCCGACCGCCCGAGCCAACATCAAGAAAATCCGGATCTATCTGTCGGACGAGGAAATGCAGGCCGTCGTTCGATCCAAGCTTTCCAAGCGCAAGCGGGCGGCGGCAAAATGACTATCGCGCGCCTCAAGAAGCTGACAGTCGTCGGGCCGGCGTCGAGTGAAGCGGATGCGATGGAAGCGCTGCAGGATCTTGGCTGCATGCATCTTGTGCCGCTTGCGCCGCCGCCGGAGCAGCCTGAAGACGCGAAAGGGCGTGAAGCCAAGGACGCTTATACAGCCCTGCGGTTCTTGACCGTTATTCCCGATCAGCGGCGGCAGGTTCTGCGCGACTCCGCGTTTGATATTCATGCCTTTGTGCCTGAGGTTATGGAACTGCGCGCGCGCCTGCGCGAGACGCGCGACCGTCGTGATTTCCTTGCGCATCGGATTTCCGAGGTTCGTCCTTGGGGGGACCTCATCTTTCCTCCAAAAGAAGAACTCGCGGGCAACCATCTGTGGTTCTACAAGTTGCCGCTGAAAGAGCGAGATGCGCTCGACTCTCTGGAGATCCCGTGGCAGATCGTGCACCGCGATCACCTGCACTACTACGTTGTACTGATTTCTCGCGACGAACCCGATACGGACCTGTTGCCTGTTCCACGAACGCACACCGGGGCGCTTCCGGTAAGCGAGTTGGAGGCGCAACTGGAAGAGGCCGAGATCGAGATCGAAGAATTGCAGGCCGAACGTCAAGGTCTTACCCGTTTCGTTACTCTCATGCGGCAACAGATGTCGCAGGCCGAGACACGGGCTGAACTCGAATATGGGCGGCAGCAGGTGCTGCGCGACGAAAGCCTGTTTGCGGTTCAGGGGTGGGTACCCGGTGACCGGGAAGAGGAAATCTTGTCCACCGCCGATCGTCTGGGGCTGGCTGCGTTGGTGGAAGAACCGCAGCGCGATGAAACCCCGCCGACACTGCTTGAACAGCCGGAAGATCGGGAGTCGGGCGTCGACCTGGTGATGTTCTACCAGGTTCCGAACTACCGTGACTGGGATCCTTCCATCATCGTCTCGGTCTCTTTCGCGCTTTTCTTTGCGATGATCCTCGCCGATGCCGCCTATGGGCTGATCATTGCGGCGATCATAGCCGCGATGTGGTCAAAGCTGGGTGAGAATGGTCACCTCCGATCCTGGCGGCGTCTGCTTTGCGTCGTCGCGGCAGCGACGGTGATTTACGGCGTCATGATTGGCAGTTACATGGGCTACGCCCCGCCCGAAGGATCTTTCTTGGCCAGTCTCAAGGTTCTGAGCGTGGACGACTTCTCGACAATGATGGTCTTGTCCGTGACCATCGGCGTCTTGCACCTCGTCCTCGCCAACACGGTTGCCGCTCTCAATCGCTGGGGAACGAACGCCGCTTGGGCCTCATTGGGGTGGTGCGCGGTGCTGTTCGGTGGATTGGTTTACTGGCTCGCCGGCGGGAATGACTGGTCTACGCTGGGCATCGCATTGCTCGCCGGAGGCTTCCTGGGAATCCTTGTCTTTTCAAGCGACCGCAAAGTCGACAAACCCATTGACCTGTTCTGGCGGGTCATTGGGGGGCTGCAGGGCTTGGCCGGATCGATGGGAGCGTTTGGCGATGTGCTCAGCTACATGCGCCTCTTTGCGCTCGGCCTCGCTTCGGCCTCCCTTGCGCTTACGTTCAACGATCTGGCGTCGCAGGTCCGCGAGGCGGTGCCAGGCATGGGATTGCTGCTTGCGCTGCTGATTTTCCTGATCGGCCACACGCTGAATTTTGCGCTCGCCATCATGAGCGGCGTCGTGCACGGGCTACGGCTCAATTACATCGAGTTTTTCAAATGGGGGCTTACGGAGGAAGGCACCGCCTTTCGTCCGTTCGCGCGAAAGGAGGTTCAGGAATGAACGAACTGGTATTGACCCTCGGCTGGTTGGGAATCTACTCGCCGATGGCCTTGGGCGCTGCAGCCAGCGCCGTAGGTTGCGCCATTGCCGGTCAGGCCAGCATCGGCGCGATGCTGGAGAGCGAAGGCGGCTATGGCCGCTTCGTCGGTATCTCGGCCTTTCCCTCGACCATGGTGATTTACGGTATCGTCATCATGTTCACCCTGAACCGCGAAGTGACGCCCGAGAACGCAGGCGCGCTGTTCGGCGTCGGCTTCATGTCCGGCATTGCCTTGTTCTACTGCGGTCTCTGGCAGGGGCGGGCATGCGCCAGCGCGATCAATGCCTCGAGGGAAAAGCCCGAGATATTCGGCTTGTCCCTGGCTCCTGCTGCGATCATCGAGGGGTTTGGTGTTTTTGCCTTCGTTTTTGCACTCGTGATTAGCGCGGGGATCTCGTGATGACTGAACAGGGGGCAACCTCGCGCGGGGTCGACGAACTGATTGCCCGTTTGCGCAATGACGGCGTGGCAGCTGGCCGCGCGGATGCTGAAAAGTTGAAATCCGACGCGCAGAATGAGGCGGCACGCATCGTAGCAAAGGCGCGCGAAGAGGCGGAGCGGTTGAAGTCGGACGCGCGCCGCGACGCCGACAATTACCGCGCCGCCGGAGAACAGGCCTTGGAGACCGCCATGCGCGACGCTGTTCTCTCCATGAAGGCCGGGCTCGAGGGGCGGCTTCGCGAAGATGTCGAGCGCCTCGTAAGCCAGCACTTGGCTGATGAGAAGCTGCTCAAGAAGATGATCCTCGAAGTTGCAGGAACGGTCAGCGAGCAAACCAAGGCGAGCAAGACCGTCGCTGTTGTCCTTCCGCCATCGGTCATTGGCCCCGATCAGATCCGCGAGCGGGCAGGGGATATCCAGTCGGGCAAACTGACCCAGTACGTACTGGGCCTGACGGGCGAGATGCTCCGCTCGGGTGTTACGCTGCATGCAGGGGATGACCGGCAGGCGGGCATCAAGTTGAAGGTCGAGGATGGCGAGGTCGAGATCGACCTGACCGACGAAGCCATCGCGGATCTTCTGCTTGAGCACATGCAGCCGCGTTTCCGGGCCGTGCTCGAAGGGGTGATCCGGAGCTGACGGGTGGAGGATCTGGATCCATATGTCGCGCTCGTCTCGAGCCTGCCCAGCAGCGAGCGCTTGTTCGTCGCAAAGAAGCCGCCCCTGTCGCGGTTGCGGCTTGACGCGCGGTTGAAGGTTCTGACCGAAGCGGATGCCGAGGTTCTGCGACTGCTGGAAGATGTGCTGGATTGGACGAATTATGACCTCGACGTCACGGACGACGCGGCCACACAACGGATGCGGGCGGTAATGGCCCGAATTCCGCAACCCTCGCTGCGTGATCTTGTTGCACAGCGGCTTGAAATGCGCACCTTGCTGGCTGCACTTCGACTGCGCCACAAGGGAGAGGTCCCACCAAAGCACGGTTGGGGATACTGCCGCTTCACGCAGCAGATCATCGCGCGCTGGGGCGAGCCCGCGTTTGGGCTTGAACGCAACTTTCCATGGCTCCGCGAAGCAGGCATCCTGCTGGAGAAACGCGATGCGCTGGGCCTTGAGCGGCTGGTACTCGGAGAAACGCACAGACAGATGAAACGCATCGGGGCGGCCCATCATTTCGATTTCGAAGCGGTCGCGATCTACGTTCTCATCTGGAACATTTTCGACCGGTGGGCCAAGGCGAATGCCGAGGCTGCAGCGCGTCGTTTCAACAAGATGGCAGAGGCGGCGCTGCAAGACAGCGCCGCGAAATTGTCGGAGATCTGACCCATGACGGAACTGACAGCACGCATCACCGCCGTTCAGGAAGACCTTGTCGAGATCGAGGCTGTCGACGGAGAAGACGGAACACCGGGCACCCTGGTGATGAACGAGGTGGTCTATATCCTGCCCAGCCGACCGGGACCGAACGGTCGACAGGAACGTCTGAAGGCCGAGGTTCTGCGCGTCAAGGGCAAGACGGCAGATGCGCAGGTCTATGAGAGCACCGCAGGCGTGGCCGTTGGCGATCCGGTCGAGCAAAGCGGCACGCTTTTGTCGGTAGAGCTTGGGCCGGGCCTTTTGGGCTCTGTCTATGACGGGCTTCAGGCTCCGCTTAAGAATCTTGCCGAAGAGTACGGCACGTTTCTGCCGCGCGGGGCGGATGTCCGTGCCTTGGACGCAGACGTGAAATGGTCGTTCGATCCGAGTGTTACGCGTGGCGACACCGTGCAGGCGGGCGATGCGCTGGGTACCGTTCCAGAGGGGCATTTTTCTCACAAGATCATGGTTCCCTTCAATTGGCGCGGTGCGTGGAAAGTGACCTGGGTGCAAAAAGGCGCCGCGCGCGTTCATGATGCGGTGGCGCGTCTGGCCGACCAGGACGGCAATGAACGCGAGGTTACGCTCAGCCAACGCTGGCCTGTACGCCGCGCCTTGCCTGCCGATCTTTTGAAGCGCGCACTGTCCCGACGAACATATCCGGATGAACCGGTTCTGACTTCGCAGCGCCTGATCGACACTTTTTTTCCGGTCGCTCGCGGCGGAACTGCGTGCATTCCCGGTCCCTTCGGTGCGGGAAAGACCGTTTTGCAAAACCTGATCGCGCGAAATGCCAAGGTGGATATCGTGATCGTCGTGGCCTGTGGCGAACGGGCAGGGGAGGTCGTGGAAACCATCAGCGAGTTCCCCAAGATGACCGATCCCATGACGGGCGGAAGCCTCATGGATCGCACGATCATCATCTGCAACACCTCGTCGATGCCCGTTGCCGCGCGCGAAGCCTCGATCTTCACGGGGATCACCTTGGGCGAGTATTACCGGCAGATGGGATATGATGTTCTTCTGATCGCCGACTCCACCTCGCGCTGGGCGCAGGCAATGCGCGAAACCTCCGGTCGGTTGGAGGAAATACCCGGAGAAGAAGGCTTCCCAGCCTATCTCGAGAGCTCCATCAAGGGTATTTACGAGCGCGCGGGCGTGATCCAGACGAATGACGGTGACAAGGGCAGCCTTACGATGATCGGAACCGTCTCACCTGCCGGTGGAAATTTCGACGAGCCCGTCACACAGGCCACCTTGTCCACTGTGAAATGCTTCCTCGGCCTAAGTTCGGAGCGAGCATACAAAAGGTTCTATCCTGCGGTCGATCCGCTGTTGAGCTGGTCGCGCTACCTCGATCAGCTCAGCCCGTGGTTCGAAGAAAATGTCGAACACGGATGGACCGACCGCGTCAAACACTGCCAGGATCTGCTCGAGAAGGGCGAGCAGGTCGCTCAGATGATGCAGGTGACCGGCGAAGACGGCGTCACGATGGAGGATTTCGTGACCCAGCAAAAAGCCCTGTTTCTCGACATGGTGTATTTGCAGCAAGACGCGTTCGACAAGGTCGATGCGACCGTCCCTCTCGAGCGGCAGAAGAAAACATTCAAAATCGTTTGCGACGTAATCGATACAGATTTCACCTTTGAAACCAAGGCAAAGGCGCGCGAATTCTTTACGCGCCTGACCAGCGATTTCAAAAACTTCCATTATGCTGCCGAGGGTACTCCGGATTATCGCGAGTATCTCCAGCGGATCGAAACCACGCTACGCGTGCCTGAACCGGGCTGAACTGCGAGAGGGCTTAAGGCGTCTGTCCGATCGACGAAATGCGGTGTTTTTGTTGATGCAGTCCGAAAGCTAGATCCGGTTACTCGACAAGCACACCGGTACTTACCTGCTCTGCGACCGCTTACGATCCTGACGGATTTGACGTTTGGTGAGCATCATGTAAACCCGCGCACCCGTTCATCCCCGGCGACGGATCAACTGTGCCTGATCACTTGCCGATAGAGACAAGGCGAGCTTAGTCGCGTTCGTCGGATCCCGTCACCTTGGGGAGATGGACCACTCTTCCTTTGCGGGTATTTTCACAATGATTTTGTGACAAACGCCTCCGTGTCCTTTACCGTTAATTCCATGCGGTCGGGTCTCGTCATGTTTGCATGCTTCCGGCTGCGGCACGGGTTCGGTGGTAGAGAAATGCGGCTGTCACGAATCCGTCGCCTCGCGAAGTTACGGTTAAAGTCGCATTGCATTACAAAGGGATGGTGGCTCCATGTCCGGTTTCAAATTCCCCAGCGCGTTCACGATCCTGTTCATTCTCATTGCCGTAGTTGCAGTGATGACGTGGATCATTCCGGCTGGTCTTTACGACATGTCGATGAACGAAGCGCTTGGCCGCGAGACGCCGGTTCCGGGAACGTACAAGGAAGTCGAATCCAACCCGCAAGGTTGGGTTGATGTCCTCATGGCCCCTATCAAGGGGTTGTATGACCCCGTTTCCTACACCGCGAACGCAATCGACGTGGCGCTGTTCGTTCTGATCATCGGGGGGTTCCTGATGGTGGTCACGCGCACCGGGGCGATCGATGCGGGGATCGGTGGCTTACTGACGGCGCTCAAGGGGCGCGAGATCCTAATGATCCCGATCCTGATGACTGCTTTCGCCGCTGGCGGAACGACCTATGGCATGGCCGAGGAAAGCCTTGCTTTCTACGCGATCGTCATTCCGATCATGCTGCGGGCCGGATATGACTCCCTGACGGCGGTTGCGACTATCATGCTGGGTGCGGGTATCGGCACACTTGGATCGACGGCCAATGCCTTTGCCACGGGAATCGCATCCGACGCTGCTGGTGTGTCCTTGGGGGACGGCATCGTGTTGAGGCTGGTCATCCTTGCCTCCTGCCTTGCCGCGGGGATTGCATATGTCATGCGGTACGCCAAGCGGGTAAAGGACGATGCCTCGAACTCCCTCGTCTATGATCAACTGGAAGAACATCGCGAAGCTTTCCTCGGCGGCGCCGAACAAGGCGCATTGCCCGAGTTCACCCGCATGCGCGGCATCATCCTCATGCTCTTCGGTCTGACATTCGTCATCATGTTGTGGGGTGTCATTGCACAGGGCTGGTGGATGGGTGAAATGTCCGCCCTTTTCCTCGGCATGTCGATACTGGTCTGGGTTGTCGGCTGGTTCTCATCCGAGACATCGCTCAGCGAAGGCGAGTTCATCGACGCCTTCGTCGACGGAGCGCGCGATCTTCTGGGTGTGGCCCTTATCATCGGTGTGGCGCGCGGCATCGTGGTGGTCATGGATGACGGGCAGATCACGCACACGATCCTGAACGCGCTCGAAGGCGTCTTTGGTGGCCTCGGCGAGATCGCTTTCATCAACACGATGTTTGGTGTGAACATCATCCTGTCGTTTCTGGTGCCGTCCTCCTCGGGCCTTGCCGTTCTAACCATGCCGATCCTTGCACCCCTGTCGGATTTCGCCGGCGTCGGGCGGGATCTTGTCGTCACTGCGTACCAGTCAGCGTCCGGATGGGTGAACCTGTTCAACCCGACTTTTGCCGTCGTGATGGGCGGTCTGGCCATCGGCAAGATTTCCTATGATCGCTGGTTGCGCTTCGTCGCCCCGCTGCTTTTGATCCTCGCAATCATCGTCGTCGCGGCTTTGAGCGTCGGAGCCTTGGGTTCGGACGCAGCGCCCGTTGCGACCGGTGACGGGGTGGTGAGCGAACAGCAACAATCCTCCGACCCGCAGAACTGAGCCCGGCCCGGAGATCATGTCGTGACCATTGAGGTTCAAGCGCCCAGTCAATCCCAACCCGTAAAGGGGCTGGGGCTGGTGGCCTGTACGGCGCTTGTGGTCGGTAACATGATCGGTTCGGGCATCTTTCTTCTGCCAGCTTCTTTGGCGCCTTTTGGTCCGATCGCGTTGGGTGGGTGGGTGCTGACCTCGCTGGGGGCGCTGGTTCTGGCCATCATCTTCGGGCGGCTGTCACGCACCGTTACAAAGCCCGGTGGGCCATACGCGTATAGCCAGGAAGCATTCGGTGATTTCGCGGGCTTCCTGATCGCCTGGGGCTACTGGATCGCGTTGTGGACCGGGAATGCCGCCGTTGCGGTTGCTCTTGTGGGTTATCTCGGTTTCCTTGTTCCCGCTATTGGCGAAAGCCAGATGTACAGTCTTGCCGCGGCGCTGATCGCCATCTGGGGGCTCACGCTGGTCAACATTCGAGGAGTCGAGGAGGCTGGCGCGGTGCAGATCGTCACCACGGTGCTCAAGCTGGTGCCGCTTGTCCTGATCGCCGTACTTGGCCTGTTCTGGATCGACAGTGCGAACTTTTCACCCGCGAACCAGAGCGAGATGTCGAACGTCGCGGCGATATCGGCGGCTGCAGCCCTGACCCTTTGGGCCTATCTGGGGCTGGAAAGCGCGACAGTACCCTCCGGCGACGTGATCGAGCCTGAAAAGACGATTCCGCGAGCGACGATCATCGGCGTGCTGATCGCGGCAGTCGTTTACATCTCGGTAACGGCGGTTTCGCTCGGCGTGGTGCCTGCTGCGCAGCTGGCAGGATCTGCAGCGCCGCTGGCGGATGTGGCTTCGGTCATGTTCGGCTCGGTCGGAGGCTCTCTGGTTGCCATAGGCGCCGTGATCTCGACCTTCGGCACGCTCAACGGGTTCACCCTTTTGAGCGGGCAGGTGCCATATGGCGCAGCTCTTGATCGTGTGTTCCCCGAGGCCCTTGGTCGTATCTCGAAATTCGGGACACCGGCAAACGCGCTGATCCTCTCGAACTTGCTGGCCTCGGTCCTGATCGTGATGAACTTTGCCCAGGGTCTGGTTGCCGCGTTCAACTTCATCATTTTGCTCGCGGTGATGGCCAGCCTTCTGCCTTATGCTTTCTGCGCGGTGGCCGAGGTCCTTATCCGTGCCAATGGCGGGGAGGTGCTTCGCGGAGCGGAACTCGCAAAAGTGGCGGTTCTGGGTTTGTTGGGCTTCACATATTCGATCTGGGCCCTGATCGGGTCCGGAGCGCAGACTGTACTGCTCGGATTTGTCCTGTTGTTGTTGGGTGTACCCATACATGTCTGGCTGCGATGGAGTCAGGTCCGGGACAGGGTCGAGACACAAGTTACCTTTTCGGACGGGAGATAGACTGTGAAATTCGGTGTTCATTCGGAAATTGGAAAACTGAACAAGGTGATCGTATCGCGCCCGTCTTTGGCGCATGATCGCCTGACCCCCCGCAACTGCGAAGAACTGCTGTTCGACGACGTGATCTGGGTGGAACAGGCCCGCCGCGATCATGCGGAGTTCTGTTCCCTGATGCGCGAGCGCGGGGTTGAGGTTTATGATATACAGGACTTGCTGGCGCAGGCGCTGGAGTCCGACTCGGCGGCGCGTGCCTTCATGCTGGACCGTCTCATTACGCCGAACATGGTGGGACCAATGTTGGCTGTCGAGATGCGGCCGTGGTTGAATGAGATGAGCAGCAAGCTGCTGGCGCGCCACATGCTCGGCGGTATCATTGTTCAAGATATACCGGACGCGATCCTGCCAAACGAAATGGCCCGAGCCGTATCGGCGGGCGACTTTATCACACCGGCGGTTCCCAATGCCCAGTTTCAGCGTGATCCATCATGCTGGATCTACAATGGCGTGACCTGCAACCCGATGTTCTGGCCCGCCCGCAAGCCGGAAACACTCATTCAGCGGACAGTGTACAAGTACCACCCGATGTTCAAAGACGCCGAGTTCGATATCTGGTGGGGCGACAGCGACGAGGATTTCGCGCGCGCCTCGGTCGAAGGGGGCGATGTACAGCCAGTCGGCAAGGGGGTCGTCTTCATTGGCATGGGCGAACGCACCACGCGTCAGGCGGTGATGCAGGTTGCGGCAGCGTTGTTCGAGAAGGGGGGCGCCGAGCGGGTTGTGGCCTGTGCCATGCCCAAAAGCCGCGCCGCCATGCATCTCGACACCGTCTTCACCTGCCTCGATCACGACAAGGTAACGGCCTTTGCCGAGGTCGCCGACGAGATCACGTGCTTTTCGCTGCGGCCCGACGACAAGAAACACGTCGATGTCGTCCGAGAAAAGGGTCACCTCTTCGATGTCTACAAAGAGGCGTTGGGCCTCAATTCGCTTGAAGTGATCGCAACCGGTGGCAACGAGTTTCAGGCCGAACGCGAACAATGGGACGACGGCAACAACGTGGTCGCGCTCTCGCCGGGTGTCGTCGTTGGCTATGCCCGAAACACCCATACCAACAAGCTGATGCGCGACGCGGGGGTCGAGGTCATCGAGATATCGGGCCAGGAGCTCGGCCGTGGACGCGGCGGCGGACACTGCATGACCTGCCCGATCGACCGCGATCCTGCATACTGATTTTCGTCGGGAGGCGCCGTGTTGGCACCTCCTGCTTTCGTCAAGGAGAGACAACCATGGCATTCAATCTCAAAGGCCGCAGCTACCTCAAGATCGCCGACTTCTCGCAGCGTGAGATGCTCTATCTTCTGGACCTCGCCCGTGACCTGAAGCGCGCAAAATATGCCCGATCGGAGCAGCAATCGCTGAAAGGCAAGAACATCTGCCTGATCTTCGAGAAAACTTCGACCCGAACACGCTGCGCCTTCGAGGTGGCCGCGTATGATCAGGGAGCGAACATCACCTATCTCGATCCATCGGGGAGCCAGATCGGTCACAAGGAGTCGATGAAGGACACAGCGCGGGTTCTGGGCCGTATGTTCGACGGGATCGAGTTCCGTGGCGCTGGCCAGGACATGGTGGAAACGCTCGCGGAATATGCCGGCGTACCTGTTTATAATGGCCTCACGGACGACTGGCATCCGACCCAGATGCTGGCTGATATGCTGACGATGATCGAGCACGCCGACAAACCACGCAAGGACATCGTCTATGCATATTCCGGTGACGCGCGGTCCAACATGGGCAACTCTCTCCTGATGCTGGGCGCCTTGATGGGCTGCGACGTGCGGATGATCTCGCCCAAGAATACCCAGCCACACGACGACGTGCAGAAACTGGCGATGGAGCGAGCCGAGAAATCCGGAGCGCGGGTCACCATCACCGACGATATCTCGGCCGTCGAAGGCGCTGATTTCGTTCACACCGACGTGTGGGTTTCGATGGGTGAGCCCAAGGAGGTCTGGAAAGAGCGGATCGAATTGCTGACCCCTTACCAGGTGAACATGGACATGATGAAGAAGACGGGTAACCCGAACGTCAAGTTCATGCATTGCCTGCCCGCATTCCACAATCTCGAAACAAAGGTAGGACGCGACATCCACGATCAGTTCGGCATAACCGAAATGGAGGTTACCGAAGAGGTCTTCGAGAGCGACATAAATGTCGCCTTCGAGCAAGCCGAAAACCGTATGCATACCATCAAGGCGATCCTTGTCGCCACGCTGGGGGCATGATCCATGGGACGAGTCGTTGTCGCGTTGGGCGGCAATGCTCTGTTAAAGCGGGAACAGGAAATGACGGCGGACAATCAAAGGGCCAACGCCCGGATTGCCGCCGAAGCCCTGGCACCGCTTTGCAAAGAGCATGAAACCGTCATCACCCATGGAAACGGCCCGCAGGTCGGAATGCTGGCCCTTCAGGAGATCGCCTATGACGAGGTCGAGGAGTATCCGCTGGATGTTCTGGGGGCCGAAACCGAAGGTATGATCGGATACATGATCGAGCAGGAGCTCGGCAACGTGCTGCCGTTCGAGCATCACCTCGCGACTCTTCTGACCATGGTGGAGGTCGACCCTGAGGATCCAGCGTTTCGCGATCCGACCAAGTTTGTCGGCCAGGTCTACTCCAGAGAAGAGGCCGAAAAGGAAGCCGCCGAGAAGGGCTGGATTGTGAAGCAGGATGGCGACTACTGGCGTCGGGTGGTGCCATCACCCTTGCCCAAGCGCATTTTCCAGATCGAACCGATCAAGAAGCTTCTCGAGGCCGATATGACGGTGATCGCCGCTGGTGGTGGCGGTATCCCGACGATGTATGATCCCGACGCCGATCGAAAGTTGATTGGGGTCGAGGCCGTGGTCGACAAGGACCGCTCGTCGAGCCTGTTGGCCAAGGATCTGGGCGCAGACTTCTTCGTCATCGCGACAGACGCACCTGCGGTCTTTCTCGGGTTCGGTACGCCCGATCAGAAGGCTATCAAGTCGGCAACGCCCGATGCGCTGGATGCCTACGAGTTTCCTGCCGGTTCAATGGGACCCAAAGTCGAGGCTGCGCAGGATTTTGTACGGACGACCGGCGGTCGAGCAATCATCTGCGCCTTGGCCGACGTTCCCGCCGCTGTACGTGGAGAAAAGGGAACGACAGTGTCCTTGGATGCGGGTTCGACCCAGTTTCACTGAAAGACTGGGCCGCCGCTGCGTGGCGGCCCATCCGTAGCTCAGCTCAATTGAACTAAGCCACACCACAGGTGCGTCGCGGGCCGTAGTCCCTGATGGCTTTAACGCCGTTGTCGATGATCTTTTTGGAATTGCGTACACGGACCGAAAAGGGCCGGAGCGAACTTAAGCACGGCTGACCTACGCACACCACCCAAGCGATGGCTCGCCATCTTCACTCCGCAGCCTCCGGGTTCGACTTCGACCTTGTGCCGGTCGCCGACCTCGCCTTGCCGGACAGCGCGGCGTTCTTCACCATTTCAGGAGGGACTGGTAGAGGTTTGTCCGCGTGTGCCGGGGCAAGCGGATCATTCTTGATATCACCGGTAAACGGCGGCAGGCACAACACCTCGCGCAAGCGTTGGAACAGCACCAATGTGTGTGGCGCCATTTCGTCAACCGAGCCTGCGATGTACTGCGCCACTTCCAGGGCCAGTTGACGCTGTTTCATGTCGGCGAGCAACTCCGGCAATGTCGCAACCACCCGGTCCGGCTCATAGGTCGAGATCAGAGACTGCTCGTGGATGATGGCTGAGCGTTCCTCGTCCGACAGCGAGGCAAAAGGCTCGTCCATCGTCAGGACCCGGTTCGAGCACTCAAGCCGGTCGCGACGCACTCCGCCGCCGTTGTTTGCCAGAAGTACGAGGATGCGGACGACCGCTTCGATGAATCCGCCCTTGCCGATCTTATCGATGGCCTTGGACACTTCCGGCGCTGTTCGCAACTCGGTCGGGTCCTTCAGCGAACGGCGCATTTCGTGACCCCGGCCAAAGAGCCGTGCCCATGGCGTGCCCCAAAGCGTATGGAAGGTCAGCTCATACGCCATGTCGCGTTGGTCCCGCCATAGGTCGATGGCTTGGGTTACCATCTCGGTCCAGGTCGCCTCGGCGGCGAGGAACGGGTTGTCGCTGGTCGTTGGCCGTCTTTCAGCTCGCACCTTTTGGGCGGACTGCTGAACCGGTTTCATCGCCGGGTTCCGGGTCGCGAAGATCGCCCGCTGCATGCGTTGCGGGTGCAAGGATCGGCTCATCTCGGCCATTGTCGGGGTGACGGCAGCCTTGATCCACGGGCGAACCATCAGGTCATAGGCCTGCGCCTGTACCTCGGACGCTCTTGCCACGGCAGCAAAGGGCCGTTCGTCGTCGACCCCATCGTCCAATTGGCGAATGTGGTCCAGCGCCCTTTCGGCAAGGCTCACGACAAAACGGCGGTTATCTACGTCGCCTTCGAAATGCTCGATCTTCATCTCGTACAGGCCCGGTGCCAGCGAGGCGATCGTGTCGAGGGTCGTGGCGACCTCGGAATGTTCTTTCTGCGCTACCGAGGACGATACGAAGATGCCAAGATGGCCAACCTGTTCATGAACCATATAGATAATGCGCTGGCCCCGAATGCGGATCTCGTCAGTGTCGGCATAGGATTCCGATATCCAGTTCAATGCTTGTTGCGGCGGGGTGATGTTGTCCCCGTGGCTGGCGAAAACGATGATAGGCGCATGTATCTGCTTGAGGTCGATCGGGCGGCCGGGTTCGAGTCGTGCCTCGTTCTTGACGAGCCGGTTGCCGATGAACAGTTGTTCGACGATCCAGCGGATCTCGGCCTCGGTCATCAGGAAATAGCCGCCCCACCAACGTTCGAACTCCAGAAACCGGTCAGGCCCTTGGTCGATATCCCGATAAAGGTCGACATATTTGCGAAATAGCGTTCGGGATGGGTTCAGCATCTCGAAGTTCTGAACAAGGTGAGCCCCGTCGAAGAGACCGCCGCCCAGGTCGGATATGAACATTGGCACTCAAGTTCCTCCGAGTACCCCGCCGTTGTAACGCATCGGGTTCTCGCCTACCTGCCCGGACCAGGTGGCAACCGGTGCACCGTTGAGGACAATCGGCCCGGTAACGTCGGGGTTGGTCGCGGCCAGCAACAGCGTTGCCCAACCGCCCTGGCAATTGCCCATGACAACGGGTTTGGCGGCCTGCGGGTGCAAGCGCTGAACCTCGCGGACAAAGGCGGCCTCGGCACGGGTGACGTGAGAAACGAATTGTCCCGGTTCGGGCATGCGACGGAAGGCCACGAAATAGATCGGATGCCCGCCACGAAGTGCCACTCCCACCTGGCTGTCCGTCTTGAATCCACCAATGCCGGGACCGTGTCCTGCGCGCGGATCAATCACGATAAAAGGTTGTTTGGTTTCGTCGATCTCGCAGCCTTCAGGGGGCAGGATCTTGAGCAGCAGGTAATTCGAACTGTGCAGTAAGTCTCGCCCATCCATGATCACTTCATAGTCATAGGCGAGGACCGGGGGACAACCTGCCGCCTCATGTTCCAGAAAGACGTCGCCACGCTCGCGTAGCGCATCCAGCGTCAGCATCATCCTTTCCCGGGAGTCGCGAAGGTAATCCTGCCAATGCCCTGCCAGCGACCGCTCCTTGCCCGCTTCGAGCATCGCGTGACCGAGCGCATTCAACCTGTCGGCATTTGCTTTGGCGCGCTTGGAATGATGCTTGTGGATATGCGTAGTCTGTCGTTGCCAAGCTGTGGCGAGAAGTCTGCCTGTCGCGGCGGCGTCATCTGCGTCCGCTTCGAGGTGTTTTGTCACCTCCTCCAATAGGCTGATCGTACCGGACGAGGGGTCGGAAAGCGGCTGGAGTTCTGTCAGGTTCAGTATGTCGTAGACGTTCGTCACGTCGTTTCTCCTATGCCGTAATCGAATAGCCGCCGTCGATTTCGTGTACCCCGCCCGTAAGGTTCCGGGCTTCGCGCGAGGCGAGGAATACCGCCGTGGCCCCGATGTCCTCGATCGAGGCAAGGACATGCATGGGAGCGCGATCAGAGGCGGTGTTCAGCATTTCGTCGAAGTGCCCGATACCCGACGCCGCACGTGTCTTGAGCGGACCGGGCGAAAGGGCATGTACCGAAATGCCCTTCTCACCAAGCTCGGCCGCAGCATAGCGCACCGAGCTTTCGAGAGCGGCCTTGACCGGCCCCATCATGTTGTAATTCCTGACCACCCGGTGAGAGCCGAAAAACGATACCGACATGCAGGTGCCGCCCCAGGCCATCAGCGGCTCGGCCATCCGCACCATCCGCAAGAACGAATGAACAGAAATATCCATGGTGAGTTTGAAGCCCTCAGCCGAGCAGTCGATGACACGGCCGTGCAGATCGTCACGTGGTGCAAAGGCGATGGAGTGCAACAGGATATCCAACTTGCCCCACTTGCGCTCGACTTCGCCGAAAACGGTTTCCATCTCGTCCGGCTTCTGCACGTCAAGAGGCAGGATGATCTCGGACCCAAGTTGTTCCGCCAGTGGTCGCACATGGGGTTCAGCCTTTTCGTTGAGATAGGTCACCGCAATGTCCGCGCCTTGCTCCCGAAAAGCCTTGGCGCACCCCCATGCAATCGAGTTGTCATTCGCGACACCGACGACGAGAGCCTTCATCTGGTTCAGGGAAAACATGGCATCGCTCCGGCTGAGTCCGGGCAATGATGCACATGCATCATGAAATTTCTGCAACGCAGCGACAATGACGTCGGAGCAACTCTGGGGATGCAAAAAAATGCGAATGGAAGGGCGCGTCCCCTCGGCTTTCGATGAACTGCCTAGAGAGCCGTCATATCGTCGCTGATTGCGATTTAGGAGTTAACTCGGTGGTGGCACACGGCCAAGCGCGACGTCCATGCGGGCTGTACTGCACATGCACCGCTTCGCATATTCAAGCTTTCGAATCGAGTCTCCAGAATACCCCGCAGCCTGTTCGCAATCCGAACGTGCCGCCCCTGCCATCTGGAAGGCCGATGGGTTGCCGCCGGTTTGGGTCAGTTGTTGGTACACGCTGCGCGCATCCACGACCTGTGCCACAAGATCTGCTTGCAGCGTGTCGCCAATATCGTCCTGGGAAAGCGGAACATCCCGATAACTGCGACAGGCGGCAAGAATTTGGCCGAGCCCCACAGTCACCCGACGGTTCAATCTTTCCGGAGTGCGTACAGCGACTAGAAGCTCTCGTTCTCCGCGGCTCTGGATCGTGTCCACCCTGTCGACGGGAACGCCGGCTGCGATCAATGCCTGAGCAACGGTCCGAGCCCGGCGCAGGCCCAGATTATCGTTGTAAGCGGAACTGCCGACTGCGTCCGTGTAACCGACCACGACTGTCGGCTTGTACGTGTCGATCGCCTTCAGCGCCTCGGCGATCTCGAGCACTTGCGCTCGCCCGGACTCGTCGAGTTGATCGGAGTCGAATTCGAAATTCACTGTGCCGAATGTCTGCGCCAATCCGATCGACGCAAGGCACGAGAAAACGATGCCAAAGACAAGAGACTGAAACCAGTTCCGCATCACAAACCCCGGTGGTCCGCATGTATGTCACACATTGTGGACAGTGTCGTTTCATTTCGCAAGGATTGTGTATGCAAGGCGTGTGGGTTGATCTAAGTTGCGATGGTGAGGTGGCAGGAGCCGCAGACGTCAACGGACGGAAGCAGAAGGGCATTTCACGATGAGGATGAGGAAGTCTTGTTCGCGTATCTCGGCGTTGGCCATGTTTGCTTTCATGGCACTGGTGGAGCCGTTGAAGGCCGATACGCTTTCTTTGACCGATACCATTCTTTACGTTCTTGAGACCAACCCCGAGATCGAGGCGGCGGCTGCCAACAAACAAGCCATCGAATTCGAACTTGAGCAGGCGCAGAGCTTTCGTACACCCCGCGTCGAACTGGAGGCATGGGCAGGCGCAAGCCGGAACCAAGGCACTGCATCACCGGATCTGGGCGCCGCCTCTGGAACGATCTCAGGTTATGAGTTGAGTGCCCGCATCTCGCAGATGCTTTTCGACGGGTACGAGACCCGCTCGGAGATCGAACGCCAAGCCTATCGCATCGACGCGGCCGCCTATCGCGTCATGGAACGGTCCGAGGTGCTTTCGCTTGAGGCCGTCCGGCTTTTCTCGGATGTATTGCGGAGCCGCGCGCTGGTGGCGCTCGCACGCGATAACTTGACCTACCACCGCAATGTTTATTCACGCCTTCGAACCGGCTTTGATCGTGGCGTGGTCGGCCCGGGTGACTTGCAGCAGGCCGAGGAGCGCGTCTGGCTCGCCGAGGATACGGTTCTCGAGTTCCAGTTGAACCTGGAAGACGTCGAAACACTTTTCCTCGAAACGGTCGGGGTAAAGCCCGGCAGCCTCGGATCGGTCCCCAGGATTTCTTCGAGCGTGCCTGCATCGCTCGAAACTGCGGTTGCGCGGGCGCGAAGCGACAATCCGACCATAAAGTTCATGCAATCAGATGTCGGCGCCGCCGAGGCATTGGCCCGTCGCGCTAACGCCAATCGGTATCCGACCCTGAATCTCGAAGCAGATGGTCGCTTTGGCGAAGATGTCGGCGGGTTCGTCGGGGACCGTCGCGACGCCCGCGTCGGTCTTGTTGTCCGGCATGAGTTTCAAGGCAAACGCAAGCGGGCGGTCCGGCAAGAGCAATCGCGCCGTGTCAATGAATCGCGCGCGCATCTTCTTGGCCATACGCGTCGCGTCGAAAGCGAGGTTCGTCAATCTTGGGCTACGTTGAATTCTGCGCGGCGCAGGTTGCAGACGATCCAGTCACAAGCCGACCTTTCCCGCAGTTTGCGCGGCGTCTACGAAGAGGAATACCGCGTCGGGAGCCGTTCACTCCTTGATGTCTTGAATACCCAGAACGCGTTGTTTCAAGCGGAGGCAAACCTTGTGAACGCGCGCAGCCTGGCCACTTATGCCGAGTACCGGGTTCTTGCGTCGATCGGCATTCTTCTGCCATCTCTCGGGATCGATCGCCCCGAGGATGCGCGTGCCTATGCCCGTGAGCGGGTTGGAGCGCCTGGCCTGAACGAGACCAGTAGCGAAACCCAGTTCGACGCAAAAACCTTCAAGGATTGGCGCAAGTCCGTTAGCGACAGGTAAACGCAATCTGACAGGGATCGTCACATTACCGACTCTTCCGATCAAACCACGCAGAAAGCGCGCATACAGCTGAATCCTTCGGTTCAGAGGCCAGAGCCATCCGTTCGTGAATGGGACTTCGGACGTCTTCAAAGTGACCCCTTGGCACAGGCGCTTGCGGCTTGTGCACGGCTGGCGGGACGAGATGTCGGGGTGGATGCCCTTCTGGCAGGTTTACCGCTGCCCGCAGACGGTTTGCTGACGCCCGGTCTGGCCGTTCTCGCCGCCGAACAGCATGGTTTTCGCGCGACGCTTATTCGGCGCAGACTCTCTGCCTTGCCCGGAAACGTGTTACCTGCGGTTCTGTTCTTGCGTGGTCGAGAGGCTTGTGTGCTGATTGAGGTCAAGGGCGATGCCGTGACGGTGATCTGGCCATTGCGTTCGGATGATCCGATAGAGATGGATCGCAAGGACCTTGCTCAAGAGCATTCCGGTCACGTCCTCCTGCTACGCAATGACCAGACGGTTCTGGACACCGGCCCGGCCACCTCTTCGACCGCGGCGGACGGGCATTGGTTCTGGGGTGTCGTGCGGCGGTATTGGCCCGAGTATCTTCAAGTGATACTGGCATCTGTGCTCGTCAATGTACTTGGCCTCGCAGTTCCGATCTTTACCATGAACGTGTATGATCGCGTCTTTCCGACAGCTGCCCTTGTTACACTGTGGTCCCTTGTGGCAGCCGTCGGGATCGCGTTGTTCTTCGACGCGGGCCTGAAGTGGATCAGGTCCTCTATCGTCAATCGCGTTGGCCGAAACGTGGACTTGGCAGTTTCATCATCGATCTTCCGACACATTGCCGATCTCAAACTGCAGGAAAACGCGCAACCTTCCGGCGCGACAATCAACACGTTGAAGGATTACGAACAGGTCCGGGATTTCTTTTCGTCGCAGACTGTGGCGACGCTCACCGATCTATTGTTCAGCTTCTTGTTCATTGCGGTCATCGCCTATATCGGCGGACCGCTGGCCTATCCGCCTGCAGCCGCGCTTGCCTTTGTGCTTGTTCTCGGGCTGGCGGTGATCGTCCCGTTGAACCGCGCATCGAATGCATCGCGACAGATGACCGGGGTAAAGAATGCGGTGGCGACCGAGGCAGTCACGGAACTTGAGACGCTCAAGGCAATCGCCGGCCAAGGGCGCATGCAGGCAAGATGGGAGCGGCAGGTCGCCGAAAGCGCGCGCGCTGGTGAACGGAGCAAGGCGTTGGCCACTTTCGTGACCACCATGACTGGGCTGGCGCAACAGGCTTCCTCGGTTGGGATCGTCATCATCGGCGTCTATCTTGCCCTGGAGGGTGGGCTGACGATGGGCGCCGTCATTGCAGCCATGATCCTTTCGGGCCGCGCATTGGCCCCGACGGCGGCGCTGGCCGGTCTGTTCGTGCGCGGCAGCTTCGCTGCGTCGACCCTCAGGAGTCTCAACGCCCTGATGGCAAGGCCGTCGCATAAATCCAAACCCGGTGCGAAAGTCGCGGCCCGCGTCGAGAGGGGTGCATACGAGTTCCGAAACGTCTCGCTCGAGTATCCCGGCTCGCAGGTTCCGGCGCTAAAGGACATCTCCTTTTCCACAACCGGGGGCGAGCGGATCGGACTGATCGGACCGGTGGGCGCGGGCAAGACCAGTCTCACACGCCTGATGAGCGGTTTGTACGAACCGACCGGGGGGCTGGTAACCGTCGATGGGTTGAACCTGTCACAGATTAATCCGGCCAATCTGCGAAAGGATGTACAGTTGGTGCCGCAAAACGCGGTCCTGTTTTCGGGAACCTTGGCCGAAAACATCGCCTTTGGCATGCCGCAGGCCAGTATCGATGACGTTATTCAAGTTGCCAGGTTGACGGGTGTCGACAGGTTGGCGGCAAAGAACCCGCAAGGCCTCGCCATGCAGATATCCGAACGGGGGGCAAACCTATCCGGTGGGCAACGTCAGTTGGTCGCCTTGGCGCGAGCGTTGTTGCCGAAACCGCGCGTGCTCATTCTCGACGAACCGACCTCCTCGATGGATACGGCCAGCGAACGGTTTTTCATCGCGCGGCTCGAAGCCTTGCTTGAACTGCGCCCCATGACCCTGATCGTCTCGACGCATCGGACCAGCCTGCTGAAACTCGTGGATCGCGTCATCGTGCTGGAACAAGGCACCCTGTCGCAGGATGGCGAACGCGCAAAGGTCCTGGCCAGTCTCGGTCGGGGCACAGCATGAGCCCGCAGGACTGGACGCTACGCGACTTCGCGCAAGGCGAAACGCCGGGGCGTCTGGGCCGTTCGTCGCGTCTGCTGACTTTGTTGCTTTTGGTTTTTGTCTTTTTGATCGGGGCAGCGATCTTCTGGGCGTCGCGGGCTCGGATAGAAGAAATCGCACGCGCGACTGGCCGGGTGGTGCCGTCAGGACAAGCCCGCGTTGTGGAAAGTCTCGAAGGTGGAATAGTTCGCGAAATCCTGGTGTCCGAAGGTGACCGGGTGGAGCTTGGACAAATCCTTATCCGCATTGACGATACTGGTTCTTCCGCGTCTCTCGGTGAATTGCAGGCGCAGATGCGCGCGCTCACTGCGCGCAGCCTCAGGCTGGAAGCCGAGTTGCAGGATCGAGATCGCCTGGCATTCGATCGAGAAGTGATCGACCCCGAAAGTCCGTTAGCCTTGCGAGAGATTGCCAGTTTCGACAGCCGCCTTGCCAGTTTCGTAGGTCAGCGCGCTGTTCTGGAGGCGCAGATCAACCAAAGGCAACGTGAGTTGGAAGAAATCTCCGCTGCGACTGCAAGGGTGGCCGAAGGCATTTCACTATTGCAGGAAGAAATCCAGCTAAAGACCGAAAGCGGGGTCATTCCCCGAGCTCAGATTATCCCGATCGAACGAGAGCTATCGGCGCGGCGGCAAGAACAGGACAGCCTTACCAGCCGTGCGCTTCAGGCGAACGCAGCCTTCGTCGAAGCCGAAGCCAGGCTCAGGGAGTTGGAATTGCAGCGTCGGGCCGAGATCAGCCTCGAACGCTCGGACACGCTCAACCAGATGAGCGTAATCGAGGAAAGTATCCGCAGCGCAAGCGATGTCGTTTCCCGCGCCGCCCTCAGGGCGCCTGTCAGTGGGATCGTTTCGGTGTTAAATGTGAACACTCTGGGATCGGTCGTGGCGCCGGGCGAAGAGCTTCTGCGGATCGTGCCCAAGGATGGCAAGCTGCAGGTGGATGTACGACTTCGTCCCGAAGATGTTGCCTTTGTTTATCCCGACCTCCCGGCAAGCGTAAAACTCACGTCGTTCGACTTTACGATCTATGGAGCGCTCGATGGTCGCGTGATCCGGGTGGGCGCAGACGCCGAGCAGGACGAAGCCACCGGTGAGATTTTTTTCCCGGCAATTGTCGAGACGAACGAAAACGCCTTGGAGTGGCGCGGCGAAACCTTCGAGATACGGCCCGGCATGGTCGCCGCTGTCGATATACTTACGGGCGAACGGACGGTACTGGACTACTTGCTCAAACCTTTCCGGAAGGCGCGGCTAGAGGCGATGCGCGAGCGTTAGATCACGGCAGTTTCCTGTGCGCCGCTGGCATTCGTGAAGATCACTTCGACAGCATCCGCAAACGCGCCGCCAGCATCACTCACCACGGCTGCGACCTGACCGTCAATCAACAGTTGGCCGTCCGAATTGCTGTATCCGACGTGGTCGGCAAGCGTCTCTCCGGGGGCCAGCGTGACGGTCAAGGTCAGATCAAGTTGATCGACGCCCGTGGGATTGAGGATCCCGGTCGGTTCTTCGAAGTCGAGGATGGTATCGGTCGAGGACAGATCGGTTATCGAAAACATGTCTTGGCCTGCGCCGCCTGTGAGCGTGTCCGCACCGGCGCCTCCGATCAGGACATCATCTCCTGCGCCACCGATCGCGATGTCGTCGCCTGCGCCGAGGTCGACTGAGAATGCTGTTGTCGCGCCGCCAAGATCGACGAAATCAGAACCGCCCAGCATCTCGAAACCGTCGATATCCTGATAGGGGCGTGTGCCATCGACAATCACGGCGTCATTCCCTGCCGTCCCCTTCGCAACATCGACAGAAGCGGCGTCGCCAGTCTCGTCCGTCATGAGATCTCGCGTGGTGCCATCGGGGTTCGTCACGGTTCCGTCGGACTCCATCTGGAGTGTGTCGATCACCAGGTTCGCCGTTGCCGTGCTACGTGCGGGGCCGGGACCGCTATCCACGACTTCGTAGCTCAACGTGGCACTGCCGTCGTACGGAACCGGCGTGGCGATGAACACATCGGAACCAATTACCGAAACGCTGATCGACGGATCGTCGATTGTCACATTCTCGATGGTCAGCGGTCCGTTCGGGTCGCTTGCATTGGCCAGCAGATCCGAGAACGGAATGACAAACAGCGGATCGACTGACACCACGTCGATCGGCCCGGTGATTACGGGCTGGTCATTCACGGCAATCGAGAACGGTACAGGCGCCCCATCGCCATGATTTGTCTGCACTGTGATGTCGCCGGTCAGGACACCCGCATAAGTACCGGGCAGGGTGATCGATAGCGCCGCGACCAGCAAGGCGAAGTCAGCAGGTGAGGTTGACCCACGCGACAGGGTCAAAACATTGCCGGAAATCGTTCCCGCTGACGGCACCGTGCCGGCCGGTGGCGGTGTATCAAACCGGACCAGCACTGTTTCCAGGGTCTCCGACGGCGATGCCTGCACGTCAGTAACCGTGGCCGCGATGTTGAAGTCCACAGTGATGGGTGTTCCGGTTTGCGGCGCAGCGGTCGGTTGCGTGTTTGCGGTAAAATCGAGGTCAAGTTCGCCCGCTATGTCGATGGTGAAACTGCCGCCGTCGGAGCCGCCTTCATTCGTCGTGACCGAAATTGAACCGTCAAGCGGCGTGCCGTTGGTCGCATGGTCCTGTGGGAAGGTCACGGTCAGTTGCGCGAAATCGGCGTTGGTGCCTGTCCAGACCAGATCGCCGGATACCGGTACTTCGCCACCGCTTCCGACGCGATAGGTTGTGCCGGCCGGAACGCCTGCGATCGTGTAAGTGATGGTCGCGGTTTCTGATCCGTCGGTGTCTGTCACCTGAATGTCAAAGTCGCTGGCCGGCTGATACTCCAACGGCGCATCCGTTTCGTCCAGCATGACGTCCGGATCTAGTATGGCAAAGGTCAGGTCGGGTGCAGGGTCGATTACCGCGGTAAGGGTTTGCGGTGGCGAGGCTTGTGTATCGGTAAAGTAAACCGAACTGTCCGTTGTGATTGCCGTGACCTCGATCTGGAGATCGCCCGAGAAATCAGGCGGGGCCACGATCTCGACCGTTCCGTTGGGGTCCCACCCGGCAAGGCGTGAGACAGCCGGCACAGAACTGCCCGGGATGGTCGCGACCCCATTCGTTACGGTGACTGGCGCCCCACCAACAAGAACCACCGTGCCCTGCGGCAATTGCGACAACTGGAAATCCATTGTTTCGTGGAAATCCGGTGTTGTGGCGGATAGCGCTAGGGTGAATGTCGCGCTTTGATCCTCGACGCCCGAGGCTGGCGTGATCTGCGCGGCCAGAGTTGGCAGATCGGCGTCGGGCCGAACCCGAAGAATAAAGGATTGTGTTCCCGATTGCTCGTCCGAATTGGCGAGTTCCAAGGTGTTGACGGTAATCTGAAGCGGGATCTCCGACGGCAGAGACGGATCAAGGCTGTCCGGTGTTCGGGCGTGTTCAACCGCCAGTTTCAATGTGACCTGCGGGAACGCGGTTTCCGAGATGGTGAAGGTTCCGTCACCATTATCGATGAAACCTGATCCGGACGGGCCTGAAACCTCGAGATAATCCGGGACTGGCCCCAACACGATCGAGATCGTCTCGGACCCATCCTGGTCCGGGGTCGCGGCCTCCAGCACCTGTGACAGGTTGAACGGAACATCTTCGATCGCAAGGATGACCGGAACGGGGCCGGAGAGGTCGACAAAGGGTTGCCCTGTATCGGGGTCGGTGACGCTCGTATCAAAGTCGAAGGTGGGCTGATCCGCGACGGGTATCACTTCGATCGTCCGCGACAGGCTGTTCGTTTTGGTGTCGCCGTTGATGTCCTCGGTCGTTGCCTCGATTTCCAGTTCGAGAGGCCCGCTGTAGTGTGTGACCGGAACGATGGACAGGCCTGCAAGATCCGTGGGAGCGATCTCGAACCGCAGCAGACCGCCCGCGACCGGAGTTCCCGTGATCGGGTTCCCCGATCCATCGACCAATGCCTGTGCGGCGGTGTCGCTGATGGTGATGACGACATTGCCGGTGACACGTTCGCCGCCGTCGATGCCCTCGATGGTCAGGCCCAGATCGTAGTTCGTATCCTCGTCAAAAGAATTTCCACCGGCAAGAACGATGCGGGGGCCGTCCGCCACCGGCACGATCGTCAGGTTGAACGTGCTCGATCCGCTGGAGGTGGTTCCACAGGTGAAATTGTTGAGGATCATCTGGTATTCGAGCGTGTCGAGGCTGTCATACGGATCATCCGGCCCAAGCGTTTCGCCGGTAGAGAACGGGTTGTCCGGGCTCGACTCGTGCTCGGGTGGGGTGAACAGAATGGTTCCCTGCGTCTGTGTCGGGTCGTTCGGGTCCACGCCAAGCGTTGCCAGGTCGATGACCCAAAGACCGGTATCGGGATCAAACAGCGCACCGCCCGGCGGGTCCGTGCTGATGGTCGATCCGGGCGGCAGCGTAATGGCCAAACCGAAATCACCGGTCACGCCGTTCGGCAGGTTCCACAAGTCCTCGATGCTGTCGTAGAACGGCGGCTGAGGCGTAATCTTCAGTTTGAGCGCTATTTCAGTGTCTTCGTCGCCGCTTCCGATAAGTTCGAGCGTCGGCAAAGGCAGGTCCTGCTCGGGTGTACAGGCGCTGCCACCGTCACCCGTCCCTGGCAAAACCACGACGGTGAAGTCCTGGCTCACGACCTCGCCGCCGGCGCTGGCATCCACCAGGTTCAGGAAATCGCCGATATTGGTTGTGCTGGGATAACTGAAATCATCTTCGACGACGATCGCGTTGAACGTCATGTCGTAATAGGTCACTTGTGAAACGTCTTCCGGCACGAACCGAAGGTTTGCAAGCTGCGCCTCGGTGACGAAGTAGGATGTGCCCGTGGTGTCGGCAGGGGTGCCCCCGCTGAAGGTCGTTGCCGGGTCGACGCCCGTGATGATGTAGTAGATCGTTTCCGAGCCGTCGAAACTGCCACTGAACGTGATTTCCGTCATCGTCCCGCTCAGCGGCGTGGCAGACCCGAATGACGGGTTTTCCGCATTGTAGAGACCGGTGATGAGTTGCAGGTTCGTAAGCCTCGCGTCCAACTCAAAGATCTGGGTGTCGAGGCCGACATAACCATAGACCCGATCGTGGTTCGCGACTCCGTCCACAACCTCGTCCGGCCGGAACGTGTCATCGATCAGGTTGTCACGGACGCCGTCGGGCGCGTTGCTGGGGTCCGGGTCCTGAACGGTGATGATCGGAGTGTCGGCCACGCCGGTGACATCTATCGCGACGGAGGAGGTCCGGCTTGTGACCTGCGTCGGGTCGATCGTTTCGCGGTATGACAGCGTTACATCGAAATGGAATGTTTCGTTGCTGTCCTGCCCCGGCAATACCCAGAGGTTCCCCGCCTGTGCCTGCGATAGGGTCAAGGCGCCACGGGTGTCGAGCAGGAACTCGTTCGGGACCGTTCCGCCGACGGATGCGGCCGGGTTGCCATCGAAGAACCGAAGCGTCCGGCCAAACGAGTCCGGTTGCACATTCGAGATGACGATATCGCCAAATACCTCTTCGGGAGATCCGGGGGAATTGCCGGGATTGTCGATCACGTTGGCGCGGAGGTCGACCTTGAAGGCGGTGTCTTCCGGACCGGTCGTGTTCCCGTTGGGATTGCCGCCGTCGACGACGGGCAGGACGGTAAAGACCTCGTTCAGCCGGGTCACTCGCGTGCCACCGCCATCGAATTCCGTTGTGACAACATCAACCGTAAGGGGCAGATCGCCTGCGAAATGAAGCGGTACACCTCGCAACTCAGCGGTCTGAAACTGGCTGGCTTCAAGGCTCCAGGAGTTGAAACCTGGCGGCATGTTCAGGTCGGTGATCAGCGCGGGGATTTTCGGTCCGGTCGGATTGTCCGGATCGGCTGCATAAACGGTCAGGCCGGCCGGGACGTCGCGCAGGACGACCGCCGTGATCGTCTCTGATCCATCCGTATCCCGGATGACCGGCGTAATCGGGAACTGAAAGACGCCGCCGGCATCGTCAATGACCTGCTCGTTCCCGACGGGCTTGTTGATAAGGACGGCAAAGTTGTTCAGCGGGCCGACATCGACATCGACCTGAACGCTGGCGGTCTGGCGATTGGTCTGGACAGTGCTGGAATCCACGGTGGTCAGGGTGAATTTCAGATCGGCCCCGAAGAAGTCGCCAACGGAGGTGAACGGATCGCCATTCATCCGGTCGATGTCATAATCCTCGTATAGCGAGGGCTCAAGTGGCAGCACACCGGAGAATTCGGTTACGTCCGGTGCAAAGGTCAGCGTGATCTGGCCTGTCGCGGGGTCATAAGTCGATGACGCGAGCTTTGCGAGCTCGGGTACGGGTAGTGGGCCCACGCCGGTAGGTCCGCGGAACGCATCCGGATTGATGATGCCGCCGGACTCGAACGGGGCAATCCAGGCGGTCGGCACGTTTTCGACGATCAGTGTCTCAAGCTGTTCCGAGCCATCCTTGTCGGGTGTTCGGGCATCGAGGCGCAGGAAAAGCGTTATCGGACCGGGCCCGGAACCGTCATCGGTGCTTTCAACCACCTGCATTGTCGACGTATCGATGACATCGGAGTCGACTGCGCGCTCGACGACCCTGCGGGGGCTGCCGCGCTCGACAAAGGCAACATTGTTGACGAATACACCTGCGAACAGCTCGGCCTCGGCATCCGGCCGGACCTCTTCGGTAAGTTGGAAAACCTGCGTCGCGAAATTGTCGGTCGTATCGATTTCGACATCGCCAGTCGTCGTCTCGTTCCAGTTCGCGGTGCCGTCGACCGTGAGAAGACCGCTGAAATGTTGCGGCACCGTCAGGCGAAGGAACTCGATAGCGGTCGAAAATTCATCCGTCGTGGTACCCGGGGCCGGTTCGACCGAATAACTGACGCTGTCGGCCGTTCCAGCGGTCTGGGTGATGACGACATCATTCCGCGCCCCCGAGTTCCGAACACTGAGCATCAGCTGGCTGGGGTCGGACGCGTCGAACATGTCGCTTTCGGTCGCGACGGTGATCGTCAGATCAAGCGACGAGAACGCCTCGGACCCGTCGACATCGTCCAGCGCGAGATCAGTGATGGACAGGTTCAGGCGCCTGACGTCCTGTGTGTTCTCGGTGCGCCGGTGATTCTGGGTGTTGAACGAGGCGCCATCGACAATGGCGTCCACATCGACATCGACCGGATCGCTGACCTTGGCCGTGTCTGTCGGCAAGCCCGCTGCCCGATCTTCGGCCGTGACAGTGGCGGTCAAATCACCGGAAACGATGGTCTCGACGTCGCGATCGTCATCGGCGAGGGGGGTAACGCGCAAGGCGCCCGAGAAAACCGTGACATTACTGTTCAGCGTGATCGTTAGTGTCGTACCGGACAGATTGGCCGACGAGATCTGGTTGCGTCCCTGCTCGAACAAGGCGAGATCCACGGCACCATTGGTATCGGGCACCCAGCCTGCGGGCAAGTCGGCGATCACGATCTCGGTCAATTCCTCGGACCCGTCGCGGTCCGGCGTCTGTGCGTCGATGGTCAGCAGGAAAGACCCATCTTCATCGACAAGGTAGTTGTCCGTTCCGATCTCGTCTACGTCCACCTCGCTGTCGTCAACCGCCAGTACGATGGTGGGCTCAGCAACGGGTGTTACGTTGAGTGCAAAAGCGCGCGTCGTGCCTGCGGCAACACCTTCGTCGGTCTGGATGGTTACCTCGATATCGACAATGCCCGAGAAGTGCTGCGGGAAGGAACGAACGCCCAGTTGCTGCAAAGCCGCCAGATCGCCGGTCCAACTGTCTGTCGGGCCATTCAGAACCGTGCCATCGGTCAGAACCGTGTCGCCGGCGGGCAGCCCTGCAAACGCAACCGAGATGGCGGTTATCGACTCTGATCCGTCTATATCGGTCACCGCCGCATCCAGGTTCAATGGGATGTCTACCCCCAGATCCTCGATCACCGTGATGTCATTGGCGGTAATCCGAACGTCCTGTTCCGACGCGATGGTTACCTGGAAGTCGCGCGTCTCGATCCCGTCAAAGGCATTCTGATCGGTTTCGCCCGCGAGGATGGCCTCGTCGGTCGTTGCCGTGACGCTGCCGGTTATGGCCGAACTCGTCGAATAGTCGTCAGGCACCCGGAATATCAGGTCCTGATACTCTTGGTTGGTGAGCGCTGTCAGCGTGAAGGTTGACCCGCTTGGTACGGGAACGAAGCTGCTGCCGCCATCAATGGAATAGGTACTGCCATCCGGAAGTCCGGAAATCGTGACGTCGACCTGTGCGATGCTTTCAGACCCGTCCTGATCTGGAGAAACGGGTTCAAGCGCCTGGAACAAGACAATCTCGACCGGGTCGCTTGTCGTGTTGTCCTCGTCCGTGTCGCCCGGCACATCGTTTTCCGAAAGGTCCAGTTGCCCCGGGCCATTCAAGATGACATCGCCCTCGGCGTCGATCGTTACGGTCAAGTCGCCGACATCGAACCCGCCCTCATTCGTGACGGCACCAACCAGGCCCTCTAGCGTCGTGGGCGGGTTTTCGGTGGAATAGTCTGCTGGTAACTCGATGATCAGGCCATTGTAGTCTGCCAGTGTGCCGAGGAAATCGAGCGTCGCGCCAGCCGCTTGGAAGGTTGCACCACCGTCGGTCGAGAACCTGCTTCCCGGTGGCAGGGCGTTGAACACCACGCCAACCTGGTCCACCGTTTCCGATCCATCGATATCGGTTGCGGTGGGTGTAATCTGATCCGCCGGGCGGAATGTCAGTACTGCATCGGTTTCCGAAAGAGCGAAGGCACCGTCGCCAACGGCGATATCGCCTTCTTCGTTGACGATAAAGGGAAGGCTCTCCGAGACTGTCCCCTGATCCGTTGTCACGCTGAAGTCCGCCATCAGGGTCTGCAGGGGGCTTGTCGTCGAATAGTCGCGTGGAAGGTAGGCCGTGATGTCATTCGGCGTCAGCGGATCAGGCGGCGCAGCGTAGACGAAGTCGACCGTACCGTCGCCATTGTCGGTCAACGTGCCCACAGGGTTCATGGCGGCGTCCAGGAATTCGGTACCCAGTGGCAAGCCATCAATCTCGAAGCTCGCGGCCAGAACCGTTTCGGCAGGGTCAATGATGACCGAGTAGAATTGGTTGAGTTGGACGGTCAGAACATCGTCGGTTTCGTCCACCTCGACCGAACCAGATATGATGATATCGGGTGTAGGTTCGACGCGAACGGCTTGAAGCGTCGACTTGGCGCCCTCCGGGGTTGTGACGGTCACGACATGCAGGAATGCACCGAAGTAATCGCCGGGAAGGCTCAGAACCAGGTTTTCGGCCTCACTGACAGTTCCCGCCCAACTGTCACCGTTGAGCGCACCCTCGTTCACACCCGTTCCGACAGGCAGGCCGAAGAAACGAATGCCAACCGTCGCGGCGAAGCGTGGATCGGTCGGGTCGGCGGTTTCGGACCCGTCCTGGTCGGTGATGTCGATCTCGATTTCCAGATCGACATCTACCCCCGGGGCCGGCTGCCCGGTAAATCCGCCATCCTCTTGTGCCGTTAGAAGTGCAGGAGCGGAAAGCTCGATATCCTCTTCGAAATCGATGTCGATTGTCCGAGTCGCCGTCGCCGTCCCGTCGTTGATCGTATCGCTCGTGGGGTCCTGATCCTCGTCTGTTTGGATGTCCAGTTGGAACTCCAGCGAGAGCGCAGTGTTGCCATCCGTCAGGTCCGACCTGTTCGCAGTCGAGAAATCCGCCGGTAGCGTAAGCGCGAAGCCTGCATACGCCGCCGCCACATCTACGACCGACTCTGCGTCCATGGTAAGCGTCAGGGTTGAAGAACCATTTGCCGGGTCGGGGGCAAAACCCAGGGTGGAACCCGCAGGTGGCGTGATGCCGAGGCTCGCCTCCGATGAGCCTGCTGGCAGCCCGCGGATCGTCAGAACCAGTGATTGCAGCCCTTCCGACCCGTCGCGGTCTGTCACGTCTGGAGCGAGCAGATCCGACGGAACAACCTGCGTTGCCGCGTCAGTTTCATCAGGAACGGTATCCGCGCCCGTGGTGTCAATTCGGGCATCTCCCTCCGGTGTGATCCGCAACGTGACCGGCGTGGTCTGGCCTGCTGCGTCTTCGGTCGAAGTTGCCGCAAGACTGCCGTTGATTGTCAATCCGTCCGTATCGGGGCTCTCCGTCGAGTAATCTCGTGGAAAGACGAGTGTAAGTGCCTGATACTGTGCCTGCGTGCCGGAGAAAACTAAAGATCCACCCGTAACGGGATCGTATGTGACGCTTCCTGCGGGAACGCCTAGTATTGTCATTCCCGGCGGCAAACCGTCGAGAGACAACCCCACGGTGGTTATCGTCTCAAGCGGAAGGTTGGCATCGAGATCATCTATCGACACCTGCCATGCACTGGACGGACGCAGCGGCACCGGCAGGTCGGTTTCGTTCGCGGTCAACTCATCGATGTTGAATACGATATCGCCTGTCGGCGCGATCTCTACAACCTGGTCCGTGTCCACGCGCCCTTCGGGGCTGATCGCGGTGATCGTGTTCCGGAACGTTCCCGAGTAATCGGCAGGCAGGTCCAGAACAAGGCCGTTGGCCTCGGTCATGGTGCCAGACCAGCGCCCTGCAGCAGGATTGTAGCTCCCGGTCGAAAATTGTGTGCCATCTGGCAGGTCCGTGAACTCGATCTCGACGACAGTCGCATTTTCGGAGCCGTCGGCGTCGGTCGCTGCCACGTCTACCCCAAGATCGACGCGTACACCTGTTCCGTCGGCGTCCTCGTCCGCAGTTACTCGAGACGGGGCAGTCAGGTCGACATCGAGTTCGAAACCGATCTCGATCTGTCGCGTTGCGGTTGCGGTTCCGTCTGTTGGGGTGTCGGTTGCGGGGTCCTGGTCCTCGTCGGTCTGTGTGTTGAGGGTGAGGGTTATGGG
>NZ_JBHRXI010000050.1:0-523 GCF_042648365.1 Lutimaribacter marinistellae | reverse complement strand
ACGATGACGGGCTGGTGACGCCATCGGGATAATGCATGGCAATCGGGACGTTGTATCCGATTGCGCTGTGGGGTCTGTCCTCATTGTAGTGCCGACGCCAATCCTCCAGCTTTTCGCGGGCATCTGCAAGGCTCATGAACCAGTGCGCGTTCAGGCATTCCGCCCGGAGCTTGCTGTTAAACGCCCCAATGAAGCCATTGTCCGTGGGCTTTCCAGGCCGTGAGAAGTCGAGGGTAACGTCGTTGGCATAGGCCCAGAGATCGAGGTCCCGCGAGATGAACTCGCTGCCGTTATCGACTCTGATCGTCTTGGGGTAGCCGATCTGCCCGCAGACCCGTTCGAGCGTCTGCACAACATCTTCGCCCCGATAGGTGAAGCGCGGGTCGGCCGCAGGGCAGAGCCGGGAATGCGTGTCGACAACGGTCAGGATGCGCAACCTCCTACCCAGGGCGAGCTGGTCGTGAACGAAGTCCCTTCCGGCAGATTGCGCTTGCGCAATCGCCTTTCGGGCACGGCATCGCCC
>NZ_JBHRXI010000049.1:488705-488897 GCF_042648365.1 Lutimaribacter marinistellae | reverse complement strand
TACGACGACCCGGTGGTGATCGCCCATGTCGCGACCGGGAACGGGTTCCAGCCGGTGAACGTGCGGGTGAGCGAGGTCAGCGGCAGCAGCCTCGTGATGCAACTTCAGGAGCCGAACCATCTGGACGGGGTCCATTTCAACGAGACGGTCAACTACATGGTGGTCGAGGCAGGGCGCTGGGTGCTGCCCGAT
>NZ_JBHRXI010000049.1:487770-488543 GCF_042648365.1 Lutimaribacter marinistellae | reverse complement strand
TGGGTGGCGCTGGAGGCGGGACGCGGCAGCACGGGCGGGTTCGAGTGGCTGGCGGGCCGGGTCCCGGGGGTGACCGACGCGACCGCGACCGTGCCGCTGGGCACGAGCCTTGACGGCGGCGCGCATGTCGTGGCCGGGGTTTCGACCTATGTCGGCAGAGACCCGGCCTGGGCGCGCGGCAACGGCAGCACAGCGGGCAGCTTCGACGTGTCCGTGGAAGAAGACACAAGCCAGGACGCCGAAACCGATCACCTCCCCGAAACCATCGACTATTTCGCCTTCAACACAAGCGGCGTCGTGGGGGCCTATGATTACGATTTCTTCGGATAGGGTGAACAGCCTGCAACGATAACCAGGGTTCGCTGCTGGATCGGCTTAAGGTCTTGCAAGGGATTTCGAAGTTGGAGCCTACGCCGCCAGAGGACAACCGGCTCTATTCGGAAGTTCAACCGCGCCCCGCGATGCTGCGTTGCTCACCACCGAACTGACCGCGGACACTGTTTCTCGTTATTCGGCTGACTGCCACAGTCTGTGCGAGCAGATTTGCTTCGTCTTCCGTCTCCATGAACGGGGCGTCAAACGCATCTCGGCCGACGCCAATCATAACCATCTCGGCGGTGCTGCACATCTGCGTCGCATCCACCAGATGCCAGTCTCCGTCGAGCCACACCTGGGCCACCGCGTGGAAATCCTGCGGATCGACACCCAACCCGTAAACCGAGGCATAGCGCGCCGGTATGCCCGAAGCCCGCGACAAGGCACAGACGAGGTGC
>NZ_JBHRXI010000049.1:136466-487760 GCF_042648365.1 Lutimaribacter marinistellae | reverse complement strand
GGCAGCACAGCGGGCAGCTTCGACGTGTCCGTGGAAGAAGACACAAGCCAGGACGCCGAAACCGATCACCTCCCCGAAACCATCGACTATTTCGCCTTCAACACGAGCGGCGTCGTGGGGGCCTATGATTACGATTTGTTCGCGTGAGGGGGGGTAAGATCGCAGGGTTTGATCGGGTGAACACTTCGCAGGAACGGAAAGAAGCACTATCCGGCAAGTTCACCACGGCAGCGCCCAAAATTCGCCATCGAGGTCAACGAAGCTAAGTCTGTCTGCCGTAAAGAGTGTCATTGGTAATCAAGATTGACGAGGTTTCGGCCTCGTCTTTTCTTGAGCGGGCCGAGGAGTAGGCCGCTCCTGCCCAGTGGTTTCTGGCAGCGGTCTGGCCGACCGAGTTCTAGCCAGCCCCAGTGCAGGCCTCGGTCTGCAGCAGTCTTTCTTTCATGCAATGCTGACTTACAGATCTGTTTGCGAATCCTGACCTTACACGAAGCAACACGATGGTCCTTGCAGTCGCCTGCTAAACGCCCTGAGTGACTTCGCAATTCGCCAGTTAGGATCTGTCACAAGATGCGAGCCAAGGTCTCAGCTGAGGTGCGTCTTGCTCGCTACCTGTAAAGCGCGGCATAGCGCGGTGCGAAGAACTTCGTGAACTCTTTGACCTCAGGCCGACGATACGCTTCCGGAGAGATTAGCATTAAATGTGGTGCCGAGAGTTCGCTGATTTCATCGAAACATCGAATGAACGTATCGTCCGTCTCAACCAGCTTCACGTTGTTGATCCCGAGACCGTGCCCGGATCGGATTGCGGCGTTCATAAGCTCCAGTTCGGTGAATGACATGACGATCTGTTCTTCTGCAACGTGACTGAGGAGCCATTTGTGGAACACGTTCGGCACATCGTCTCGCTGAAAGGTCACAAATCGGTGCCCAAACAGATCATCTGGTGAACTCGGCAAACCATACTTGTCGGCATAGCTTGGACTGCCGAACAACGACCAGCGTGCCGTGCTGATCTTCCGGCAGATGAGGTTTGGGTCCGGGTCTGTTCTTGCCAGACGCAACGCAATGTCTGCTTCTCCGGCGGTCAGATCCAAGGCACGAACGCTAGGAATGAACTCAAACGCGACGTCCGGGTTCCTGGCGGAGAACTCGTTCACGATCCCGACCATACTTGTAGAAAAGTTGGCCAAATACGCCGTGATGCGGATGGGCTTACACGCCGTGATGTCCTTTGCGCAGTATGCGAATTCAAGGATCGACGTCTCGATGCTTTCGGCAATCGGCAGGAGCCTGAGGGCTTCTCGGGTTGGTTTGAAACCGCGTGTATCGCGTTCAAAAAGCGTCAACCCGATTTCGTTTTCCAAAATGTCGATACGCCGGGCAACCGTAGGTTGGGCAACTTGAAGTTTCCGGGAGGCCGCAAGCGTGGAGCCCTCTCTGACCACAGCGAGGAACACACGAATATCCGACCAGTTTCGGAACTCGCTCTGCATTTTTGTAGAACAGCACAAAATCACGATGGATACCAGATGAACGGATGTTGAGGCTACGCTTGGTTCAACGGGCAAACAATGAAAGGGCCACGCAATGACTTCCCATACCATTGTACCCAGTATCTGGGCATCGTTTGGCAACCTGCTGGGTGGACTTGTACGAGACCGCGCACACAGGTTGAAATCAAAGTCGTCTTTCGATGATCATCGCGCTGAACGCGACTTCATCAATGATATCATCTGGAGCAATCCGGATGCGTATTCTAGCGAACTCGATGTGCAGAACATGCTGAACCTCTATCCCGGCAAGTTCTGATCGGGCAATGACTTCAGATCGGCTCGGGCAAAACTGACCAAAGCGGACGTCTTCCGGAACGGTCCAAGCTCGGCACCACGCAATCAGCGCCGGCTGACCTCTCGGAGACGAAGGACCAGACTGTATGCATTCCTGACGATGGGTTTCTCACAATGAACGTCCTCTCTAGTGACCGCAGCCGGAATGCCCCCACTGAATTGGTCCACCAACTGTGGTAGTTTTGCCCCGTTGATTGGAGGTTTAAGGGATGGCTGGGAAGCGAGAGATGCCTGAAGATATCGTCATGAAGCTGCGGCAAGTCGAAGTGCTGCAGGTCCAGAGCCTGAGCATTGCGGAGGCGGCACACCAGATCGGCATGATGCAGCAGACATACGACAGTACGGCGGGATGAACCGAGATCATTTCAAGCGCCTGAACGAGCTAGAGAAAGGAAATGCCCGGCTTAGGCGTGCGGTCTCCGATCTTACCCTTCGACCCGATGGACGTGCTGGTGGGCGAGACGAACGTGCTGGAATTCCGCGAGGCCATCACCCCCAACTTCACATGGGCCATTACCGAGTTCGAAACATCGGCGACGAAAGTCTGAGTTGACGGACCTGATCCGCCGAAGCGCCCCTTGGGCGCCAAAACTGCGCGACGGCGTCAGGCCAGCCGGCCATAGAACGTCATTCGGGCACTTTCAGACAGTTCAACACCTGGCTGCGAATTGTAAGCCAGCACGGCGAGCATCCGTGTCTTGTCACTCTCGTTCGGAGAGACGCGGTGAAGGGAATCGCGGCCGCGAAAAAGCACAAGTGTTCCCGGCGTGATGTCGAGCATCTTTGGGCGCAAAGTGCCATCCAGAACGGCGGCGACGCCGTCGTAATTCATGTCGCCAGCGTCCGCGTCCCGCAGATCCTTGACATACTCGAAATGACTGCCTTGGTCGGGTTTCTGTATCAATAACGTGATGGCGAAGGAAGAGTTGTCGAAGTGCCAGCCGAGTTCCTGCCCGCGGTTCGCATAATGGATGTTGATCGACGAAAGCGGGTCCGCGTAGGGGTGCAACTCGGTCTCGCCCGTGGCCTGCTTGATGAAGTCGCGAAAGGCCGGGTGGTTGTACAGGATGCGCAGAGGGGAAGCGATTGATACCATGTCGTCGCAAATGCATCCCTTGGACGATTCCACCTTTTGATTGGCCGGATGGGAGTCGCCAAAGTCTGGATTCGGCGGCGTGAGGTAAACCGAATGGCTCTGCGTGCAGAAATAGGCGCGTCCTTGCCCCGCCGCGGCCTCGCTTTGCATCATGGCAAGCGCATGTGGTCGGATGAAACCCTCAAGCACCAGAACTCCGGCGTCATCCAGCGACAATTTCGCCTCTTCTCCGAAATCCGCATTCCCGACGGGGTAACGCTCGATGTCGATGATGTCTGCGATTTCCATGATCCCAGCCTGTGCAACTATGCTTCGGACGGGTCGATTAAACCGCTTCCTAAGATTTGCGAAAAGCTGTTTTTGTCTTGCTGTGCATCGTCCAGGTACGTCGGGTATCTTCCTGAGCTGCGCGGAGCATCGTTATCAAGTCATCCAAGTAAACCACAAAAGCGCGGAACGGGTTTGAGCGCTACCGAAATCCGCTTTGAAGCCGACCAAGACCTCAAGCCTGGGATTCAAACACCTTTTCAGTCGGATCCTGCATCTTGACGGACCAAAGCTTGATGTTGCTTTGTTTCCCGCGTGCGCTGTAATCTGTCATGCGCCGAAGGCCGTGTTGCAAGCCCGACGGCAAGCCATTCCGGACTCCTTCAGA
Organism: Lutimaribacter marinistellae; assembly: GCF_042648365.1. Taxonomy (NCBI): domain Bacteria; kingdom Pseudomonadati; phylum Pseudomonadota; class Alphaproteobacteria; order Rhodobacterales; family Roseobacteraceae; genus Lutimaribacter; species Lutimaribacter marinistellae. Next base: position 484,159 of record NZ_JBHRXI010000049.1, on the reverse strand, counting down.
AATGACGATCGCAATGTCGAACTCTCGTGCTGCATTCTCGATGCGGGCAACGGTATTCATGGTGTCACCCAACAGCGCTATTTCCTTTTTCCACGCACCGACTTCTCCCGCGGCCACGGGACCACAATGAATGGCGATCCGCATGCGCATCGCCTGATCGTAGCGCGCCAGGTAGTCTTTGCTATGCTCTGCCAGTGTCTGAACCATGCCTTTGGCACAGTCCACGCTGCGAGAGAAATTGCGTTGATCGGTCATCGGCCAAGTGATGATCACCGCGTCCCCGACATAGCGGTGCACTTCGCCGCCATTCTTGTCGATCGGCGCGGACAGGTCATATGCGACATCCCCCAGAAGTTCATGAAACCGAATGTCTCCCAGTCTTTCGGCGAGTGCGGTTGAACCGATGAGGTCTGCGAACATGACGATACGGTTTTCAAGACGCGGCCGCCTGTAGGCTCCTGTGAATATCGAAGCGGTCGCTTCTCGGCCGAGCAACTGTATCAGCTCGACGGATGTTGAGATGATGGTGGCAATCCCTGCTGACAGCCAGAAATTGAAAAGAAAATCCGGGTCAGTCCATGCTTGCGTGCCTAGGAGCAAGATAACTGGCGTCGAGAGGCTAGTGAAAATGATGAGCCCGTAAATCATCGCCCTGAGGGCCACGACCGCGATCATCGGAACTTGTCGAAGCCAGCGGTAAGATCGGTTCGAGAAGAATGTGATTTCGACGACAGTACAGCCAAGACCGATCAGCGCGCCGCTTAGTCCGCTTACCACGATGCTGATCGTGTCGAGCGATCCGTTTGATTGTAGAACCGGAATTGCGGCTCCGACCAGAGATGAAATCAGCGTGACTTTCGCAAGGAAGGTCGTAGTCGCGGCCATGTTCGCGCCGCCTCCATGTCCGGGTGTTTTGTTCACATTAACGTTCATGCGGGCATGCAAACCGCGACATTGTCGTTCATTTCTGGAGGTGCGGCCGATGGAGCTTTTCGGCTTCGCAATCCCGCGAGCCTGCGGTTGCCAGAACAGGCTGCCGTATGGTGTGAAAAGGGCCGCTTTCGCGGCCCTTGCACTGTATCAATCCATCGCCTTGAAGTGGAACTCTCCGCCTTCTTTGAGGCCCGAGGGCCAGCGCGACGTGATGGTCTTGGTCCGCGTGTAGAATTTGAACGCGTCCGGCCCGTGCTGGTTGAGGTCGCCAAAGGCCGATTTCTTCCACCCGCCAAAGGTATGATAGGCGAGCGGCACCGGGATCGGGACGTTGATGCCGATCATACCGATATTGATACGGTTCGCGAAATCGCGCGCGGTATCGCCGTCGCGAGTAAAGATCGCGGTGCCGTTTCCGTACTCATGGTCCATCGCGTAACCCAGAGCTTCCTCATAGGTCTTGGCGCGTACTGTCGACAGGACGGGGCCGAAGATCTCTTTCTTGTAGATGTCCATCTCGGGCGTCACGTTGTCAAAGAGATGCGGACCGACAAAGAAGCCGTCCTCGTAGCCCTGAAGGTTGAAGTCGCGGCCATCGACGACCAGCTTGGCGCCCTGTTCCACGCCGGATTCGACAAGGCGCAGGATGTTTTCCTTGGCCGCTGCCGTCACGACCGGGCCGTAATCCACGTCATCGCCAGCCGTGTAGGGGCCGACCTTGAGCTTTTCGATGCGCGGCACCAGCTTTTCGATCAGGCGATCGGCGGTCTCGTCACCGACCGGAACGGCGACCGAGATCGCCATGCAGCGTTCGCCCGCCGCACCGTAGCCTGCACCGACCAGCGCGTCGGCGGCCTGGTCCATATCGGCGTCGGGCATGACGATCATGTGGTTCTTTGCGCCGCCAAAGCACTGCACGCGCTTTCCGTTCGAGCAGCCGCGACCATAGATATATTCGGCGATCGGGGTGGAGCCCACGAAACCGATCGACTGGATCACCGGATGGTCAAGGATGGCGTCCACGGCCTCCTTGTCGCCGTTGACGACCTGAAGGATACCCTTGGGCAGTCCGGCCTCTTCGAGCAGTTCGGCCAGCATCAGCGGGACCGAAGGGTCGCGCTCGGACGGCTTGAGGATGAAGGCGTTGCCGCAGGCAATCGCGGGCGCGAACATCCACATCGGGATCATGGCGGGGAAGTTGAAGGGCGTGATGCCCGCGGTGACACCCAGCGGCTGGCGCATGGAATACATGTCGATGCCGGGGCCAGCGCTGTCGGTGAATTCACCTTTCAGCATCTGCGGTGCGCCGATGCAGTATTCGACCACTTCCAGCCCGCGCTGCACGTCGCCCTTTGCATCGGGAACGGTCTTGCCGTGCTCGCGGCTCAGCGCTTCGGCCAGCTTGTCCATGTCGCGGTTAAGCAAATCGACGAATTTCATCAGCACACGCGCGCGGCGTTGGGGGTTGGTGGCGCCCCAAGCGGGCTGCGCAGCGGCGGCGATTTCGACGGCCTTGTTCAGCTCTTCGGCAGAGGCGAGCGGGCAGCGTGCCTGAACCTCGCCGGTGGCGGGGTTGAAGACATCCGAGAACCGGCCCGAGCTGCCCTTGGCATGTGCGCCGTCGATGTAATGCGTAAGTTCTTGCATCCGAACTCCTCCTGAATTGATCGCGCGGAGGATAGGCTTGCAAAAATCCCCTGAACAGAGGCAATGTTCCAAAGGGGTTTTGCAAGAAAAAGGGTATTGGGATGGATCCGAACTGGGACGACATGCGCGTATTCCTGTCGGTCGCGCGCGAAGAGAGCCTTTCGGGGGCAGGGCGGCTGCTGAAACTGGACCCTGCCACGGTGGGGCGGCGCATCTCGCGGCTGGAGGCGGCACTGGAGGCACCGCTGTTCGTCAAGTCGCCGCAGGGCTATACCCTGACCGCCGCAGGTGAGCGCCTGTTGGCGCACGGAGAGCAGGCCGAGGAGGCGATGCGCGCCGCGACCGAGGCGATGACCGGTCCCGCCGAGACGCTGTCAGGCACTATCCGGATTGGTGCACCTGACGGCTGCGCGAATTTCATCCTGCCACAGGTGGCCTCCCGTATCGCGTCAGAGAACCCCGACCTCGACATCCAGATCCTTGCCTTGCCGCGGGTCATCAACCTGTCGCGACGCGAGGCGGATATCGCCATCACCGTCAGCCCGCCGACCGCTGGGCAGCTTCTGGTGCAGAAAATCTGCGATTACGGCCTGTCTTTGATGGCGACGCGGCGCTACCTGCGGAAGAACCCCGAGATCACTTCGGTTGCCGACCTGCGTGACCATAGGCTGATCGGTTACATTCCCGACATGATCTTTGATCGCGAATTGGACTACCTTGCCGATTTGGGAATCGAACGGGTACAACTCGCTTCGAACTCGGTCGCCGTGCAGCGCCATCTTGTGTCGCAGTCGAGCGCCTTGGGTATCGTGCATGACTTCATCATGGCCTTTGACCGCCGTTTGGAAAAGGTGTTGGCCGACCAGATCAGCCTGACCCGCAGTTTCTTTCTGGTGCGACATCAGGGGGACCAGCGAAGCGAACGACTGAACCGGCTGGCCGATCTGCTGAGCCAGGGCATCCGCGAGGAGGTCGCGCGGCTCTCGGCTCCGGCTTGACACAAGGGGACATTGCGGCAACGCTTTGTAATACAGGATATTCTTTCGGAGGTGCGCAGATGCTGGTCCAGGCCATTCTCAAATCGAAGGCGACCGAGGGCGTGGTCACGGCAAGTTCGTTGTCCACCGTTGCCGAGGCCGCAAGCCTGATGGCCGAGAACCGGATCGGAACGGTGGTCATCTCGGATGATGCAGGTCACAGTGCGGCCGGTATCCTGTCTGAACGCGACATTGTGCGGGAACTGGCCAAGACCGGCGGAAGCTGTCTGAGCAAGCAGGTCAGCGAGTACATGACCCGTGACCTTGTCACCTGCACCCGCCAGATGAGCGTCGAGGAAGTGATGACCCGCATGACCGAGGGCCGGTTTCGCCACATGCCCGTGGTCGAGGACGGGCAGTTGATCGGCATCGTCACGCTGGGCGACGTTGTAAAGGCGCAGCTGACCGAACTGGCAATGGAGAAGGACGCGCTGGAAGGGATGATCAAGGGCTTCTGATCAAAGCCTTTCCACAGAGTCTGCCAAGCTGTCTTGCCCGACGTACTGCGGCGAGAATTCATTACGAAGAATCCTCCACCTGTGCCAAGCTGATATGGTCAGGATCCCGGGCGATTGCCGGCTCCTGAACTTGCAGCTTTTTTTCGTGAGATAGAGAAACTGGGAGGAGAAATGAGAGCTTTCAAATCAATCGCTTTCGCTTCTGCGATGTCGATCTTTGCTTCGTCGACAATGGCACAAGACAGCCCGCCGAATGTCCTGATCATCTGGGGTGACGATGTCGGCTATTGGAATATCAGCGCCTACAACCAGGGCATGATGGGTTACGAGACTCCCAATATCGACCGGATCGCCAGCGAGGGCATGCTGTTCACGCATGCGTATGGAGAGCAATCCTGCACGGCAGGGCGCGCATCCTTCATCACCGGGCAATCAGGCTTCAGGACCGGGCTTCTGAAAGTGGGTCTGCCAGGCGCGCCGGAAGGCATGTCGGAAAAGGATCCGACCATCGCCGAGTACATGAAGTCGAAAGGCTACATGACAGCGCAATATGGCAAGAACCATCTCGGCGACAGGGATGAGCATCTGCCGACCAACCATGGATTCGACGAGTTCTTTGGCAATCTTTACCACTTGAACGCCGAAGAAGAGCCGGAGAACGTCGACTATCCGCAAGACCCTGAGTTCCGGGAGAATTTCGGCCCGCGCGGTGTCATCCGGTCCTCGGCGGATGGGCAGATCGAGGATACCGGCCCGCTGACGAAAAAGCGGATGGAGACAATCGACGAAGAAGTAACCGCCGGTGCGCTCGACTTCATGGATCGGGCAGTGGAGCAGGAGAAACCTTTTTTTCTGTGGTACAATACGACGCGGATGCACATCCATACCCGCCTCAAGGCCGAAAGCCAGGGCGTAACTGGCCTGGGCGTCTATCCTGACGGGATGGTCGAACATGACGGCATGGTCGGGCAGATGCTGGACAAGCTTGAAGAGCTGGGCATCGCCGAGAACACGGTGGTCATGTATTCGACCGACAATGGCGCCGAGGTTTTCTCGTGGCCCGATGGCGGCACGACACCGTTCCGCGGTGAAAAGAACGACAATTGGGAAGGTGGTTTCCGTGTCCCACTGGTCGTCAAATGGCCCGGCGTCATCGAGCCCGGGCGCAGGTCGAACCAGATCATCAGCCATCTGGACTGGTTTCCGACACTGATGTCGGCGCTTGGCGATAGCGATATGAAGGAGCGGATGCTGACCGAGGCGCCGTTCGGAGAAGCGAACGAACCGGTTCATCTCGACGGTTACGACTTCATGCCGTATTTCCGCGGCGAGACCGACGAAGGACCACGTCGGGAGTTCCTGTATTTCTCAGATGGCGGCGACCTGATGAACCTGCGTTACAATCGCTGGAAGGTCGTTTTCGCCGAGCAACGGGCACACGGGTTCGATGTCTGGCAGGAGCCGCTGACATTCCTGCGGCTGCCAAAGATCATCGATCTCTACTCCGACCCGTTCGAGCGGGCCGAGCACGAGTCGATCGGGTATTCGAGATGGCGGCTTGACCGGACCTTCCTGCTGGTGCCGGCACAAGCCTTCGTGGCGCAATTCCTCTCGACATTCGAGGAGTACCCGCCGCGGCAGAAACCCGCGAGCTTCTCGATCGACCAGGTGCTGGAAAGCCTGCAGCGGAACCAGGGCGGATGACGTGACCACCCTCTGAGCAAGTTACCGGGGCGACCGCTGCTGGCGGTCGTCTCTTTTTGCTGCCCTGTGATCCTGACGGTCGCGTATCACTGCCTCACATCTGGTCTGCTTCAACCTATTGGCCGTCCAAAGCCAGGTTTGCCTTCTCGTTTCGTTTCAACAGGTCCGCGAGCGTCGCAGCACTTGCGCAATCCTCACGGATGTGTTTGCTAGCGCGGAACGATTGTTGCGCAGGAGGCCGCCATGCGGGTGGGTTTGTATCCCGGGACCTTCGACCCCATCACGCTGGGGCATATCGATATCATCCGGCGCGCATCGGCGTTGGTCGACAAGCTGGTGATCGGGGTCGCGATCAATCGGGACAAGGGACCGTTGTTTTCGCTGGAAGAACGGGTCTCGATGATCGAGCAGGAATGCGCCGCGCTTTCCGAACAGACCGGCACCGAGATTGTTGCCCATCCGTTTGAGAACCTGCTGATCAACTGTGCCCATGACGTCGGCGCCCAGATCATCGTACGAGGGCTGCGGGCCGTCGCGGATTTCGAGTACGAGTTCCAGATGGTGGGCATGAACCGCGCGCTCGACGACTCGATCGAAACGGTGTTCCTGATGGCCGAAGCGCGCCATCAAGCCATTGCGTCGAAACTGGTCAAGGAAATCGCGCGGTTGCATGGCGATGTGTCGAAATTCGTCACCCCGCCAGTAAACGCCGCGTTGATCGAACGGCTTGGCGCACCGGAACGCTAAGGGCGCTGCGAGGGCGGCTGGGCCTGTCCCAGACGCCCGCCGGGATGAGGGTCAACGCCAGAAGGCGAGATACTCCACCAGTGCATCGAGCTTCTTTGCGAGGAAGATGAGGTGCTCTGTCCCGTAGAGGAGTACATCGACGAGAATCGCGCCGAGGATAAGAGCGCCCAGCCAGAGCGCGATCTTGTTGGTCATTGCGGTCCCCGAACGATTACGCCCGCCCAGATAAGCCGAGCGGGCGTTGTATCTCAAGGGGTTGGGCGAAAGTTCAGCCCAGCTTGCCCATGGCGACGGCCACATCTGCCATGCGGACCGAAAAACCCCATTCATTGTCGTACCAGCCCAGGACGCGCACCATCCGGCCCTCGACCACGCGGGTCTGGTCAGGCGCAAAGATGCAGCTTTCTTCGGTATGGTTGAAATCGGTCGAGACCAGCGGCGCGGGTTCATAGCCCAGAACGCCCTTCATCGCGCCTTCGGCCGCTTCCTTCATCACGGCATTCACCTCTTCCGCGGTCACATCGCGTGCGGCGCGGAAAGTGAGGTCGACCGCCGAGACATTCGGCGTGGGGACACGCATGGCCGAGCCGTCGAGGCGGCCCTTGAGACGGGGCAGGACCTCTCCCAGCGCCTTGGCTGCTCCGGTCGAAGTGGGAATGATCGACATGGCCGCCGCGCGCGCGCGATAGAGATCGGAATGGCGGCGGTCCAGCGTCGGTTGGTCACCGGTATAGGCATGGATCGTTGTCATAAGTCCGTGTTCGATGCCGATGGTCTCATCCAGAACCTTGGCCATGGGGGCAAGGCAGTTGGTGGTGCAGGACCCATTCGAGATCATGCGATCTTTGGCGGTCAACTGGTCGTCGTTGACGCCAAAGACGATGGTCTTGTCGACATTCTTGCCCGGCGCCGACAACAGAACCTTTTTTGCTCCACGGTCAAGATGCGCGTTGGCCTTCAGCCCGTCGTTGAACTTGCCGGTGCATTCCAGAACGACATCGCAGCCGTCCCAGTCGAGCTCTGACATGTCATATGTCGAATACATCTGTATGTCGCCACGGCCGAGGTTCATCGTGCCATCGCCCAGAGTGACCTCTCCGGGGAAACGGCCATGGACACTGTCATATTTCAGAAGGTGAGCGGCGGTCTCCAGCGGGCCCGTCGCATTGACCTTGATCACCTCGATATCGTCGCGCCCGGAAGCGGCGATATGGGACAGGGTACAACGACCGATCCGGCCAAAACCGTTGATGCCAACCTTGATGGACATGACAGGGACTCCGCAGACAGTTAATTCGGCGACCATATAGACGGATGCCCGGTGGTCAGGAAGCGGAAAAGCATAGAAATTGAACATGTTAGCGCAAAAGCTTTATGGTGCCGGTACCGGTTGCGCTAACGTGCCGACGCCGCCCCGTCCTGCACTTCTTCGCCAGGTGGACCTTTTCGCTGGCAGCGCAGTTGGTTGCGAGATGCACTTGCGTTGTCGACGGTCGCAGTTAACGTGCCACGCAGCGGCGCGGCCCTGATCGGTGGGAAAGAACGGAACGAAAGGAAGTTGCGATGAGCGGTTTGTTGGCCCTGCTGGACGACGTGGCGGGAATCGCCAAGGTTGCGGCGGCATCTGTCGATGACGTCGCGGCGCAGGCGCTGAAGGCCGGATCCAAGGCCGCGGGTGCAGTTATTGACGACGCAGCCGTGACACCGAAATACGTACATGGTTTCGAAGCGTCGCGCGAATTGCCGATCATCTGGCGCATCGCCAAGGGCTCTCTCAAGAACAAGCTGCTGTATCTTCTGCCAGTGGGCCTGCTGCTGGCCAATTTCGCGCCTTGGGCCATAGCGCCGCTGCTGATGCTGGGCGGGGCCTACCTGTGTTTCGAGGGCGCTGAAAAAGTGTATCACGCGCTTGTTCCGCATGACGACCACGTGGTCTTTCCCGAGGATGCGCCTGGCGATCCGGCCCATCTCGAGGAGAAGAAGGCCGCAGGCGCCATCAAGACGGATTTCATCCTCTCGGCCGAGATCATGACCATCGCGCTTGCCGCCATCCCGCCCAGCAATTTCTGGATGGAGGCGGCCACCCTTGCGCTGGTGGGTGTGATGATCACCGTTGCGGTCTATGGTTCGGTCGCGCTTATCGTGAAAGCGGATGATGTCGGGCTTTTCGCTGCACAGAACGGTCGACTTGGCGTAACCCGCACGCTGGGTCGCTGGCTGGTACGTGCGATGCCGGGCTTCATGAAACTACTGACCATCGTTGGCACCGCTGCCATGCTATGGGTCGGCGGTTCGATCATCATTCACGGGCTTGAAGAGCTTGGGTTCGGCTGGTTGGGCCATCACATCCATGACTGGGCCTATGCGGTCGGACACGCGGTTCCTGCACAATGGACCGCTGTGGTTGAATGGATCGCCAAGGCCGCGATGGACGGCGTGTTCGGGCTGGCGCTCGGTTTCCTTCTGATCCCTGTGGCCACCAAGGTGATCGGTCCGATCGTGGCGCGGTTCGGCGGGGCCGACGCCGCGCATTGAGGCGTGACGTCCGGTCAGGCTGGTTCCGGGCGCGACGATCGCTACGGTCCCGCTCGAACCATGAAACGAGGACCAGCATGACCGACCAGAGCCTTGATGACGTATTGAACGCTGCCGACCGTGAAGGGGACGGCTTGCGCTACCCCGTACCCGCGGGTTGGACGCAGGGGCGCACGGCTTATGGCGGGTTTACGGCGGCACTGCTTCTGCATGCTGCGCTTGACGGGCGTGACGGGTTGCCGCCCCTGCGCTCGGCCCTCGTCAATTTCACGGGACCTGTCAGCGAGCCACCAATCGTCCGGTCCGAAGTTCTGCGCGCGGGGCGCAATGTCACCACGGTGAATACCCGTGCCGAGATTGACGGGAAGGTCGCAGCGCAGGGCACGTTCTCCTTCGGCGCCGCGCAGGAGAGCCATGTGAGCCAGGGCTGCCCGGCGGTGCCGTCGACGCCGCCCGAGGATACGGCGCCTTTTTTCGGAGAGGCCCGGCGCGCACCGGTGGCGTTTTTCAACAATTTCGAAACAAGGCTGATCGAAGGCGCCCTTCCATTTTCGGGTGCGGAGCGGGGATACAACCGGGTTTGGGCGCGTCACAAGTCACCCGCCATGTGGGACCGGATCGAGGGGCTTCTGGCGATCGCCGACCTGTTGCCTCCGGCCGTGTTCCCGATGTTCACCAGGATCGGTCCGAACTCGTCCATGACCTGGATCTGCAACATCCTTGCGGCCCAGCCGGCAACGCGTGACGGCTGGTGGATGGTAGAGACCGACCTGACCGCCGCACAAGACGGTTATAGCAGCCAGGTCATGCGGATGTGGAACACCGACGGTGAGCTGGTGGTCGAAGGCATGCAATCGGTTGTGGTATTCGTCTGACCTGGATCGCTTGGCGGCGGATGCCCGGAAACGAGAAAGGGCGCCCCGGTCCGGACGCCCTTCATCTTTCTCTGATTGCAGGCGTCAGCCCAGCAGTGCCTTGACCTTTTCGACGACGGCATCGGCCGTGATGCCGAACCGTTCGAAGAGTTCGCCGGCCGGTGCCGACGCGCCGAAGCGATCCATCCCGATGAAGGCAGATTTTGCTTCGCGGCCACGCTCTCCCAGCAGCCAGCGGTCCCAGCCGCCGTCGCGGACGGCAGCCTCGATGCCCACGCGCACGGGTCCTGCGGGCAGGACGCGCTTGCGATAGCTTTCGTCCTGCTCGGCGAACAGTTCCATGCAGGGCATGGACACGACGCGAACGCCGATGCCCTGAGCCTCGAGCTTGGTCTTGGCGTCCATCGCTACGGCGACCTCGGACCCCGTCGCGAGCAGGATCGCCTCGCGCTTGGCAGAGGCTTCGGCCAGCACATAGGCACCCTGTGCAGAGAGGTTCTTGGTCTTGTGCTGGGTCCGCACGGTCGGCAGCCCCTGACGCGTCAGCGACAGGACCGACGGGCTGTCCTTCATCGTCAGTGCCATTTCCCAGGCCTCTGCTGTCTCGATCACGTCGGCGGGACGGAATACATAAGTGTTGGGCGTCGCGCGGCTGATGGCCAGATGCTCGACAGGCTGGTGGGTCGGTCCGTCCTCGCCCAGGCCGATGGAGTCATGCGTCATGACAAAGACCGTCGGCACCTGCATCAGTGCCGCCAGCCGCATCGCGGGACGCGCGTAATCGGTAAAGCACATGAAGGTCCCGCCATAGGGCCGGATGCCGCCATGCAATGCCATGCCGTTCATCGCCGCCGCCATGCCGTGTTCGCGGATGCCATAGTGAATGTAACGGCCCTTGCGGTTTTCGGGCAGGAATACACCGAGATCGCCAGTCTTGGTGTTGTTGGAGCCGGTCAAGTCGGCGGAGCCGCCCACCGTTTCGGTCATGATCGGGTTGACGACCTCCAGCACTTTTTCAGATGCGGCACGAGTGGCCAGCTTGGGCGCGCTTTCCGACATCTGCTTTTTCAGCGCGCGGATCGTGCTGGCCAGCTTCTTGGGGGCCTCGGCGGCATATGCGCGGGTGAACTCGTCCTGCTTGCGCCCCGAAAGCTGGGCAAAGCGCTGCTCCCACTCTTCACGTGCGGCGGCACCGCGGCTTCCGATCACTTCCCAGGCCGTTTTCACGTCGACAGGAACCTCGAACGGGCCATAGGACCAGCCATAGGCATCCTTGGCCGCCTGCAACTGCTCAGGGTCGGTCAGCGCACCGTGGCCCTTGGGCGTGTCCTGCGCCGCGTGACCCAGAGCGATATGCGTTTCGCAGGCGATCATCGTCGGCTTGGACGATTTCTTGGCAGCGGTGATGGCGTCGTCGATAGCCTTGGGATCGTGACCGTCGATCTCGATCACGTTCCATCCCGAGGCGCGGAAGCGCTGCGGCTGGTCTGTGCGGTCGGCAATGTCGACCGTGCCGTCGATGGTGATGTTGTTGTTGTCCCAGAACACGATCAGCTTGGACAGCTCGTGCCGACCGGCGAGGCTTATCGCCTCTTGGCTGACGCCTTCCATCAGGCATCCGTCACCGGCGATGACATAGGTGTAATGGTCGACCACCTTCTTGCCGTAATGGGCGCGCTGGATCTCTTCGGCCATGGCGAAACCCACGGCATTGGAAATCCCCTGGCCGAGAGGGCCTGTCGTGGTCTCGATCGCGGTTGCGAGGAAGTTTTCAGGGTGACCCGCCGTGCGCGCGCCCATCTGGCGGAAATTCTTGATTTCCTCGAGGGTGATCTGCTCGTCGCCGGTCAGGTAGAGCAGGGAGTAAAGCAGCATCGAGCCATGGCCCGCCGACAGGATGAACCGGTCACGGTCTGGCCAGCTGGGGTTCTTTGCATCGAATTTGAGATGCTTTTCAAAGAGCACGGTCGCCACGTCGGCCATGCCCATCGGCATGCCGGAATGGCCGGAATTAGCAGCGGCGATGGCGTCGAGTGTGAGGGCGCGAATGGCCGAGGCCTTGGCCCAATGGTCGGGGTTTGCAGTGCGCAGCGCGGTCAGGTCCACGGGGCTTCATCCTTTGGTTCTCGGGCGGTTTGGCGGGTCAATACCATCCAAGCCCCAAAGTGCAAGTGGAACCGGGCGGCACGTCTTTTCCCACGTCAAGCACGCGCGCCAAGCCCTTGAAACGCAACAGGGGGGTATTTTCCGCGTCGTTTGGGTAGACTAAGCCTGTCCGGTCCCAATTCCGATTCGGATGAGGGCATCAAAAGACCCGACGAAACGAGAACCTGTTTCAGACAAGGCGAGGGGCGATGAGCGAGATCGAGGAACTTCAGCGGCGTATCACGGCTGCGATGGAACGTATCGGGGCCGGGGTCACGAGCCTTTCCGAACGGCCCGTTGCGGTCGAAGTGGCCGAGCCCACCACCGAAGAGGGGGAGGACGGCCCCGGCGCCGCGGCGCTGGCCGAGGCACTGGACGAAGAGAAGATGGCCAATGCCCAGCTCGAAGAGCGTTTGAAGACGCTCAAAGCGCGGCATGCCGAAGAGATCGAAGAACTCAAGGGCCAGTCCGACGGCGAAACTGTCGAGGCACTGCAAGTCGAACGCGATGCGCTGAAGGCCCAGCTGGAAGACACTGCAGAGCTGGACGCGTTGAAAGCTGAATTGGCGGATCTTTCGGAAAAACTGCTCGAAGCCGAAACGGCGAGGGCACGGTTGTCCGAGGAAATCGAGACGCTGCAACAGAATGACCAGACCACGATGCTCACCGCCGAGATCGACGCACTGAAAGCGCAGATCGAAGCGACGGAAGATCCCGCGCCCCTGCGCTCGGAGATCGAGCGGCTGACGGCGCTGGCCGCCGAGGCGGAACAGGTCGAAAGCCTGCGCGCGGAAAATGCCGCGCTCAAGGGTGAGCTGGCCGAGAGTGAACGGTTGTCCGAGCTTTCGGCGGAACTGGATATGCTGCGTGCCGAGCGTGTCAGCCACGGCGAGGCGATGGGACGGCTTGACGGCGATCTGCAACGGCTTCGGAAGTCGAACGAACAAATGACCAAGGCGCTGGCCGAGATGCGCGAGACGGCTCAGGACCAGCTTGGCGATCCGGCGCTGCTGAACAGCGCCATGCTGGCCGAGCTGGAGGCGCTGCGTGCCGCGCGCGCGACCGACGCGGCCGAGGCGCATGCGGTGCTTAGCCGTTTGGGGCCGCTTCTGGCGCAGGCAAACCTGACTGAGGGAGAAGACGAATAATGCCCGAGGTGACAATACATATCGGTGGCCGAGCATTCGAGGTGTCCTGCCAGGAAGGCGAGGAATCCTACCTGCAATCGGCGGCCAAGATGCTCGATGATGAGGCGCAGGTTCTCTCTGACCAGATCGGTCGCATGCCCGAGGGGCGGATGCTGTTGATGGCGGGGCTGATGCTTGCCGACAAGACCGCCGCTGTCGAGGACAAGATCCGCGAGGTCGAGGCGCGGCTGTCAGAGCGCGAGGAAGAGCTTGAAGCGCTGCGCAATGCGCCTGCGCCCGAACCCGAGCGGGTAGAGGTCGCAGTGGTGCCGCCGTCGGTCACCGAAACCTTGGCCGAGTTGGCGGCCCGCGCCGAGGCGCTGGCCGAACAGGTCGAGGAAAAGGCGCAGGGCTAGGCGCTATTCCGCGGCCCGCATCGCCGATTGCGCGCAGAAGCAGGACGCGGCCACGCGTCTATCTGCACGGGCAAGCGCCAGATCAAGCCGCTGCCTGATCAACGGCGCCTCTGCCGCGTCCCCGCGTGCCTCAAGGCAGTCGTGCAAGCCTTTGAGGCTCCAGACATTGTCGGGATGAACACAGGCGCGCGGCAGGTCTCCGCCGAGGCCCAGATCCTCGCGGTAGATCGCTTCGGCCTCGTCGATCCGGCCCTGTTCGAAAAGCAATGCACCAAGCGCATGCCTTGCCGGCTGCATCCAGCCCCACGGCTCGTCATAGGGCAGGTGGTCATCCAATTCGACCGACCTGCGCAGATGAGCAAATGCGGTGTCGAAATTGCCTTTGCGGTACTCGATCTCGCCGCGCAGCATCTCCTTGGCGATGGCCAGCAGGTCGACCACCCGGTTGTTGTGCAAGAGCCGTGTTTCGGGAACGCGGGCGCAGGCGGCAAGAAAGGCCTGCTCTTCGGCTTCGGCTTCCGCGATGCGTCCAGTGGCCGCGTAGCCCAACGAACGTGCATACAGAACCGTGGCGGTCACCGTGCAGAACAGGGCTTGATCCTGCGGCAATTCCAGCGCGATGCACTCCTCCCATTGACCGAACCGGACAAGGATATGCGGCTCCATCGCCATGAAAGCCTCGAAATAGTCTGCCATTGGCGGGCTTTCGACACGCAGCATCTCTTCCGGCGTGGTGTCATGCAACCCGGCATTCGCGCGCAAGGCAGGTTGCATCTGGCCCATGAACAATGCGCCATAGATGACGAAATGGTAATCGTGCTGACGATAACCGGTATAGATGTTGAACGCGCCTTCGCGCTCATAATACTTGAGGTCGGCTTCGATCGCCCGCTCGTTCCAGTGGACGACGTCATGATAGTGTCCGCAGAGCACGTCGATATGGGTCGGCATGTGGACGAGGTGGCCCGCATCGGGCACGAGGGTCCGCAACCTGTCGCCAGCTTTGAGCGCCTTTTCCGGGGTCGGAGACATCTCCATCAGGTGGACGTAAAGATGTAGCAGGCCGGGATGATCCATCGCTGACGGATCCTGCGCCATCGCCTGTTCCAGAACCTCCTGCGCCTCGGTTGTCGCGGCGCCTTCGGCCGGCTGGCCTGTGGTCAAGTTCCACATTTGCCAGGGGGTGAGGTTCAGCAATGCTTCGACGTAGATCGTGCGAAGATCGAGATGGTCCGAAACCGCGGCAAAAGCCGCGCGCATCGCGTCGGCGAAATCGTGATTCCAGCCGTGCATGTCCTCGACGATCTTGCGCTGCGGGTACCGGGCGGGCAGGGCGCGGATCAGCGCCTGTTCGGCTGGGCTGCACGTGTCGGCAAGGCGCAGCGCCTCTTGCGTGGCGTCGTAGGCCAGCGCCAGCGCGTCCGCGCGGCCCTGCTCGTCGAACAACTCCCACGGCATGTTGTAGTTCGGGCCGCCAGCATAAGCGATGCCCCACTGTGCCATCGCGCAGTCCGGGTCGCTTTCTGCCGCGCGCTGAAAGCAGCGCACCGCCTCTTCGTGGTTGTAGCCGTAGGTCCAGACGAGGCCACGGTCGAACCATGTCTGTGCCTCGGACGAATTGGTGGTCACCGGGCAGCTATACTGCCCGAGGTCATAATACGCGGTCATCGGATGCCCTCCCTGTCGGTGGAATGCTACCAGATTCCGCGCGAGGGTGACAGTCAGGCGGGCAGTTGCTGCTGTTCTACCCGACCCATGTGCAGCATCAGGCCAAAGCCGAGCGTCACCATGACAAAGATACCGGCGGCCAGCGGCAGCAGTGAGCCATCGAACAGAAGCCCGACCGGCGCCGCGATGGCTGCGGCAAGAACGGTTGCCACCGCCCCTATGACCGAAGCTGCCATGCCCGCGATGTGGCCCATCGGTTCCATCGCGATCGCGTTCAGGTTGCCGAGGGTCATGCCAGCCATGAAAAAGACGGTTGCCTGCCACATCAGGAACAGCCCGAAACTGACCCCGCCAGGCAGCAGGGTGAGGCTAAGCATTGCGCCGCTGATCGCAATCTGTGCGCCGAGGGTCCAGGTCACCATGCGCCGCATTCCAAGCCGCACCACCAGCGCTGCATTGAGAAGGCTGGCTGACCCCGAGATGATGGCGATCAGGCCGAACCACGCCGGAAAACTCTCGGCCCGATCATAGATCACGTCATAGATCGGCTGCACCATCGTGAGCATGGTAAACAGAACCCCCATGCACAGCGTCTGAACCAGGATCGAAAGGCGCACGGTGGGATGCGCAAACATCTCGCGCAGGGCCGCCAGCAACAGCGGCAGGCGGAACGGACGCCGGTTTTCCGGCGGCAGGGATTCAGGCAGGCGCAGCCCCATCCAGACCACGGTAAGAAGCGAGAAGAGGATGAAGGCCGCAAAGATCCCGCGCCAGTCTGTCAAGGCGATGATGCCCGCACCCATCAAGGGCGCGATTGCTGGAACAAGGGTGAAGATCATCATCGCGATCGACACGATCCGCGCCATCTGGCGGCCGGCATAGAGGTCGCGCACAACCGCCATCGCCACGACGCGCGGTCCGGCAGCGCCAAGGCCCTGCGCCACGCGTGCGGCCAGCACCAGTTCCAGCGAGGAGCTTGCCCAGGCAACGACCGACGCCGCGATGTAAACGAATGCACCGCCATAGATAACAGGCTTGCGCCCGAACGTGTCCGACAGCGGGCCGGTGAAGAACGTACCCAGCCCCATGCCAAGAACGAAAGAGGTCAGGATCAGCTGCGCCCGGTTGATGTCATCGGGGCTGAGTTCCGAGCCGATCTCGGGCAGGGCAGGCAGCATCGCGTCGATGGAAAACGCGATGGTTGCGAACATCATCGCCGTGAGGGCGATGAATTCGGGGCGGGACATTCGGTTTTCCATGGAGGGCTCCTTACCGGATTGCGCTATCACGCAGGGCCGGGCGGAACCAGTCGCAAATTCGCACAGAAATCTGTGCTATTCTGCCGAGTTGCCCTCAATTTGAGACATGATCTCGCGGATCACCTTCTCCCACAATTCGGGTTGTTGCGCCCCCGGAACGGCATGCTGGTTGGCGACGATGAAGGTCGGAACCGATGTCACGCCCATCTTTCGCGAATGCGCGTCGCGGTCAGCTATCGCGTCGCGGTCGGCATCCGAGGCCAGCAGTTTCAGAACGACCGCTGCATCCATGCCGATGGCGTCGGCGATGTCGGCCAGCACCTCGTGATTACCGATATCGCGCCCCTCGACAAAGTAAGCCTCGAACAATGCGTCGACAGCCTCGGTCTGCTTGCCCTCGATGCCGGCCCAGTGGATCAGGCGATGCGCGTCAAGCGTGTTGGGCGTGCGTTCCATCCGGTCGAATGCAATGGACAGCCCAGCCTTTTCAGCATGTTCCACGATGGGTGCATAAGCGCGTGCCGCACCTTCCCGCCCGCCGAACTTCGCCTCGAGATAGGCCCGACGGTCCATGCCGTCCGCAGGCATGTCGGGGTTGAGCTGGAACGGATGCCATTCGATCGAAAACGGGTGATCCGGGATCGAAGCAAGCGCCGTGTCCAGATGTGTCTTGCCGATGTAGCACCACGGGCAGATCGGGTCAGACAGGATATCGAGCTTGACGGTCTGGGTCATGCGGTCGCCTCGAAATAGGCCGGCAGCGCCCGGCGCAGGAGTTTTCCGTTCCCACCCGTCGGCAGGGCAGGCAGGTGTATGAAGGCGCGCGGTTGCTTGTAGCGCGCGAGGTTCGCGCCGACATAGGCACGCAGGCCGTCTTCGTCCAGTTTTTCCGGCCCGGTATAGAAGGCGGCGATCACGAAAGTGTCGGTCTTGACCTCGACCGAGGCCACGCCTGCTTGTGAGATTCCCGGATAGCGGGCCAGCACCTCTTCGACCTCGACGGGTGATACGCGGAACCCGCCCGCGTTCATCATGTCGTCGTCGCGGCCCAGAAAAGTGATCTCGCCATCCACGGCCATCGCACCCTGGTCGCCGGTCAGGAACCAGTCGCCCTGCATCCGTGCCTCGGCCTCTTCGGGCGCGTTGAGGTAGGTCAGCATCAGGCCGGGGTCGGACCGGTGGATCGCGATAGTGCCCTCGGCGCCCTGCGGCACCGGGCCATCCGTGCCGATGATCGCGACGCGGCGCCCCGGTTGCGGTCGGCCCAACGCCTCTCCCCGCGCCGGGTGGGCCGGGCTGGAGGATATGAAGGTGGAGCATTCCGACATCCCGTAGGCCTCGTAAAGCTCGGTGCCGGTGCGCGCCACCCAGTTTTCGTGCAGCGAACGCGACAGTTTCTCGCCTGCGCTCAATCCATGGCGCAGGTCAGACAAATGCAGGCTGTCTGCGCGGGCAAGCATCTGGCGATACACACCAGGCGCTGCTGCGAAGATGGTGGCGCGATGCTCGCGTAGCAGGTCGGCAAGCCGGGCCGGATCGGTGCCCGGTTGCGGGACAAGCGCGGTCGCACCGATGGTCCAGGGATCCATCAGCCCCGTGCCCAGCGTATAGGTCCAGTTGAAGGCGCCGGCATGGCACAGCCGGTCCTCGCCGGTCAGCCCGTACCAGCCATCGACCATCATCTGCCGTGCCCAGATCGCCCTGTGGGCATGCGCGACGGCGCGCTGTTTGCCCGACGTGCCCGAGGTATAGACGACATAGGCCATTCGCTCGGGATCGCCCATCGCATAGGTGGCAGGCGGCAAAGTACGCATGGCCGAAAGTTCCTCGAGGCTGATCTGCCGGGGATGGTCGGCACAGGCCACGGCCGGGTCGCGCAGCACCGCGGCGGGCGAAAGCTCGGCGATGATCCTGGCGGTTTCAGGCTCGGTCAGCTGGGATGAGGTCGGCACCGGCACGAGGCCTGCCGCTATTGCGCCGAGATAGGCAATGGGAAACTCCACCGAGTTGCCCAACCGCATCAAAACGATCTGCCCGGGGACAAGTCCAATCTTCAGCAAACCGGTCGCGGTGCCGAGGATCGCCTCCTCGAGGGCAGCATAGGTCCAGTCCTGTACGCCATCGCGACCCAGAACTGACAGCGCGATCTTGTCGCCGCGGTCGCGTGCGTGGCGCATCACATGGGCCGCAAGGTTGAAGGGCGCGGGGCAGGGCGTTGGCGGCCCCTGATCGAATACGGATATCATCGTGTTTGGCTAGCGCGCGCCGCTCTGCGTTGCAAGCGCCGCGGGCGCACCCTATAGACACTGGTCATGAGCGACAGAGACCCCAGATCCATCATCCGCGTTGCCCGTGACAGCGGTGCGGAAATCGAGGCCGAGCCCCTCGACCTTGGCGCGCGCGTGCGCGAGCTGCGCAAGGCGCGCGACTGGACCCTGGAACAGGCCGCCAGCCAGGCCGGGCTCGCACGCTCGACGCTGAGCAAGATCGAGAACGGGCAGATGTCGCCCACCTATGATGCACTCAAGAAACTGGCCGTCGGTTTGCAGATCTCGGTGCCCCAGCTGTTCACGCCGCCGCAGAAGGACCAGATCAACGGCCGGCTCTCGGTCACGAAATCGGGCGAGGGTACGGCGCATGCGACCGCCACGTATGAACACGAGTTGCTTGCCGAAACGCTGAGCAAGAAGCGGATGCTTCCCTATCGCGCCCGCGTACGTGCGCGGTCCATGGAAGAGTTCGACGGTTGGGTGCGCCATGACGGTGAAGAGTTCCTGTACGTCCTCACCGGCGTCATCACGCTCTATACCGAGTTCTACGAACCGATCGAGATGCGCCGCGGCGACAGCGCCTATTACGATGGCACCATGGGGCATAATGTCGTGTCGGTCAGCCCCGAGGATGCCACGATCCTCTGGGTGACCTCTTTGGTCTGACGACTAGTCTTCCTCGTACCACCAGACATCGGGCATGTATTGCGGCCCATCGCCATAGATCGGCAGCGTTTCGGGAAACTTCAGTTCCTTGGCATGTGCGATCCTGCCGACATCGAAATTCCAGATCGGTATCACGTAGCGCCCCGCCGTCAGCACCCGGTCGAGCGCACGGGTCGCCGCAATGAACTCGTCGCGATCCTCGGTCGTCAGCATCGCGTCGATTAGCGCATCCGCCGCCGGTTGCGCCATACCCATGAGGTTGCGCGTCCCCGGTGCATCCGCGACCTCGCTTCCCCAATAGAGCCGCTGCTCGTTGCCCGGAGAGAGCGAAAGCGCCCTGCGAAAAGGCGTCATGTCGAAATCAAGCTCGGCCAGCCGTCCGGTATATTGCGCATCGTCGACCTTCTCGATCCCGGTGGTGATACCCAAACGGTCCAGCGCCCGGGAATATATCTCCATGACGGTCTGCATGTCGGTATCGCCCTGTCGCAGCAGGACGGTGAAGCGAAACGGCTCCCCCTTGGCGTTGCGCAGCTCTCCCGCCTCTACCTGCCATCCGGCCTCGGCCAGCAGGGCAGTGGCACGGCGCAGGTTGGACCGGTTGCGCGCGGTTCCATCGCTTTGCGGCAGGGCGTACCCCTCCAGCGCTCCGGGCGGCAGCGTGTCGGCATAAGGCGTGAGGTATTCGAGCACACGCCCTTCGGCCGGTCCCGGACGCATCGCCAGCTCCGAGCCCGAGAAATACGATGTGATGCGCGGCTGCGCCCCGCCCGTGACCGTGTCGTTGATGAATTCGAAGTTGAAGGCCAGCAGCATCGCCTCGCGTACGCGCCAGTCGTCGAACGGCGCGCGGCGCGTGTTCATCACGAAGCCCGTCATGCCTGATGGTTTGGCATGCGGAATTTCGGTTTTGATGACATCGCCCCGTGTCACTGCTGGAAAGTCATACTGAGTAACCCATTTCTCGGCGTTGAACTCGCGGATCGCGGTCAACTCGCCTGCCTTGAAAGCTTCGAACAGGACCGTCTGATCGCCGTAGAACTCGATGCGGATTTCGTCGAAATTCATCGTTCCGCGCCGAAAGGGGATATCATCGCCCCAGTAGTCCGGATTGCGTGTCAGCGTCACGAAACGACCCGCCTCGTAATCCGTGACGACATATGGCCCGCTGCCCATGGGAATCTCGGACAGGGGGGCGTTGGCGAAATCCTTGCCTTCCCACTGCGCCTTGTTGAGGATCGGGCGCATCCCGGCGATCAGGGCCAGTTCGCGATCTGTCTCGGCAAAAGTGATCCGCAGGCTGCGCGGGCCGGTCTGCTCGATGGCATCGATCTGGCCCCACAATCCGCGATAGCGCAGATGCCCCTCGGTCCCCAGCATCTCGTAGGACCAGATGACATCCTCCACCGTAACCGGGCTGCCATCGGAGAATCGGGCCTCTTCCCGCAGGGTGAATTCGACCCAGGACCGGTCCGGCGCGGCCTCGACCGATTCGGCCAAAAGACCGTAAAGCGAGAAGGGTTCGTCCCAGGAACGGCCCATAAGGCTCTCATGAGACAGAAATCTCAACTGCCAGGGGTGCGTGCCTTTTTGTGTGAACGGGTTCAGGCTGTCGAAACCTCCGGTGTTTCCGAACACCACGCGCCCGCCTTTCGGCGCGTCCGGGTTGGCATAGGGCAAGGACACAAAATCCGGTGGCAAGGCCGGGTTGCCATACATAGCTATGCCATGCGCTGATTCTCCCTGCGCCGACAAAGGAGCGGAAATCAGCGCAGCGACGGCGAAAACGGGTCGAAGATAGCGGAAAAAATCGGGTCGCACTTTGGCAACAATCCTGCTCTGGCCTTGTTTTGTTGGGTCCGATGGCTATCACGGATCGAAGTCTTTTCAAACTTTTAGCTTGGACGACGCAAGGGAATTGCGTATAAAGGATGCACTGCTCGATAGGTTTCTTGCCTGTATGAAACCTGCCTCAATAACTTAACGCCCGCCTCGTGCGGGCGTTTTTTTTGGTGCGCTGTATCGGGGTCGTCCGCAAGCGCTGGCATCAGTGGATCGGCGGCATCCCGCCGCTTCATGTCTTGTGGACTGTTTCTTCGCGCGATGTAACGCCCAACCGCGCGCCGCATGGCGCGCGGCCCGGCCCAACGCCGAGGAGGGCGCCCGGAAAGGGCGGCCCCGCAGGGGGCGGGAGCGCTTGGATCCAAGGACGGGTTTTCGCGTTCCCTTTGCAGGTGCAGCATGTCAGGGTGGCGCCGGGTAAGCAGATTTGGAAAGGACTCTCCATGTCACTCAAGGGCAAGACCGCCGTGGTCACTGGATCGAACTCAGGTATCGGGCTGGGCGTCGCGCGGGAACTGGCGCGGGCGGGCGCCGATGTGGTGCTCAACTCCTTCACCGACCGCGAGGAAGATCACAAGCTGGCCGAAGAGATCGGGGTCGAGTTCGGCGTGAAAGCGCGCTACATCAAGGCCGACATGTCCAAGGGCGAAGAGTGCCGCGCGCTGATCGAGCAGGCCGGGGCCTGCGATATCCTCGTGAACAATGCCGGCATCCAGCATGTCGCGCCGATCGACGAGTTCCCTGCCGAAAAATACGATGCCATCATCGCGATCAATCTCAACTCGGCCTTTCATACCACCGCCGCCGCCTTGCCGATGATGCGCAAGGCTGGTTGGGGGCGGGTGATCAACATCGCCTCGGCGCATGGCCTGACCGCCTCGCCCTACAAATCCGCCTACGTGGCGGCAAAGCACGGTATCGTCGGCATGACCAAGGTCGTCGCGCTAGAAACGGCGCGAGAGCCTATCACGGCGAACACAATCTGCCCGGGCTATGTTCTGACGCCGCTGGTCGAGGCGCAGATTCCCGACACGATGGAGAAATACGACATGGGCCGCGACGAGGTGATCGAGAAAGTCATGCTCGAACGTCAGCCGTCCAAGGAATTTGCCACCGTGGAACAGCTGGGCGGGACGGCGGTGTTCCTTTGCTCGGACGCTGCGGCGCAGATAACCGGCACGTCGATCAGTGTCGATGGCGGCTGGACCGCGCTTTGACGAAACGGCCGTGGGGGCGCTGCCCCCACGACCGACGGCATTCTGCATTCTGCACGAGATGAAGGAGCGGTCGCGGTGAAACGGATCAACCTGGCGCTTCAGGGCGGCGGCGCTCATGGCGCATTTACCTGGGGCGTGCTCGAAAGGCTGCTGGACGAAGACGACATTGAGGTGGCCGGAATCACCGGCACGTCGGCTGGTGCGTTGAACGGCGCGGCGTTCAAGGCGGGCATGGTTCGCGGCGGCCGCGACGGTGCACGGGCTGAACTCGACCGCCTCTGGAGCCGGATGGGTGCGGTCGGTGACATGCGCCTGGCCAGCTGGATGCGTTGGTTCGAACCTGCGGCCGTCGCCCAGGCCATCGAATATTCGCTGCCCTTTTCCATTGCCGACAACTGGTCGCGCATGGTCTCGCCCTATGCCTACGGTCCGTTCTACCAGAACCCGCTGCGGTCCGTCGTTGACACCTTCGATTACGACACTGTCTGCGCCGATCAGGGGCCGCGCCTGTTCGTCAGCGCGACCTGTGTCCGGTCGGGCAAGATCCGCGTCTTTACCGGTGATGAAATCTCGACCGATGCGATCCTGGCCTCTGCCTGTCTGCCGAACCTCTTTCAGGCGGTTGAGATCTACGACCCCGAGACCGACAGGATGGAGGCCTATTGGGATGGCGGTTACACCGGTAACCCGGCGCTTTTCCCGCTTTTCAACGTCGGCCTGCCGGATGACGTCGTCATCGTGAACATCAACCCGCTGGTTCGGGATGAGGTGCCGCGCAGTTCCCAGCAGATCCAGAACCGGATCAACGAGATCAGTTTCAATTCCTCGCTGCTGCGCGAATTGCGGGCAATCAATTTCGTTCGCCGCCTGCTGGATACCGGCAAATTGAAACCTGGGGAGATGAGCCGCGTGTTGGTTCACATGATTGCCGATGACGACCTGATGAACTCTCTCTCGGTCGCGACCAAGCTGGTGCCGACACCGGTTGTTCTTGACCGGCTGCGTCATGCCGGACGTGCGGCAACCGACCGGTTCCTGTCCGAATTCAAGGACGACCTCGGAGAGCGCTCTACCGTCGACCTGGCCGAAATGTTCGGCTGAACGTCAAGCCTTCGGTGGCTCGCTCGGGTCCTTTTCGTTGGGATAGACAAGCCCCGCCGAGATCACCAGTTTCGCGGCATCCTCAACCGTCATGTCGAGCAGGATCACGTCCTCCTCGGGAAAGTAGAGCAGGAAGCCGGAAGTCGGGTTCGGCGTGGTCGGTACGAACACGCTAAGCAGGTTACCCCCGGTTTCGGCCTTGCGCGCGACTTCGCCCTTGCCCTGTGTCGAGACGAAGCCGATTGCCCAGATGCCGCGGCGCGGATACTGGATCAGGCAGGCCTTTTCAAAACTGCGATCGGTCTGGGCAAAGACGGTTTCCGAAATCTGCTTGATGCCGGAATAGATCGAGCGGACGACTGGCATCCGGTCCACCACGCCCTCGGCGAAGCTGATCAGCGATCGGCCGATCAGCCCCTTGGCGATCCATCCCACCATGATGGTGAACAGCAGGAAGATGATGACGCCCAGGCCACGCAGGTTTATCCCGATATACTGCTCGGGCCGGAAAGACTGCGGTATCAGCGGCAGGACAAACCCGTCGATCCAGCCCACCACTGTCCAGATCAGCCAGATGGTCAGCCCGACGGGCGCGATGACGACGAGCCCTGTCAGGAAAGACGCCCGCAAGCTGGCCAGCAGCCCGCCGCGGCGGTGAGGTTCTTCGTCGAAAGGGGTATTCATCTTCGGTCCCGGAATTCTGCCCATTTCAGTTAGGCAGTTTGGCCGTGCAGCACAATAGTATGCCGCGCCGCAGGCTTTAGCCGGTTTTCAGATTGACCAGTTCCTGTGCGATACCCGCACCCAGCCGGGCATTGTTGCGTACCAGCGCGATATTGGCGGTTAGCGACCGCCCCTCGGTTCGTTCGAATATGCGCTGCAGCAGGTAGGGTGTCACCGCCTTGCCCGCGATGCGATGGGTATCGGCGTCGGCCTGCGCCTCGGCGATGATCGGGCCAAGTTCCGCGGCCGCGATTTCATCGGCCAGCGGGATCGGGTTCGCGACAAGCTGTCCGCCCGGCAGGCCGAGCGCGCCGCGCATCGCGTGCGCGCGGGCAATGGATACGGCATCGTTCATCCGCAACGGTGCGCGATGGGACGAACGCGCCGACCAGAACGCGGGAAACGCGTCCTGCCCGTAGGCGATCACCGGCACGCCCAGCGTCTCCAGCACTTCGAGTGTCTTGGCGAGGTCCAGAATGGCCTTGGCCCCTGCGGCGACCACGGTCACGGGCGTCTGCGCCAGCTCGTGCAGGTCCGCCGAGATGTCAAAAGACGTTTCCGCCCCCTTGTGCACCCCACCGATACCGCCAGTGGCAAACACTTCGATACCGGCATAGCGCGCGGCGATCATCGTTGCGGCCACGGTCGTCGCGCCGGTCCCGCCCGTCGCAAGGCACGCTGCCATGTCCGCGCGCGACAGTTTCGCGACATGCTGCGCCGTTCCCAGCGCCTGCAGTTCCCGCGGCTCCAGTCCGACATGCAGCCGACCTTCTATCACCGCGATGGTGGCCGGTACGGCGCCAGCGTCGCGGATATCCTGCTCGACCTGGGCCGCGACCTCGACATTTTGCGGATGGGGCATGCCGTGGGTGATGATGGTACTTTCCAGCGCGACCAGCGGACGGCCGGACTCGCGGGCTTTGGCGACTTCGGCGGAATAACGGATATCGATCACAGAGGGGTTTCTCCGGAAACATAGGTTGCGGCGGCTTGCAGGGCGCGTGACAGCGCCTCCTCGTCGGGCGCGCCTTGCGCCTCGGCCGCGATATGGGCCGCCATGAAGGTATCGCCGGCACCGGTTACGCGAGTAACCAGAACGGAGGGGGGTGTCAGGGTCAGCGTGCCGTCGGCGTTCGCGACCGAGGCAGAATTGCCGCCATCGGTCACCAATGCACGCAGAGCGCCGCGTTCGACAAGCGCACGGGCGGCGCTTTCCGAACCGGTGAAGGTCCTCTGGCAGAGGATCCCGGCCTCTTCGAGATTGACGTAGAGCGTTGCCCGCGCGTGCTGAAGAAAGGGCAAGAGCCGTTCCGCTTTGCCCGGCGAGGCTGGCGCGACCCGCAGATCGGCGCGGGCAAAAGCATCGGAACGGGCAATCTCTTCGAGCAGGGCAAGCGTCAGGTTACCGTCCAGCGCCACCAGCCCCTCGAACGGTACGGCAGGCGTTCCCAGCGGCCCGTGAATCAGCGGGCGCAGGATCTTGGCACCAGCAGCTTCAAGCGAATGCGCATCGGCAATGGCGGCGATCAGCCCATTCGCGCCCTCGACGGCCATGTACCGGTCCGTCGGCAGATCGTCCGACCGATAGACGTGATCGGTCACCATTCCCAGGCGCGAACTGGCCGCAAGAAGTTCATCCCCCTCGGGGTCGCGTCCGATAGCGGTCAATAGTGTTGGTGTCATTCCAAACCGCACCAGCGTCATCGCGATGTTCATCGCAACACCGCCGGGCAGGCGTGTGATCCGGCCCGGCACGTCCGAACCCTGACGCATGTGGCTGGCGGCCCGGCCGATGATGTCCCACAGGACAGAACCGATGCACAGGATGTCGGAGGTAGTGTTCATCGCTCCCTCATGCCGCAGCCCGGATCACGGCGCAAGCCATTGGCCGCCCTCAAGGTAAGGAATCAGGGGACCGAAAAGGTCATCGCCGCCCAAAGCGATTCCCAAACCGGACCGTCGGGGTCGTGGAGCGGTCGCAGAACGACCGAGTCGAGCAGGTATTCATGCCCCCGCGCGATTGGCACAAGAGTGCGCCCCTCGGCATCGGTCGTGAGAAAGCTGACCGTCACCGTACCTTCCGCGCTGCGATCAAAGACCTCGACCTGTGCATCCGCGCGTGGGCTGCCGCGGTAAAGAAGTTGCACAGGCATACCGCCCATTACGTCGTCAGTGTAAGGATTCGCGAGCGCCACGAACTCCGTCTCCATCCCGGTGGGCGCATCCGTTCCTGCGCCATCGCCAACGGCCACCAGCGCTTTGGCGAACCGACTATAGCTTTCGGCGAATCCTTCCTGTGGAAGCCCGCGCGCGACATGCTCCGCAGCGATCGCCGCGTGCCCCTTGTGCTCGACGAAGCGCACGAACTTGTCCCAGTCGCGATAGGTAAGGGTGGTTGGTTGGGTCTCATGGACCAAAACCAACAAGCCCGCGTCAGGTGCCTTTGCCTCAAGCGCGGGAACATCGCCCATGCGGCCGGTATAGGGCGTCGCGGCGCCTCCGGTAACCATGTCGAAGCGCGCGATGCGGTTCGGGAAATACACTTGCGGTGATCCCTCGAATTTCTCGCCATTTCGTAGCTGAACCACCAGTGGCGCACCACTTTCAACTTGCCACCGCTCGGGATCAATCCAGAATTCATGGGCACCGGCACCGCCAGACAGAAGCGAGGCCGAAATAACGACGGACAGGAGACGCGTTAGCATGGGCAGCCCTTTTTCGCACATCTGGAAGAAGCTGCGCCTTGCGCTGGCGCTGTCAACCCTTTGGGCCGGGCTTGCCAATGCCCATGAGGTCACCCCGACGATCGGAGAGTTCACGGTCGAGGCCAGCGAGATCCGCCTGACCCTGCGCATGAATGTCGAGGCGTTTCTTGCCGGCATCGATCTGGACGGTCTCGAGGACACGAACGAGACTGACCAATCCGACCGATACGACGCGCTGCGCGCCATGCCCGCCGACGAGCTGGAGCCGCTGCTGGACGCCTTCACGGCACGCTGGCTGGAAGAGTTGCAACTGTCTACGGGGCAGGGGACCGAGGTGCCGTTGATCGCACGCGAGGCCGACATTCCGCCGGTCGGCAATGTCGAGCTTCCCCGGGCCTCGGTCCTTGCGTTCTCGGGCACCTTGCCAGACGGTGCACAAGCCTTGCGCTTGGCCTGGCCGGACGGGGACGGGGCGCTGGTACTGCGCCAGATGGGCGTCGAGGCACCCTATACCGGATATCTGCAAGGCGGCGAGACCAGCCCCGCCATCCCGCTGTCAGGCGGCGCAGAGACGACCGGCTGGGAGAGTTTCATCACCTATATCCCGGTGGGCTTCGACCACATCCTGCCAAAGGGTCTGGATCATATCCTGTTCGTGTTGGGACTGTTTTTTCTCAGCGCCCGGCTGCGGCCACTGGTCTGGCAGGTCAGTGCGTTCACGCTTGCGCATACGGTCACCCTTGCGCTCGGGGCTTTGGGGGTCGTCACGGTGAACGCGTCCGTGGTCGAACCGCTGATCGCCGCCTCGATTGCCTTTGTCGCACTGGAAAACGTCTTTTCGTCGCGCCTGCACGCATGGCGACCGGTGATCGTCTTCGGGTTTGGCCTTTTGCACGGGCTCGGGTTTGCCAGCGTGCTCGAAGAGTTCGGCCTGCCCGAAGGCCAGTTCGTGCCTGCGCTCATCGGCTTCAACATCGGTGTCGAGCTGGGCCAGCTTACCGTGATTGCGCTTGCCTTTCTCGCTGTCGGGTACTGGTTCCGCGACAAGCCTTGGTACCGCGCCCGGATCGCGATTCCGGCGAGCCTCGCCATTGCGGCGGTGGGCCTTTACTGGACGGTCGAACGTGTCGGTCTGATCTGATCGCGTCAGCCCATCGCGCCGGTCAGGCGCGACAGGGCTGCCAGAGGGTTGTCCGCGCTCCAGATCTCGGTGCCGATGCCAAAGAAGTCGGTATGCGGAGCAAGCGTGCGAACCACCTCTTCGGTCAGGCCGCCCTCGGCGACGACGGGGATTTCGATCATCTGGGACCACCATTCGAACAGTTCCGTTTCGGCAACGGACCCGTCACCCAGCGCACTGCCCGTGACCGGACCAAAGGCCACGTAATCGGCCCCGGCCTCGCCTGCGGTCATGCCGTCATGGCGCGACGTTCCGCAAAAGCTGCCGACGATGGCATCTGCCCCCAGTTCCTTGCGCGCGGCCCGAACCGAGCGCGAGGCATCGGACAGGTGCACACCGTCCAGCCCCAGACGCTGCGCCATGAGCAGGTGGTCGGCGATCACGATGGCCACGTCGCGGGCATGGGCCACCTCGCGCAGCGTATCGGCCGCACGCGCCACGCTGTCCTCGTTCGTCCCTGCAAGCGCCAGCCGGATACAGGCGATCTCGGCGCCGTCAAGAACCTGTGCAAGTCGATCGGGAAAGACGTCCAGATCGATGCTAGGCGGCGTGACGAGGTAGATCTGCGGCTGCTCGGGGGCGTCCATTGTGGGCTCCTGCAATAGTGGTCGCGACGGCATAACCCATCGCCTCGGCGAAGGAAACGGGGCAGGGCGCCCATCTGCGATGCCGCAAAGCGGTGTTCAGCTCTTGAGGCGCGCCGCGCGTCCACCGCGCCGCTTGGCGAGCGATGGCTTGCGCGCAGGCAGCTCCGCCATGACGGCCTGTCGCTCTTCGCTCGACATGCGCGACCAGCGGCCGATCTCGTCGATCGTGCGATAACAACCGGTGCAGATCCGTTCTGCCGGATGAACGACGCAGATCTGCACGCAGGGGCTTTCGATCTCGTCGCGTTTCCACACCATCTTTGTCATCGCGCGTGATTTCCTTACAAAAAGCGCAACCGGTCGAGCGCGCCTTGCAGAATATAGCCGGCCGCCACGTGATCAATAACCTCGCCGCGACGTTTTCGCGACGTATCCGCCTCAAGCAGTGCTTTTTCCGCCGCGACTGTGCTGAGCCTTTCATCCCAGAAGCTGATCGGGATCTCGGTCAGGCGTGACATGTTGCGCGCAAAGGCGCGGGTCGACTGGCATCGTGGACCCTCGCTGCCATCCATGTTGCGTGGCAGGCCCAACACGATGCCGCCGATTTCGCGCGCCTGCGCGATGTCCAGCAGCCGCGCCGAATCAAGCGTGAATTTCTTGCGCCGCACGGTCTCGAGCGGGCTGGCCACGCCGCGCATCCGGTCGCTGACGGCGACGCCGATCGTCTTGTCCCCAAGGTCGAGGCCCATGAGCGCGGTCATCGGGGCGAGGGCGGCAGCAAACTCGGTGAAATCGTCGTGGATCATTCGATGAGCCCGGCAGACCGCGCCGCGGCACCGATGCGCGCCAAGGCGGCGTCGTTGTCGGCAAAGCGTGTCAGCGCCTCCTGGTGGATCGCGGCGGCGCGTTCGCGCTCTCCCAGCACACCCAATGCGCCGATCAGGCGGGCCCAGTCCTCGGGCGGGCCGCCTTCGGTCGCCAACCGGTTCGAAAGGCCGTCCACCATGCCCCGGATCATCGCCTGCCGGTCTTCGGCGTTCATCTCTCCGGCAGCCTCGATATCCGCGGCAGACGGTCCGCGCGTCGATGCGGCCGATGGCGGCTCGTAATCGACGCCGGCGCGAATGGCCAGATCCTCTATCTGAGCCGCGATCGCCTGCGACCAGGGCGCGTCGGGCGGCGAGCTGCGCAATGTCTGTTCCCAGATGCGGAATGCCAAGTCGGGCCGTCCCGTCTGTGCCAGCATCGCGCCCCAGTAATAGCGCGCGGGCCCATCGCTCGGGTCACGGCGCAGTACCTCTTGCAGGGCCTGCTCGGCCTCGGGTGAGACATAACCGCCAGCGGCCATCACCATCTGTTCGGCCAACTGCGAGTAATCCGAGGCGCCGGCCTCGTCACCCAACAAGTCCAGCGCCCGGCGCTGCGCCTCATAGGCGGCCTTGTGATTTCCAAGATTGGCTTCGTGCTGGGCCAACAGGCGCTGACCCTGCAAATCTCCCGGCCGGTCGGCCACGGCCAGCCGCAGCTGTTCGATCAGGGCCGCATAATCGGCATCGACCTGTGGGTCAGGCGTGGCGGGCATCCGCTCTTCAGCAGTGGCCTGCGCAGGGCGAGACTCGCGGATATCTTCGGCCGTCTCGATACGCAGAGAAAGCGGCAAGTCGCCATATCCAGGTGCACCGAGCCGTGTGTAAAGCGCCATGCCACCGCCGACCACTGCAACCGCGGCAAGGGCAGCGGCGATCACGGTCGGTCCGCGCGACTGGGCCGCATTTGATCCTTCTTCGTTCAGCTTGGCGTCAGCTGCGAGGATGCGGCGCGAAATCTCGGTCCGGATGCGTTCGGCATCCTCCTCGGCGATCACCCCGCGCGCCAGATCGCGGTCGACGCCGGCAAGCTGGTCGCGATAAACCTGCATGTCATAGGCCGCGGCCGGCGCCGCATCGCGCCGTCCGCGCATCAGGGCCAGCGCCAGCAGTGCAGCGACAGACAGCGCCAACAGCGTCACGATTATCCAGAAGACCATGTCCACTCCCAAAACCTCCTTTCATCTAGCGATGCCGCCCAGCCGAAAAAAGAGGCAATCGGTCCAGGCGGGCCACCATGTCGCAAGCGGGTCATATTGCGACGGTTCGCGGCGTGGGTATTCTGCGGCGGCACGGCATATGTGCCCCAAGCTTCGGACCGATCGGAATCGCCCATGAGACACTATTCAGCCTTTGCCGTCGCGCGTGAGGCCTTGCGCTACCACACGGGCTGGGAACGCGCCTGGCGTTCGCCCGAACCGAAAAAACGCTATGACGTCATCATCGTCGGTGCGGGCGGGCATGGGCTGGCCACGGCTTACTACCTTGGCAAGAACTATGGCATCCAGAATGTCGCCATCATCGAAAAGGGCTGGCTGGGCGGCGGCAACACGGGCCGCAACACCACGATCATCCGCTCGAACTACCTGCAGGATCCTTCTGCTGCGATCTACGAAAAGTCGCGCGCCCTCTACGAAGATCTCAGCCAGGACCTGAACTACAACCTGATGTTCTCGCCTCGCGGCGTAATGATGCTGGCCCAGACCCAGCACGAGATACGCGGCTACCAGCGCACCGCGCATGCCAACGCGCTGCAAGGAGTCAAGACGGAATGGATTGGACCCGAGCGGGTCAAGCAGCTGGTGCCGATCATCAATATCGACGGTCCCCGCTACCCGGTTCTGGGCGCGCTCTGGCAGGAACGCGGCGGTACCGCGCGCCATGACGCGGTTGCGTGGGGCTATGCGCGCGCCTGCTCTGCCATGGGCATGGACATCATCCAGAAATGCGAGGTCACCGGCATCCGCCAGGACAAGGGCCGGGTCATCGGCGTGGACACGACCAAGGGCGCGATCGATTGCGACAAGCTGGGCATCGTGGTTGCGGGTCATTCCGGCGTGCTGGCTGACATGGCCGGGTTCCGCCTGCCGGTCGAATCCGTAGCACTTCAGGCGTTGGTCTCAGAACCGATCAAGCCCTGCATGGACGTGGTCGTGATGGCCAACACGGTGCACGGCTACATGAGTCAGTCCGACAAGGGCGAGATGGTGATCGGCGGCGGCGCAGACGGCTACAACAACTATACGCAGCGCGGCTCCTTCCACCATATCGAGGAAACCGTGCGCGCGCTGATCGAAACCTTCCCGATGATCAGCCGCCTCAAGATGCTGCGCCAGTGGGGCGGGATCGTCGACATGACCGGCGACCGCTCCCCGATCCTGTCAAAGACGCCCCTGGGCAACTGTTTCATCAACTGCGGCTGGGGCACTGGCGGGTTCAAGGCGATCCCCGGCTCGGGCTGGGGTATGGCGCAACTCATGGCGACCGGCCATTCGCCGCTGACCGAGGCGTTCAACCTCGACCGCTTCAAGGAAGGCCGCTTCATCGACGAAAGCGTCGCGGCCGGGGTGGCGCATTGAAGCAGACGCCGCAAAAGATCCGCCGCTGTGACACCGGCCCGATTTGCATCGGGCAGGGCGGTTCGGCTGCGGTGGAAAAAACACGCGCGATTTTTGTCTCAACCGGGAACCGGATTGTAACACGCGACGTTTATCGCCTGAACCGGGTCACGGTGGCGGTCCCCTCGGTCCGCCATTCGCTTTCCAAAGCGTTCACGTCTCGTAAAGAGTTCCGGATGGGTTTACCTCGTGCCCATCCGGTTATTCTTTGCACCTCCCTCCGATGCCGCGAGATGCGCCATGGCCTATCCTGAGCAGATGGCCGAAACCATGCGCGCCGACCTGGGGGTCGAGCCGGGCCTGTCCGAAAAACGCATGTTTGGCGGGCTGATGTTCCTGCTTCATGGCAACATGGTCTGTGGCGTGATGAAAGACGGCGCGATGTATCGCCCCGGCAAGGCCCGCGAGGCGGCCGCACTGGAAGCCGGGGCAAGGCGCCTGGAATTCGGCGGTCGCAACCTCGGCGGCATGGTCGAGGTCGACTACGCCGCCTTCGAGGACGACGCCCTGCGCGCCCGACTGACCGAATTCGCTCTGGCCCATGCGGCCAGCCTGCCCCCGAAATGACCGTCCGAGGAGACTGACATGCTGCTGCTCAATTGCCCCTATTGCGGCGTCGATGCCGAGGAAACCGAACTTTCTCCGGGCGGCGAAGCGCATCTGACACGCCACGGTCCGGGATCGTCCGAGGAGGAATTCCACGACTACCTTTTCACACGCGAAAACCCGCGCGGCGTGCACTTTGAACGCTGGCGCCACGCCCATGGCTGCGGTAAGTGGTTCCACGCGGCCCGCTGCACGCAGACACTCGAGGTGTTCGGCACCTATACCGCCCAGACCTCTGAGCCGCCGCAGCACATCCGCGATGCGATCAGCGAAAAGCGCCCCGGCTGGCAATGGCGCGGTCTGTCCTGATGCGTCGCCCACATTCTTCCTGCCGGAGGGATCTGCCCTCCACATGCGAAAGGCCTGCATGAATGAGCACCCGTATTGAAAAACACGGCCGCCTGATCGACCGCTCCAAATCCATGAGCTTCACTTTCAACGGCCAGAGCTTTCGTGGCTATGCGGGCGATACGCTGGCCTCGGCGCTTCTTGCCAATGACCAGCTGATGATGGGCCGGTCCTTCAAGTATCACCGCCCCCGTGGTCCTGTCGCCTCGGGTGCCGAGGAACCAAATGCGCTGGTCGGCCTTGGCGAGGGCAGCCAGTTCGAGCCGAACCAGCGCGCGACCACGACAGAGCTGTTCGACGGGCTCAAGGCGATCTCGCAGAACCACTGGCCGAATCTCGACTTCGACATCGGCGCGGTGAACACGGCATTGGCGCGGTTCCTGCCCGCGGGCTTCTACTACAAGACATTCATCCACCCGCAGCCGTTCTGGAAACATGTCTACGAACCGTTCATCCGGCAGTCCGCAGGTCTCGGCAAGGCACCGGACAAGGATGCCCGCGACGCTGACACCTACGAGCATTTCTACGCCTTCACCGATGTTCTCGTGATTGGCGGGGGTATCGCCGGACTGATGGCGGCGCATGCGGCCGGTCGTTCGGGGGCCAAGGTGCTGCTGATGGAACAGACCGCCCATTGGGGCGGGCGATCCCCGGTCGATGGCGGATCTGTCGATGGCAGGCCTGTGGACAAGTTCGTGGATGATCTCGTCGCCGAGCTGGAGGCGATGGAGAATGTCACCCTGCGCCTGCGCTGCATGGGGGCAGGGGTCTACGACCACGGTTACGCGCTCGGATACGAGCGTCTGACCGATCACAAACCCGGCACGCAAGGTCCGCGCCACCGCCTCTGGCGTATTCGGGCCAAGCAGATCGTGACCGCGACCGGGGCCATCGAACGGCCGCTCTCCTTTGCAGGAAACGACGTGCCGGGGGTGATGCTTGCCTCGGCCATGCGCGACTATGTCGTGAACTGGGGTGTGACGCCGGGGCAACGTGTCGTGGTCGTCACCAACAATGATGATGCCTATCGCACTGCGATCACCCTGCACGAGGCCGGGGTGAAGGTGGTTCGCATCCTCGACGCGCGTAACGCGGCTGGCCCGCTCGCCGACCGTGCGCGAGAGCTTGGCATTCGTGTCGACCCCGGCAAGGGGATCGCCAAGGTCGCCGGTGGCAAACGGGTCAAGACGGTCGCGATCTGCAACCAGGACGGTGTCGGTGGCGCGCGCGAAGAGATCGAGGCCGATGCCGTCGCCATGTCCGGGGGCTGGTCCCCGGTCGTTCACCTTTGGTCGCATTGTGGTGGCAAGCTGATCTGGGACGAGGCACAGGCCCATTTCCGGCCCGACCCCGACCGCCCGCCGCTGGGTTCCGACGGGTTCGGCTTTGTCCGCGCGGCGGGCAGTGCCAATGGGCCACTCGACCTGTCGACGGTCCTGCGTGACGCGCTGGTTCAAGGGGAGGCTGCCGCGCTGGCCGCTGGCTTCTCCACCACGACCGAAGAGACGCCCAAGGTCGAAATCGAGGCCGAGGCGCCGCTGCAACCCGTGTGGCTCATGCCCGCGAATGCCGACAAAAGCCTGCGGATGAAGGCGTGGCTCGACTTCCAGAACGACGTCAAGGTCTCGGATGTTCGGCTCGCGGCGCAGGAAGGGTATGAAAGCGTCGAACATACCAAGCGTTACACCACGCTGGGTATGGCGACGGATCAAGGCAAGCTGAGCAATATCAACGGCCTCGCCGTCCTTGCTGATGCGTTGGGAGAGGAGATTCCGCGTGTTGGAACAACAACGTTCCGGCCGCCTTACACCCCCATCTCGCTCGCGGCGATCGCGGGTGAGGCCCGTGGCGAGATCTTTCAGCCGATCCGCCGCACACCCATGCATGACTGGCACGACAAGCACGACGCCGAGTGGGAACCGGTCGGCCATTGGCGCCGTCCCTATACCTACAAGCGCCCGGGCGAGACGACTCATGACGCCGTGAACCGCGAGGTGAAGAACACGCGCGAGAACGCGGGTCTGCTGGATGCCTCGACCCTTGGCAAGATCATCGTCAAGGGGCCGGATGCGGGCTGTTTTCTCGACATGCTCTACACCAACATGATGTCGACCCTGAAGCCGGGCAAATGCCGCTACGGCCTGATGTGTTCCGAGAACGGGTTTCTCGTCGATGACGGGGTCGTCGCGCGGATCGACGAGGATACGTGGCTGTGTCACACCACCACCGGCGGGGCCGAACGCATCCATGCCCATATGGAGGAATGGCTCCAGACCGAGTGGTGGGACTGGAACGTCTATGTCGCCAACGTGACCGAGCAATATGCCCAGATCGCCGTGGTCGGCCCGAATGCCCGCAAGCTGCTGGAAAAACTCGGCGGCATGGACCTGAGCGCCGAGACGCTCGGCTTCATGGACTGGGCCGATGGCAAGATCGGGGAGTTCGACGCACGCGTCTACCGCATCTCCTTTTCCGGCGAACTCAGCTACGAGATCGCGGTGCCCGCCAGCCGGGGGCAGGCCTTCTGGGACGCGCTCATGGCAGCGGGGCAGGAGTTTGGCGTGATGCCCTATGGCACAGAATGCCTGCACATCCTGCGCGCGGAAAAGGGCTTCATCATGATCGGCGATGAAACCGACGGCACGGTGATCCCGCAGGACCTTGGCCTGAACTGGGCGATCTCGAAAAAGAAAGAGGATTTCCTCGGCAAGCGCGCGCAGGAGCGTGTGCATATGACCGACCCGGATCGCTGGAAACTGGTGGGTCTTGAAACTGTGGATGGGTCTGTCCTGCCGGATGGAGCCTATGCCGTGGGCGAGGGTGTCAACGCCAATGGCCAGCGCAACACGATCGGGCGCGTGACCTCTACCTACTACTCGGCCAACCTGGGCCGAGGTATCGCGATGGGCCTGGTCAAGCACGGCCCCGACCGTATGGGCGAGGTGCTGGATTTCCCCGGTACCGACGGCACCGTAACCAAGGCCAGGATCGTCTCGCCGGTCTTCTACGATCCCAAGGGGGACAAGCAGAATGTCTGACGCAAGAAGCGCATTGATGAAGGCCAGTTTCGACGGCATCGCCCGGGTCGAGGAATGTGGGCTGCAAGGCATGATCACCCTGCGTGGCGATCTCGGCTCCGAGCTTCTGGCAAAGGCGGTCAAGGACGCGGTCGGGCAGGACGTGCCCGGCATTCGCGAGGCGAAGGTCAATGGCAGCACAGGCGTGATCTGGATGTCGCCGGACGAACTGCTGCTGCTCGTCCCATATGGCAAGGCAGGTGAGACCTGCGCCACACTTGCCGAAGCACTGAAGGGCGAGCATGCGCTGGCCGTGAATGTCTCGGACGCCCGCGCGTTGTTCCGCATCAGCGGCGCGCCCGCGCGCGAGGTGATGGGCAAGCTCGCGCCTGTCGATTTCGCGCCCGGCGCATTCGAGCCGGGACAGATCCGTCGCTCGCGTATGGCGCAGGTCCCGGCCGCATTCTGGATGGACGATGCCGAGACTTTCCGCGTGATATGTTTCCGGTCCGTGGCCGATTACGTGTTCAAGCTGCTCAAGACCGCCGCCGTACCGGGAAGCTCCGTCGGCTATTTCGGATGAGGTGAGTAGCGCAAGCTGCTGCCATTAAGTATCTTTTTCGGGTTTGATGTGGCTCCGATGGGTGGCCGCGTCCGCCGGTGCCAGTTAGCGATCCGCCGCGGATCTGCCCGCGTTTTGCGGCGACGTGCCCCTGTGCTATAGTGCGGCATCGGGGGGCGTTGCCATGAAAACAGCAATTATTCTTTCCATTCTGGGTCTTGGCCTCGCACAGGCCGCTTTCGCCGAAACACGCTATGTTTGCAGCTTTCCGGCAGGACGGGATGATTTCATTCCCGAAACCGTTCAACTCGCGGTCGACACATCGACATGGCGAGCGCAGGTTCTGGAAAAGTTCACCAAGGCAAAGCACGGCGGCGCAATCGCGGCCAAGGCGAAACGGCGGGACGGAAAATCCATCCAGTTCAATTGGGAGGTCGAAGTGCCCTACACGCGCAACCGCACCTCGCAGGCCGATTACCGCATCATTCTGAACCACACGAACATGACCGCATCCCTGCGTGGCGATATCCCGGGCAACATCGACCCGAGTATCGCAAGAGGGCGATGCCGCGTGGCGAACTAGCCCGAACAGACGAAGCTGCGGAAGCGCGTGGCGGCATCGGGATCGGTGAGTGAGGCCGGATGCCCGGTCTCGTCCGTGATGCTCCCGTAAAAGGACAGCGCCTCGGCAAGGCCGGCCATGGCATTCGCGCGGTCCCCCTCGGGCAGAAAGGGCGCGTGGGTCGAAAGGTACAGAACCGGCCGATGCTGCCGCAACCAGTCGAGCAGGGCGGGCAGAACCGCGAATTCGGCACCTTCGATATCCATCTTGACCAGTGCCACGCCCGACAGGTCCACCGCGCCTGCGAACTGGTCCCAGCCCAGCGTCAGCACGTCGTGGCCATGCGCGCCGTCAGCCAACAGCGAGGTCATCGAATCCCCGGCTTCGCCGCCCAGGCTTGCCATGCGCGCGATGCCAACCTGCGTCGACAGCGCCGCGGCAAAGGCAGAGACGTTGTGCAGCCCGTTCAACTCGATGTTCCAGGCAAGATGGCGAAAGGCGACCGGGTCCGGCTCGAAGCACCAGACATGGCGCGCACGCCGCGCAGCGTACAGTACCGTCGGTCCGATCCATGCCCCGATATCGAGGTAATCGCGATCAGCCGAGAGATGCTTGTCGAGCACGGCAAAGGTCTCCGGCTCCCAGCTGCCCGAACCCGCCTTGCGCCAGAACTTGGAATGATAGGGGTCGAGGCGGAACCGCTCGCCGCCGAGCGTTCCCGGGTAATGCCCGCGAACGCGGTAGATCGCCTTGCGCAGCTTTGTCAGCATCGCGTGCCGCCCTCCGGTTTTTCCGATCAAGCCTTGACCTGAGCGCAGCCGGGTCGCATGTAACCCGAAGGAACCGCAACACGAATTCGAACAGGGGGCCAAGATGGCTTTTGAACTTCCCGACCTTCCTTATGCACATGACGCACTGGCGGCCAAGGGCATGTCCAAGGAAACGCTCGAATATCACCATGACCTGCACCACAAGGCCTATGTCGACAACGGCAACAAGGCCATCGCGGGCACCGAGTGGGAGGGCAAGTCCCTCGAAGAGATCATCAAGGGCACCTATGACCCCAAGGCCGTCGCGCAATCGGGAATCTTCAACAACATCAGCCAGCTCTGGAACCATAACCAGTTTTGGGAAATGATGGGCCCCGGCGAAAACAAGATGCCGGGCGAGCTTGAAAAGGCGCTGACCGAGAGCTTTGGCTCGGTCGACGATTTCAAGTCGCAATTCGCCGCCGCTGGCGCCGGGCAGTTCGGCTCGGGCTGGGCCTGGCTGGTCAAGAACGCCGACGGCTCGCTGGCCGTCACCAAGACCGAGAACGGCGTCAACCCGGTCTGCTTCGACCAGACCGCTCTCCTGGGCTGTGACGTGTGGGAGCATTCCTACTACATCGACTTCCGCAACAAGCGTCCTGCTTATCTCGACAACTTCCTGAACAACCTCGTGAACTGGGAAAACGTCGCCTCGCGCATGTAATCGCGCGCAGGATCGAAAACCTCCAAGCCCCGCGCCCGGCGCGGGGCTTTTGCTTTGCCGGAACACCAACTGCAAACCGGCCCGCCATGTGCCGATCTTGCAGCCACTGACCAAGGGGGCGGCGCTCCCGCCACCTGCGGGACCGCCCTCGCGGGCGCTCTCCTCGGCGTTGGGCCGGGCGCCCTTCGGGCGCGGTCAGGCCACCGGTTCGGGTTTTCGCGCCATGTCGGCCAGGACCTCGCCGGCGATCTCGAAAGAGCGCAGCCGCGCGGCGTGATCGTGGATCATGCCCGTGACGATCAACTCGTCCGGCCGGTAGCGATCGACGATGCCCCGCAGCCCGCGGGCCACGGTTTCGCGGCTGCCGGTTGCAGACACGGACAGCGCACCGCGCACCTGTTCCATCACCTGCGGCGGGATCTCGGCCTCGACGCTGCGGACCGGGCGCGGCAAGGGGCCGGGGCGCCCGGTTCTGAGCCGGGCGAAGGCCAGAAGCTGCGAGCTGCGCAGATACGCAGCCTCTTCATCCGTATCCGCGGCGCAGACCCCGGCGGCGACCATCGCATAGGGCGCGTCGAGCCACGAGGACGGTTCGAAATGGCTGCGATAGACATGCAGCGCTTCCTCCAGCATGGCGGGCGCGAAATGCGAGGCAAAGGCATAGGGCAGCCCCAGATGTGCCGCCAGTTGCGCGCCGTAAAGGCTGGACCCCAAGATCCAGACCGGGACGCCCGTCCCCTCGCCGGGGATCGCGCGCACGGGGGCCGAACCCGGTTCGGCATGCAGATAGCCCAACAGCTCGATCACGTCCTGCGGGAAGGCGTCCTCGGGTGCCATGTGGCGGCGCAGGGCGCGGGCGGTGGCCATGTCCGTTCCGGGTGCGCGGCCCAGCCCCAGGTCGATACGTCCGGGATACAGGGTTTCGAGCGTGCCGAACTGCTCGGCCACCACCAGCGGCGCATGGTTGGGCAGCATGATCCCGCCGGCCCCCACGCGGATCTTGCGCGTCGCGCCGGCCACATGGCCGATCACCACTGCCGTCGCAGCACTGGCGATTCCGGGCATGTTGTGGTGTTCGGCCAGCCAGTAGCGGGTATAGCCCATGCGCTCGGCCAGCTGGGCCAGCTCCACCGAGTTTCCCAGCGCGTCACGGGCGCTGCCGCCCTCGGGAATGGGCGAAAGGTCGAGAAGGGAATAGGCCTGCATCTGTTTGCCTCGTTTGTCGTGTCCGGTCTCAATATCGGACCCCGTCCGCCCCGGTACAACCCCACCCGGCCGCCGGCTCCCCTTGCGTTTTCCGCCGCCTAGGCGCAGGAGGTAGCCCGAAGGAGAGGCGCATGACCGAAACCACCAAGGGCATTCTGGCGATGATCGGCGCCTGCACCATCTGGGGGCTCTCTCCGATCTATTACAAGCTGCTGGCCCATGTCCCGGCATCCGAAGTCATGGCGCACAGGGTCGCGTGGTCGCTGATCTTCTTCCTTGCGGTCCTCGGCCTGCAGGGCAGGCTTTCGGCCCTGCAGGAGGCCGTCTCGGACCTGCGCCGCCTCGGCACCATCGTACTGGCCTCGGCGATGATATCGACCAACTGGTTCCTTTTCATCCTCGGCACGCAGATCGGGCGCAACACGGAAACGAGCCTTGGCTATTACATCTTTCCGCTGGTTGCCGTCCTGCTGGGCCGGTTCGTTCTAAAAGAACGTCTGGGACGCCTGCAATGGGCCGCGATCATGCTTGCCGCGGCGGGAGTCGTGGCATTGACGATCGGGCTGGGTGTTGCGCCCTGGATCTCTCTCGCGCTTGCCGTGACCTTCGGCTTCTAAGGGCTGATCAAGAATGGCCTGCCGCTCGGCCCGGTCGTATCCGTCACTGCCGAGGTCGCGGTTGTCATGCCGTTTGCCCTTGCACTGCTCGCCGCGCGACATGGCGGGGTTTATGGCGACGGGTCGCCCGCGTTTGGCGCATCGCTGCAGGACAGCATCCTGCTGATCCTGTCCGGTCCGCTGACCGCGATGCCGCTGATCCTGTTCTCGGCCGCGGCGCGGCGGGTGGCCATGTCGACCGTGGGCGTGCTGCAATACATCAACCCGACGCTGCAGTTCTTTTGCGCCGTCGTTCTGTTCGGCGAGGCATTCACGTTCGTTCACCAGATCGCCTTTGCCCTGATCTGGGTCGCAGTCGCGCTTTACTCAGTGGGAGCGTTCCGTCAGGACAAGGCGTCGCGCAGGGCGGCCATGGCGGCGTCCGGGCCATCGACCCAGGTGAGATAGGCGGCGAGGGATGGCTCGGCAAACCCGTCGGACACGGTCCGGTCCACCAGCGCCCGCAGCCCGTCCCAGTAGCCCTCGACATTCATCACGAGGATCGGCTTGTCATGCAGGCCCAGCTGCCGCCATGTCAGCGCCTCGAACAACTCGTCAAGCGAACCGGGGCCGCCCGGCAGCACGACCACCGCGTCGGCATTCATGATCATCACCTTCTTGCGCTCGTGCATCGTTTCGGTGACGACGAAACGGGTCAGGTCGCGTTTGCCGACTTCACGCTGCAACAGATGCACCGGTATGACGCCAAAGGTCTCGCCGCCGGCAGTCTGCGCCGCGCGCGCCACCTCACCCATCAGGCCCACGTCGCCGGCGCCGTAGACCAGCCTCCAGCCTTCGGTCGCAAGCGCGGTGCCAAAGGCCTTGGCCGCCTCGGCATAGGCCGGGTTCGCGCCGGGCCGTGACCCGCAATACACACAGACTGATTTCAGCGTCATTCATTGGCCTTTCTGCGCTTGCACATGGCATGGTTTTGACCCCTGATAGCGAGATTGCTAAATTGGCTCAACTATGCGGGGGCTGGCCGGACAGAAAGGCTTCGGCCCGTTTCCATCACGGGGGATGAACGGACGATGGCAGCCGATGGGGATGGCGGCGGTACGGGTACTTTTGCCTGGGGCGCGCTTGCAGGCGTGGCGGTTCTTGCCGCGCTCGGCGCACTCTATGCCAGTGGTGTTTTCGACACGGACCGGCAGGACGAAGGTCTCGCGCCGGTCGCCTCGGACGAGGCAGCGCAGGAACCTGCTGCGCCGGAGCAGCTGACCAAGGCCCCCGAAGTGGGGCAGACGGCGCCGCAGCCGCCTGTTTCGGCCGACCCGGCACAGACCGAAACCTCCGACCGCCCCGTTGCCAGCCTGTCGGACGAGACACAGCCGCTTGCGCCGTCGGGCTCACAGCTGCCCGCGGATGAGGCTGCCCCGGCTTTGCCCGACCGCTCCGGACCCGCCGAACCAAGTGCAGCGGTCGAGGAACAGCCGACGCAAGGCAACGAAGACGACGCGCCGTATGCCCGCACACCCGAAACCGCCACACTCGGCGATGAAGCTGCGCAGGACGACACGGTGGAACCGCTGGATGCGCCCTCGCTTGATCAGATCTATGTCGAGCCCGATGGCACCGCGCTTCTCGCGGGCCGGGCCGCGCCCGGATCCGAGGTCGTGGTCCTCGTCAACGGGGCCGAACTGCACCGCTTCACGTCCTCCGGCAGCTTTGCCGAATTCCTGACCATCCCGTTCAACGAGCGCGCGCAAGGCCTTGTTCTGAGGTCGGAAAAGGCGGGCCGCAGCGCTCTGTCGGATGACTACCTGATCGCGGCCCTGCCGGCCCCTGCTACCCCACCGACCAATGCGCAGGATCAGGTCGCGGCAGCCGACCCCGAACCGAACCCGCAGGCCGAAGATGCCCCGAAACCGCAAGCGAATGCGCAGGCGGAGCCAGACAAGACACAACAGGGTGAGGCTGACAGTACCGAAGACGGGCCCGCCGAATCCGCCGGGGATGACATCCGTACGACCACGGCGACGGACGAGGGTGGCGAAGAGGCGGCACTGCAACTGGCCGATGCCCCTCAGACACCCACCGAGCCCGAGGCAGAGACAGCCAAGGCCGCACCGGATCTCGCGACGGATAGTGGCCCGGTCGCGATCCTGCGGTCCGGACGTGAAGGCGTCGAATTGCTGCAACCCGCACCCGCCGACCCGCAGGTGAGCCGCGACCAGGTCGCGCTCGATACGATCGGCTACTCGGATGAGGGCGAGGTCAATCTCTCCGGCCGGGCGCAAAGCGGCTCGACCGTGCGCGTCTATGTCGACAACCGCGCCGTGTCGGACATTCCGGCAGGGCTCGACGGGGAATGGCGGGCCGACGTTCCGGGCATAGATCCCGGCATCTACACGCTCCGCCTCGACGAGATCGACGCCGCCGGCGCGGTGGTCAGCCGGATCGAGACGCCTTTCAAGCGCGAACCGCCCGAAGCGCTTCTTGTGCCCGTGTCCGAGGCCGGCGTCGCGGCAGGCACAGCAGCGATCCAGGCCGTCACCGTGCAGCATGGCGACACGCTCTGGGCCATCTCGCGCGAGCGCTACGGAGAGGGCGTGCTTTACGTCAAGGTGTTCGAGGCCAATCGCGGCGATATCCGCGACCCCGATCTGATCTATCCCGGGCAGATATTCACCCTGCCGGAATAAGCCATCTGCCCTTGACCTCTGGCCGCCATGCGGTCAAGGGCTAGGTTCCGGTACCAGGCAAGGCAGGCGAGAACGTAAGTGCCCCCCAACCAACCCGAAGACATGACAGCCGAGGCCGAGCGTCGCTCGGGCTGGCGCACGATCCGCAAGGTCGCACCCTATCTCTGGCCGGAAGGCGAGACATGGGTGAAACGCCGTGTCGTGGCCGCCATGGCGATGCTGGTTCTTGCCAAACTGATCGCGGTCTACACCCCCATCCTCTACAAGGGCGCCGTCGATGCGCTTGCGGGCGAGGGCGTGCCGCCGCTTGCCCTTGGCGCCGTGGGGCTGACCGTCGCCTATGGCGTCGCGCGCATGATGAATGTCGGGTTTCAGCAGTTGCGTGACGCGCTCTTTGCGCCGGTG
This sequence comes from Lutimaribacter marinistellae, assembly GCF_042648365.1. Lineage (NCBI taxonomy): Bacteria > Pseudomonadati > Pseudomonadota > Alphaproteobacteria > Rhodobacterales > Roseobacteraceae > Lutimaribacter > Lutimaribacter marinistellae. The sequence continues at coordinate 440,353 of NZ_JBHRXI010000049.1, read as the reverse complement.
GGCCAGCGCGCGCTGCGGGCGCTGGCGCTCGAGACGTTCCGCCATATCCACCGCCTGTCGATGCGCTATCACATCACGCGCCGCACAGGCGGGCTCAGCCGGATTATCGAGCGCGGGGTCAAGGGCGTCGACTTCCTGTTGCGCTTCCTGCTCTTCTCGATCGGTCCGCTGATCCTCGAACTGCTACTTGTCGGTGTGATCCTCGTAGTGCTATTCGACATTCGCTACCTTCTGGTCGTGGCGGGTACCATTGCCGTCTACATCTGGTTCACCTTCGCGGTGACCGAATGGCGGGTAAAGCTGCGCCGCGAGATGAACGAGCAGGATACCGAGGCCAACCAGCGCGCCATCGACTCGCTGCTTAACTATGAAACCGTCAAGTATTTCAATGCCGAAGAGCGCGAAGCTCAACGCTATGACGTGTCGATGCGGGCCTATGCGGGGGCCGCTCTCAAGACTGCCTATTCGTTGGCCTTCCTCAATTTCGGGCAAAGCTTCCTGATCACCTGCGGGCTGATCGGCGTGATGGTTCTCGCCGCCGTCGGGGTGCAGAACGGCACACTCACTGTGGGCGATTTCGTCATGGTGAACGCCTACATGATCCAGATAACCGTGCCGCTCAATTTCCTCGGCACCGTCTACCGCGAAATCCGGCAGGCTCTGGTCGACATGGGTGAAATGTTCGTGCTGCTCGAACAACCGGCCGAGGTCGAGGAAAAGCCGGGCGCCAAGCCGCTGAAGGTGACAGGGGGCGAGATCACGCTCGACAACGTGCATTTCGGCTACGACCCCGAGCGCGAGATCCTGCATGGCGTCTCGCTGACGGTGCCTGCCGGGCAGACTGTGGCCATCGTCGGCGCGACCGGTTCGGGGAAATCCACGGTCGGCAGGCTTCTCTTCCGCTTTTACGACGTCACCAAGGGTGCCCTTCGTATCGACGGGCAGGACATCCGCGATGTCACCCAGGAAAGCCTGCACGCCAGCATCGGTGTCGTGCCGCAGGACACCGTGCTGTTCAACGACACGATCCGCTACAACATCGCCTATGGCCGTGAGGACGCGACCGAGACCGAGATCGAGGCCGCGGCCCGCGCCGCCCAGATCCATGATTTCATCCTGACCCTGCCCGAAGGATACGATACCAAGGTGGGCGAGCGGGGGCTCAAGCTGTCGGGCGGCGAGAAGCAGAGGGTGGGCATCGCCCGCACCCTTCTCAAGAACCCGCCGATCCTGCTGCTGGATGAGGCCACATCGGCGCTCGACACCGATACCGAGCAGGAGATCAAGGGCGCATTGGCTCGCGCGGGCGAGGGTCGCACCGTCATCACCATCGCGCACCGGCTCAGCACCATTGCCGAGGCCGACACCATCGTCGTTCTGGAAAAGGGCGAGATCGTCGAACAGGGGGCGCATGCCGACCTGCTGGCGCGAGGCGGGCGTTATGCGCAGCTCTGGTCGCGCCAGCAATCCGAGGAAGACGCCGCCTGACCAGCACGCTTGCCTGCAATGCGCAGCCTTGCCACTATCGTCCGACCCGGACGTGAGACAAGGAGTTGCGGATGCTTGGAGTGCTGCGGACCATCATTTACGTGGTCGTTCTTTTCCTGCTGGGCGGATTGGCCTTTCGGGCGCTCTACCCCGTGCCCACCGATACAAGCCGCGAGGTCAGCCGCGCCATTCCGCCCTCGGCCGACACCACGTTGGGCGCCGCTGTCCTGCCGCAGGTCGCCGCGCATCCCGGCCTGTCTGGCGTCAGCCGGTTGCAGGATGGCCATGTCTCTTATGCCGCGCGGATCCAGCTGGCCGACATGGCCGAGCAGAGCATCGATGCCCGCTATTACATCTGGCAGCGCGACATATCGGGGCTGCTGCTTCTCGACGCGATGAAACGCGCCGCCGACCGTGGTGTTCGGGTCCGGCTCCTGCTCGACGACAACGGCATTCCCGATCTCGACGCCGAACTGGCCGAGATGGACGCGCATGAGAATATCGAGGTGCGCATCTTCAACCCCTTCGTCCTGCGCAGCCCGCGCATGCTGTCCTACCTGTTCGATTTCTCGCGCCTGAACCGCCGGATGCACAACAAGAGCATGACGGTCGATGGCGTGGCCACCATTGTCGGAGGGCGCAACGTCGGCGACATCTACTTCTCGACGAACACCGAGGTGAATTACTTCGACCTAGATGTGGTTGCCCTAGGCGACGCGGCACAGGACGTGGCCGATGATTTCGACCTCTACTGGGCCTCGGACAGTGCCGTACCCGCCGATCTGATCCTGCCGGCACGGCCCGCCGATGGCGGGCTTCTGGACGCCGCTGTACAGGAGGTTCGCGCCCGGCCGGGGGCCGAAGCCTATGCCGAGGACGTGCGCAGCCTGCCGCTGCGTGACGAGATCCTCGACGACACCCGTGCCTTTGAATGGGTGCCGATGCAGATGGTCAGCGACGATCCGGCCAAGGGGCTGGGGCAGGCGGGCGAAGAGGACCTGATGATCACCCGTCTTCTGAAACTGGTGGAACGCCCGACGCGCGAGGCTGTCCTCATCTCGGCCTATTTCGTTCCCGGCGACCGGCTCACCGACATCCTTGTCGACTGGGCCCGGTCCGGCGTCGAGGTCATGACCCTCACCAATGCGCAAGAGGCGACCGATGTGCTGCCGGTGCATTCGGGCTACCGCAAGTATCGCGACAGGCTGGTCGATGCCGGGGTCGACGTGCGCGAATTGCGTTCTGACCTGCAAAAGCGCGAGCTGTGGGAGCAGTTCGGCCTGACCGGCTCTACCAATACGAGCCTGCACGCCAAGACCTTCGTTCTGGATGACGACGAGATCTTCGTGGGTTCTTTCAACTTCGACCCGCGCTCGGCCCGTCTCAACACCGAGATGGGGTTCCTGATCGAAAGCCCCACGATTGCGCAGGCCTTTACCAACCAGATCACCGCCAATCTCGACCGTTGGACCTACTCGGTCTCGCGTGGCGCGGATGGCGAGCTGGACTGGCGCCGGAGCGCCGAGGGCGAGACCACCCTATACGAGACCGAACCCAAGACCACCGCGCTATCGCGGTGGCTGGTCAGGTTCATGGGGGTCCTGCCGATCGAATGGATGCTCTGACCTATTCCGCTGCGCGCAGCGGCGGGGTCAGGCCCGGCTCGTTCGGCGGCGTGTCGCTTCTCGGGGCAGCCTCCGACAGGTCATCCCAGATGATCTCGGTGGCCTGCATCTGCCGCGCCTTGCGGTAAAGCCGCGAGTCGCGCGCGATCCGGCTGGAACGGCCCTGCGTAAGTCGCGCCAGCAGACGGAAGAAGGCAAAGACATAGGTCCAGAACCACACACGCAGCGCCAGCAGCGAGGGGGTCACCACCAGTGTCAGCACCGTTGCGATGCCAAGGCCGAACACCACGGCCGTCGCCAACTGCTTCCACCAGAGCGCGGTGGGCGAGTCGATGGAATACCCGCCGCCGATGAAATCGAGGCTGAGGCCGAACATCATCGGCGTCAGGCCCGCCATCGTGGTGATCGTGGTCAGCAGAACCGGCCGGATGCGCGCCTCTGCCGTGCGGATGATCGCCTCGATCCGCGGCATGTAGGCGCTGTATTCCTGGTAGGTGTCGATCAGAACGATGTTGTTGTTCACCACGATCCCCGCAAGCGCCACGATCCCCGTGCCGGTCATGATGATCGAGAAAGGCTGCTCCATCACCATCATGCCGATCAGCACGCCGGTCGTGGACAGCACGACCGCCAACAGCACCAGCACCGCGTTGTAGAAGCTGTTGAACTGCGCCAGCAGGATCACGAACATCAGGCCAAGCGCCGCGGCAAAGGCCTTCATCAGGAAGTCCTGGCTTTCGGCCTGTTCTTCCTGGTCGCCGGTCCAGACCCATTCGACGGCGCCCTCGAACGGTTCGCTCTCCAGCCAGGTGGTCAGCATCTGGATGCGCTCGTTGGCATTCACCGGTACGAACCGGGCTTCGCCCGACTCGACGGCGTCGCGCAGCGCATTGATCGTTTCGGCCGTGCCGAATTGGACCATTGTGTAGGCATTGCCGCCCGGATCCGTCACAAGGTCCGAGCCGGTCGCGCCGTCTTCGGCACGACGCAACAGGGCCAGCGTTTCAGGTGCATCTTCCGCGCCCGTGACCAGCTTCACGAGGCCGGGCGCCACATCCGCCTTCACGTCGAAATAGCGTGTCTGGTCAACGCGGGTGATCTCGGCGAGCTTGTCGACAGGTTTACGCGTGATGAAGTTCGACAGCGGCACAAGCCCGTCATTCGTGCGCACCTTGAGCGAATCGAGCGTCGCCAGAACGCGGTCCTGATCGGGCAGGCGCACGCGGATCTCGATCTCCTCGTCGCTGTTGAGCGGGCGCATCTCTCCAAGAAGGATGCCGCGCGTGACAAGCTGCACCATCGCGCCCACGGTCGCAACGTCCGCGCCAAAGCGGCCCGCCTTGGCGACATCCACGTCGATCTGCCAGTCGATGCCGGGCAGGGGCAGCGTATCCTCGACCTTGATGAGGCCGGGCATCGCGTCGAATTCCTCGCGCGCGGTCTGCGTCGCGGCAACCAGTTCATCCCAGTTGTCGCCCATGATCCGCAGATGCACCGGCTTGCCCTGTCCAGGACCCTGTTCCAGCGCCGAGATCTCGGCGATGATGCCCGGCAGCTTGGCCAGTTCCGCGTTCAACTGGTCGATCACCCGGTCGCCGTCGAAATCCGGCGCCGTCACCTGCCGAGAGAGGCGCCCGTCAAGGATCGGCTCGGACACGGTCGGGCGCTCTTCCCACGGGATGATCTCGAACTGGACCTGGCCCACCGTGTCGGCAGGCGACTGGCCGCCCGCTGGACCGCCGGTATTCAGCCCGCCTTCGCCCGCAAAGGAAAAGACGTTGATCACCGCCGGATGCGCCGACACGATCTCTTCGACCGCGCGCACCATCTCGTCCTTTTCGGCCAGCGAAAGGTTGCCGCGCGCCCGCACATAGGTCGTCGCCTGTTCCGGCTCGCTCTCGACAAAGAACTCAACCCCGCGCGAGTTTTCGGGGAAGATCACGAAAACAACCTGGTAGACCGTGAACAAGACCGCCGCGATGGCGACGACGGGCATGATCGGGTTGCCGGCGATGAACTTGATGAAATACCCGAACAGGCTGTGCCCGCCCTGCTTGGCAACCTTGCGCTGCGGGATCTCGATCCGCGATGCGCTCAGCGTGATCGACGCGGCAAAGGCCGAAGCCGCGAACATGGCCGCGCCAACGAACTCGCCGAACACCAGGTTCTCGTTACCCGGCAGCAGGTAGGCCGGGTTCAGCATCTGCATCGCGCCTAGGAACATGCCGTAGAGAGAGGGGGGCACCAGCGCCGCGCGCACGATCCACGGCGTCCGCGCCCGCAGCCAGTCCGACGTGCGCGAGAACGAGCGGCTGATCCGGCCCGAAACACCGCCCACGACCGGCAGGTAGATCAGCGCGACAACCAGCGAGGCCGAAAGAACAAAGATCAGCGTTACCGGCAGCATCCCCATGAACTCACCCGGGATGCCGGGCCAGAACAGCATCGGCAGGAAGGCGCACAGCGTCGTGGCCGTGGACGAGATGACCGGCCAGAACATCCGCTTGGCGGCCTCGACATAGGCATGCATCGGGCCGACACCCTCGGAGATGCGCTTGTTGGCGTATTCGACGACGACGATTGCCCCGTCGACCAGCATACCCACCGCCAGGATCAGCCCGAACATCACGATGTTCGACACGCTCACGCCCATCGCGGCCAGCAGCGCGAAACACAAAAGGAAGGAGGTCGGGATGGCAAAGCCCACCAGCAGCGCGGCCCGGCTGCCCAGCGAGGCCAGTACGACGATCATCACCAGCGCGATCGCGGTCAGAACCGACCCCTCGAGCTGGCTCACCATCGACCCCACGACCCGGCTCTGGTCGTTGGAGTGATTCACGCGCACCGCGGCGCGCAGCTCGTCGGGCCATTCCTCTTGTGCGGCGGCCACGGTCTGTTTCACCAGGTCGACCGTGTCGATCAGGTTATAGCCCTTGCGCTTGACCACCTGCAGCGCGACCGTGTCTTCGCCGGCAAACCGCGCGGTGCCAACGCGATCCTCGAAGGTATAGTTGATCTCGGCAAGCTCGCCCAGCGTCACCACCCGGTCGCCATTGACCTTGACCGGCAGGCCATAGACATCCTGCGCCGTCTTGAACGAGGAGGGGATCTTGACCGAGAACGTGCCCTGTTCGGTTTCGACCTCGCCCGCCGCGATCAATTGGTTGTTGTTATTGACCACGTTGATCAGCTCGGCCGCCGTGACGTTGTAGGCCTCCAGCCGCAGCGGGTCGATCACGACCTCCAGCATCTCGTCGCGGTTGCCCGCGATCCCGGCTTCCAGCACGGCGTCCAGCGCCTCGATATCGTCCTGCAGGTCCTTGGCGATGCGTGCCATGGTCCGCTCGGGCACCGCGCCCGACAGGCTGACGATCACGATGGGAAACTCCGAGAAGTTGATCTCGTTGATCGTGTACTGCTCGGCTCCTTCGGGGAACTCGGCCTGCGCGCTGTTCATCGCGTCGCGTACATCGGCGATGGTGGCCGACTTGTCCCAGCCGAAATCGAACTCCAACAGGATACCGGCATAGTTTTCCGACGCCGTGGCGGTCATTTCCTTGAGCCCGTCGAGATCGACCATCTCGGTTTCCATGGGCTTGACCAGCAGGCTCTCGGAATCCTCGGCCGAGATGCCGGGAAACTGGACCGATACGAACAGCATCGGCACGTCGATATCGGGCTCGCCCTCCTTGGGCAGCGTCACGTAGGAATAGGTGCCCACCGCCAGCGAGATGATAATGAAGGCGATGACCATCCGGGCGCGCGAGGCGGCCCAGTCGACGATACCGGTCATTGTGCAGCCTCCCGGAAGGTTGGCGCGACCCGCACGCCCTCGGTCACGAATTCCTGCCCGACGACGATGATGTCGACGGTCTGCGGCAACCCGCCGACCCAGACGCCATCGGCCGCGTCACGGATCAGGCGCACCGGCATGAAGCCCACGCTGTTCTGCGCATCGACCACGCGTACGCCCAGATCGCCTTCGTTGTTGAGGGTCAGGGCGGATTGCGGCAGCAGGTGAGCCTGCGCGCCCTCGGCCGAGATCAGGATGCTGGCGGTCTGCCCGTCGCGGATGCTCAGATCTTCGTTCGGCACCGTGATCTCCACCTCGAAGGTCCGCGTCGTGGGATCGGCCGACCGGCTGATGAATGTAACGCGGCCCTGCACACGCTCACCGGTGATCAGCTCGGCCCCGGCCATCGCCCCCATCTGGACACGGTTCACCTCGGCCTCGGGAACGAAACCCACCAGCTTGACGGGGTCGAGCTGGATAACCGTCGCGCAAAGCGAGCCGGGCTGCATCAGGCTTCCCAGCTCGGCCGTGTCGCTTTCCAGCAGCCCGTCGAACGGCGCCTCGATGGTCAGACGGTCGATTTCCCGTTCGGCTGCCGCTACTGCGGCGGTCGCCGCCTCGATTCCGGCCCCCACGGTCTGCAGCCCGGCTTCGGCAGACTTGATTCCCGCCTCGGCTGAACGCACGGCGGCCTCGGTCGCGATCCGCCGCGTCTCCGAGGCGTAGCCGGACAGGCTCAGCTTCTGCGCGGCATTGTCGTTGACCCGCGCCTCTGCAAGCCGCGCGTGTGCTTCTTCAAGGCGCGCCTCGGCCTCGGGCACCTTGGCCTGCGCCTCGGCCTTGCGGGCGCGCGCCTCTGCCAGCGTGCTTTCGCGGGTTCCGGGGTCTAGCTCGCACAGCAGGTCGCCTGCCTTGACGAACGCCCCCTTGCGCAGCGGCTCCGAAATCACGGTCGAGCTGGTCTCGGCCCGGACCTCGACCTGGCGCATCGCCTTGGTCTGACCGCGCAGCACGACCGCGCTGTCGATCTCGCGTGCGGTGGATTTCATGGCAACAACGCCGACCGCTCCTGCGCCTTCGGCTTCCTGCGGGGCCGTTTCGGTCATGTCTTCCACGGCATCTGCCGCGGCATCGCCGTCTCCGGGAAGCATCGCGCTTGCCTCGACCTCGCCCTTTGCAAATGCGATCAGGTCGTCACGTTCGAACACCAGCAGATACAGTGTCGCGGTCACCAGAATTGCGGTGATAAACGGGATCAGTCGCATAAAATTGCCTCTTTCAATAAACCTGGGCGGGGTCTTGGGGGCCGGTCATCCTCCCAGACTCGGATGAACAGACCCCTTTGTTTGGCGTGACATGGGCATTTACCCACACCTTGTCTACGCTGAACCGACCAGTTCAGATTATTTTTTTTCGACCTGCGACGCAACTGCCCGCGAATTGCGCAGAATACGCCCCCTTGGCTTGGCCTATGGCGCAGGTTAAGAGGGGCCGGACGTAAACAGGACCATCCGGGAGCGGGGACAGGGATGAGCGACGCCGACAGTTTCATCGACGAAGTGACCGAAGAGGTGCGCCGCGACCGCATGTACCTGCTCTTGCGGCGCTGGGGTTGGGTCGGCGTGGTGGTCGTCATCGCCGTCGTCGGCGGTGCGGCCTGGAACGAGTATCGCAAGGCCCAGGAAACAGCGACCGCGCAACAGCTTGGCGATGCGCTGATCGCCGCGCTCGACCCGGACGCGCCCGCCGATCGCGCCGCAGCGCTGGCGCAGGTGCAGCCTGACACGCCCGGCGGTGCTGCCGTGCGCGACCTTCTGACCGCGGCCGCGCAGGCCCAGTCGGGCGAGCAGGAGGCCGCGGCGGAAACTCTGGCCGGTGTCTCCACGCAGGGCGAGCTTCCAGAAATCTATCGCCAGATCGCCACGTTCAAGGCGCTCCTGATGCAGGCCGAGACACTCCCCGTCGCCGACCGCCGCCAGCAGTTCGAGGCGCTCGCCCAGCCCGGAGCGCCCTTGCGCCTGCTGGCCGAAGAGCAACTCGCCCTCATCGAGATCGAGCAGGACGCCCCCGACGCGGCCATCGACCGGCTGCAGGGCATTCTCCAGGACGCCGAGGCCAGCGTGGACTTGCAACAACGCGCCTCTCAGTTGATTGTGGCGCTTGGCGGCACGCCCGAACCGGCCCCCGGACAGCAGGGCTGATCCGGGCTGCGTGCAGGGCAGGCGTGCCGACCCACGGCGCGCGGCAGCGAACGAAGGACGACAGGCGAGTTTCTTAAGATGGTTGACATGAGCTTTCCCCGGATCGGGCTGACGCTGGCAAGTGCCGCGCTGATGATCCTCACCGCCTGCGCCGAACGCGAAGAGATCCTGACCGGCCCGCGCGAGGATATCCGCCCCGAGGGTCAGTCCTCGACCGCGCCGCCCGAAGACGGCACAGGGCCCCGCGCAATCAGCCTCGGTACGCCATCGACCAATTCCAGTTGGACGCAGGGTATCGGCTCGCCGTCCTTCCGGCCCAGCCACCCGGCGCTGCGCGCGACGCCTCAGCGTGTCTGGACGACCGATATCGGCGAAGGAGACACCCGCCGCACGCGCATCACCGCCGAACCGGTCGTCGGTGGCGGGCTCATCTACACGCTCGATTCCGGCGCCACCGTCTCGGCCGTCAGCCCGCAAGGCGGGCTTGTCTGGCAAACCAACCTCATCCCCCCCGGCGAAAGCGAGGGGCAAGCCACGGGCGGCGGTCTCGCCTATGCCGACGGCACGCTCTACGTCTCGTCGGGCTTCGGGCGTCTTACGGCGATCGAGGCGCGCACAGGTGGCATCCGCTGGCGTCAGCGTCTTGATGCCACCGGTTCCGGCAAACCGACCGTGCGTGACGGGCTTCTCTACCTCGTTGCCGGCGACGAGATCGGCTGGGCCATCGAAACCAAGACCGGTCGCATCGCCTGGCAGACGGTCGCCACGCCCAGCGTCGGCAACGTGCTGGGCGCTCCTGCACCTGCCCTCGGGTCCGAGCTTGTCGTCTTCGGCTTCGGCTCGGGGGATGTCACGGCCAATTTCCGTCGCGGCGGCGTCGGCCGCTGGAACGCATCCGTCACCGGCCGCAGCCCCGGGCGCGCAGCGGCGCGGATCGGCGACGTGACCGGCGCGCCGGTTATCTCGGGCAGCCGCGTCTATATCGGCAACCATTCGGGCCGCACGGTCTCCTTCGATATGGAAACAGGTGACCGCCTCTGGACAATGGACGAGGGCGCGCTCGGTCCCGTCTGGCCGGTTGGCGACAGCGTCTTTTTCGTCTCCGATCGCAACCGCCTGCTGCGGGTCAACGCCGCCAGCGGCGAAACCATCTGGGCCACCGAATTGCCCGGCTTCGTCAAGGACAAGCCCCGCAAGCGCAGCACTGTCTTCGCCCATTACGGCCCTATCCTTGCCGGCGGACGCATCGTTGTCGCCTCGAGTGATGGTCGGTTGCGGTTCTTCAGCGCCGAAAGCGGCGCGCTCTCGCACCAGGTCGAGATCCCCGATGGCGCAACAAGCGGACCGGTGGTGGCGGGCGGTACGCTCTACGTCGTATCGACCAAGGGCCAATTGCACGCTTTCCGTTGAGGCCCTGACGCGCTATAGCGCGCATTTAGAGTCGCGAAAGCCGAAAGAGCCATGTCCCTGACCCTCGCCATCGTGGGCCGCCCCAACGTGGGCAAATCCACCCTGTTCAACCGCCTCGTCGGCAAGCGGCTGGCGCTGGTCGACGACCAGCCCGGCGTGACGCGCGACCTGCGCGAGGGCGAGGCGCGGCTGGGCGATCTGCGCTTCACCGTGATCGATACCGCCGGGCTCGAGGATGCAACCGACGATTCGCTTCAGGGCCGGATGCGCCGCCTGACCGAACGCGCCGTCGACATGGCCGATATCTGCCTGTTCCTCGTCGATGCGCGCGCGGGCATCACGCCCACGGACGAGATCTTTGCCGAAATCCTGCGCAAGCGCTCCGCCCATGTGATCCTTGCCGCGAACAAGGCCGAGGGCGCCGCGGCCGACGCCGGTGTGCTCGAGGCGTACGGGCTTGGCCTTGGCGAGCCGATCCGGCTGTCGGGTGAACATGGCGAAGGGATGACCGACCTCTACGCCGCGATCCAGCCGCTGGCCGACAAGATGGCCGAGCAGGCCGCCGCCGAGGATGCCGAGGCCGCCCCCGAAACCGACGTCACCATCGATGACGAGGGCGAAGGCGAAGACAGCCAGCAAACCCTCGAAGACCGCGCGCGTCCCACATCCGAGAAACCGCTTCAGGTGGCAGTGGTCGGGCGGCCCAACGCGGGCAAGTCGACCCTCATCAACCGCATCCTGGGCGAGGATCGCCTGCTGACCGGACCCGAGGCAGGAATCACCCGTGACGCCATTTCGCTGCGGGTCGACTGGCCCCAAGGCGAAGGCGAGGTCACACCGATGCGCCTGTTCGACACCGCCGGCATGCGGAAAAAGGCCAAGGTGCAGGAAAAACTGGAAAAGCTGTCCGTCTCGGACGGTCTGCGCGCGGTCAAGTTTGCCGAGGTCGTGGTCGTTCTGCTCGATGCCGCGATTCCATTCGAACAGCAGGACCTGCGCATCGCCGACCTGGCCGAACGCGAAGGCCGCGCCGTGGTGATCGCGGTCAACAAGTGGGACATCGAAGAGAACCGGCAGGACAAGCTGCGCGAGTTGAAGGAGAGTTTCGACCGCCTTCTGCCGCAGCTGCGGGGCGCGCCGCTGGTGACGGTCTCTGCCAAGACGGGCCGTGGGCTTGACCGGCTGCACGATGCCATCCTGCGCGCGCACCAGGTCTGGAACCGCCGCGTGCCCACCGCGGCGCTCAACCGCTGGCTCTCGGGCATGGTCGAGGCACATCCGCCCCCGGCACCGCAGGGCCGCCGGATCAAGCTGCGCTACATGACTCAGGCCAAGACCCGGCCGCCCGGCTTCGTGGTGATGTGCTCGCATCCCGACAAGATGCCGGACAGCTATCGCCGTTACCTGATCAACGGGCTACGAGAAGATTTTGACATGCCCGGAACGCCGATCCGCCTGACGCTGCGCGGGCAGGGGGGCAAGAACCCCTACAAGGGCCGGCGCGAAAAGAACGCGGGTGCTCTCGCCAAGCACCTGAAACGGCGCGGCTGAGCCGAGGGCGCGAGGTATGCGCCCCGACAATACTGTCCTGCGACGCGGCGGGTACGTGACAGCGCCCGCATTTCGTCTTATGTCTTGCGATGACTGGCAAATTCGCCGCTGCCCGGCTTGCCGCGCAGGCGAAGATGCCTATTTCGTCGATGCGACATGGGATATCGCACATAAAGAGGGACGACATGGATCTCAGGGCCTATACGCGGCAATATGCGAAACAGGATAACCGTCTGGCATCCTTGAGCTATTTCGGGACATTCGCGATCTATTTCACGACCCTGGCACTTGCCATCGCCTATGTGGATCGCTGGTACGTTCTCGTCCCGTCGGGCATCGTCTTCGCTTTTGCCGCCGTGCGCCTTTACGTCCTGCAACATGATTGCGGGCATCACTCCCTGTTCGAGACGCGCGGCCAGAACGAGTTGGCCGGCCACGCCCTGTCGCCTTTCACCTTCGCCCCTTTCGAGGTGATGAAGCAGAACCACAACCTCCACCATGGCGGGATCGGCAATCTCGAGCATCGCGAGACGGGCGAGATCCACACCATGACGCTGCGGGAATGGAACGCGGCCGATTTCTGGACCCGGCTGCACTATCGCCTGTATCGCAACCCCTTCGTCCTGATCCCGGTCGGTGCGCTCTTCACCTACTTTATCCGCTACCGCTGGCCCAAGAACACCATGCGTTTCGGCTGGAAAGGCGTCGTGCTGCACAACCTGTCGATCGTCGCGCTGCTTGGCCTGCTTTGGTGGGTCGCGGGTCCGACCGGCCTGCTGGTCTGGCTTATCTTCTCGCTGCTGGGCGGCATGCTGGGCGTGTTCCTCGTCTACCTTCAGCACAATTTCGAAGACACCTACTGGGACCGCCGCCCCGATCTCGACCCGCAGATCGCAGCGTTGCAAGGGTCCTCGGCGCTCGATTTCGGCTGGTGGTTCGACATGGCGGTGGCTTGCATCACGCTGCATGACATCCATCACTTCAACGCGCGCATCCCGTCCTACCGGCTGCGGGCCTGCCACTATAACCTGCCGCCCGAGGTCGCCCCCCGCCGGATCAAGTTCCCCGAGGCCGTGGCCGCTCTGAACCTCAAGCTGTGGGACGAGGAGCAGAAACGCCTCGTACCCTTCCCGAAATCGAACGCGGCGCAGGGTCAGGTACAGCCCGGCTGATCCGTCCTTGATCCGGGACATGGTTCCGGCTCACACTCGTCCCATGTGCGGTTGCACCAGCGTATGTGCAATGTATATACGTTGGTGATCGAACGAGGAGACGAGTGATATGACCCCAGTCAGCAAGATCAGCGGTGTGGGACCCGCTTTGGCACGCCGCCTGACCGAGGCCGGCTTTGACACGGCCGAGGCGGTTGCCGCCACCACACCACAGGCGCTCTCGGCGGCGCAGGGCATCGGAGGCGCACGCGCCCCGGCCATCATCGCAGCAGCGCAGCAGCTTCTGAACACGACAACGCCCGCCCCGGGGGCCACGAAACCCGCCCCGGCCAAGCGCGCCGCAACGCGGCGGCCGACCCGAAGGGCGACGGCGCCCAAACCCGCGCCTGCGGCAAAGCCTAAGCCAGCCGCGGCTCCAAAGCCCGCCGCAGATCAGAACGTCACCGAGATCATCGAGGAAAAGGCACAGAAAGCCGCCGAGAAGATCGACGCTCTGCAGGCCGAATTCAGCAAGGCCAAGACCAAGGTCAAGGAAAAGCTGAAGAAGGAAAAGAAGAAAGCCGACAAGAAAAAAGACAAGAAGTCCGGCAAAAAGAAGAAGGACAAGAAAAAGAAGGGCAAGAAGGCGAAGGGCTGACAGCCCTCCGCCGCATTCAGCTCAGCGCAGGGTCCCGTCCGTATCCAGCACCAGCTTGCCGCCCAAGTACGGGCCAAGCGCGTCGGGCAGGGTGACGGTACCGTCTTCGTTCTGGCCGTTCTCCAGCACCGCGATCAGGCAGCGCCCGACGGCAAGGCCCGATCCGTTCAGAGTGTGCACGAATTGCGGCTTGCCGCCCTCGGCGGGCTTGAACCGCGCGTTCATGCGCCGTGCCTGGAAATCGCCCGTGGTCGAAACGCTGGAAATCTCGCGATAGGTGTTCTGCCCCGGCAGCCAGGCCTCGATGTCATAGGTACGTCGCGCCCCGAACCCCATGTCGCCGGTGCACAGAACCACGGTGCGGTAGGGGACACCCAGATCCTCGAGGATCCCTTCGGCGCAGCGCAGCATCCGCTTCTGCTCGGCGTCGGAATCGTCGGGATGGGTGACGGATACCATCTCGACCTTCTCGAACTGGTGCTGGCGCAGCATCCCCGCCGTATCCTTGCCCGCGCTGCCCGCCTCCGAGCGGAAGCAGACGGTATGCGCGGTCATCCGGATCGGCAGCGCGCTTTCCTCCAGCACGTCACCGGCCACCGAATAGGTCAGCGTTACCTCCGAGGTCGGGATCAGCCACCAGCCATTCGTCGTCTGATAGCTGTCATCGCCGAACTTGGGCAGCTTGTCGGTGCCATACATCGCCTCGTCGCGCACCAGCACGGGGGTCGCCGTCTCGGTCAGACCGTTCTTGTCCACATGCGTGTCCAGCATGAATTGCGCCAGCGCTCGGTGGATACGCGCCACGCCCTTGGACAGGTTCACGAACCGGCTGCCGCTGGTCTTGGCTGCGGTCTCGAAATCCATCCCCTGGGCAACGCCTGCGATCTCGAAATGCTCCTTGGGGGCAAAGGCGAATTCGCGCGGGGTGCCCCAGCGGTTCACCTCGACATTGCCGTCTTCGTCCTCGCCCTCGGGCACGTCGTCTGCGGGCAGGTTGGCAATGCGCGCCAGCATGTCGGTCAGCTGCGCATCCAGCTCCTTGGCCTCGGCCTGCATCGCGGCGACCTCGGCCTTCTTCTCTGTCACCAGCGCGCGCAGCCGCTCGAACTCGGCCTCGTCGCCGCGGCCCTTGGCGGCGCCCACTTCCTTGCTGGCCTTGTTCTGTTCGGCCTGCGCGGTTTCGGCGGCAAGGATCTTGGCCCGGCGCGCCTCGTCCAGCGCCAGAACCTCGGACGAGACCGGCGCATCCCCGCGGCGCGCCAACGCGGCATCAAAGGCTTGCGGGTTCTCGCGAATGGCGCGGATGTCGTGCATGGGTCCGGTCCTTGTGGCGGTGAATCACTGTCCGCCGCCTTATGCACCATCTCGCGGGGCTGCGGTAGCGCCCGCTTGGCGCGGCCCAGTGTACCGGGCCGCGCCCTTGCGTCGCGTCAGTTCAGAACCATGTCCGAGCGCAAAAGCGCCGTGCTCACCCTGTGGCGCGGCGGCTGCATGACGATCTCTCCGGTCTGGAAATCGGCATAGTCGCGGGTCAGTTCGGACCCGGCCGGAATATCGGTCACAGCAATGCCCCAAACCCCGTCCGAGAAATCGAGGTTGGGATACATAGAGTGGTTCATGAAGCGCCCCTCGTCACATTCCAGCACGCGATACCCAATGCGACGCGGGTCGGGATAGCTGTAATGCTCCAGAAAGTCGCAGACATGCCGCTCGACATTTTCCAGCTTGGTCTCGGGAAACGAGAGATCGAGCATCCGGTCGAACCGCCAGACCTTGTCGCCGCGGGTGATGTCGTCATGACAGAAAACGCCAAGTCCCTCGATCGACGAGGGGCCGAGATAGCAGCGCACCATCATCATGCGCCAGTTCCTTCTCATGGGTGGCCGGGCCGCCTTTCCGGTCGGGTGGAATGGGCCCCAGAGCATGTGTTGGACCCGCGCCAGGCGGCTTGCGCGACATCATCCTAAGCGACGATTCGCGGCTGCTGGCAAGGGGTTTCGTGTGCCTTGAGCAGCGTTCGCGCAGGGGGCAAAACGACGAAACCGGCGACCGGGCAGGTGGTACAACGATTGGTACCCCCATGGTCGGCTTTGTACAAAACGGTCAACCCCCCGCGTCAACCATGTACAAAACGGACAAAAGGCGCGTTTCGTCGCCTTGCAAACCCAAGGGCCAGCGCATAGTTTCCCGCGCAACTCCGGGGCCGAGGTCCCGCCTCACTCATGCAAAGGAACATCCCATGGAAGGTGGCGCAATCGCCCAGTTTCTCCCGCTCATCCTGATCTTCGCGATCATGTATTTCCTGCTGATCCGCCCCCAGCAGAAAAAGGTGAAAGAGCATCAGTCCATGGTAGATGCCCTGCGCCGGGGCGACCAGGTGGTGACCCAGGGTGGCATCATCGGCAAGGTTGCGAAGGTCAAGGAAGACGGTGAACTCGAGGTCGAGATCGCCGAAGGCATCAAGGTCCGCGTGGTCAAGGCCACCATCGCACAAGTGCTGAGCAAGACCGAACCCGCGAAATAAGCGCGCCTTGCAACCCTTTGTAAAGGCAGGGTAATGCTGTATATTGACACCTGGAAACGGGTCCTGATCTGGGCGGTCTGCGCGGTTGGTTTGCTCCTTGCGCTGCCCAACACCTTCTACACGCGCGTCGAGCAGTCGAACGACGCCCGCGCCGCGATCGAGCTGGGCGCGGACACGCCCGAGAACCAGGTGATTGCCGAACAATGGCCCAGCTGGATGCCGTCGTCGCTGGTCAACCTGGGTCTTGATCTGCGCGGCGGCGCGCATCTGCTGGCCGAAGTGAAGGTCGAGGACGTCTATGCCAGCCGGATGGAGGCAATGTGGCCCGAGATCCGTGATGCGCTGCGCCAGGAACGTGCGACCGTCGGCACCATCCGCAAGCAACCCTCGGACCCGCAAGAGGTGCGCGTGCGCATCTCGCAGCCCGAGGGGATGGACCGTGCCCTTCAGGTTGTGCGTGATCTTTCCCGGCCAATTCAATCACTTACCGGGGCAGGAGCCTCGGACATCGTCGTGAGTGCGGATGGCGACGAGATCGTTGTCGCCCTCAGCGAGGCCGAGAAACTCGCCAGCGACGACCGCACCGTACGTCAATCGCTCGAGATCGTGCGTCGCCGGATCGACGAGGTCGGAACCCGCGAGCCGACCATCCAGCGGCAGGGCTCGGACCGGATCCTGATTCAGGTTCCGGGTATCGGTTCAGCCGCCGAGTTGAAGGAACTGATCGGGACGACCGCGCAGCTGTCCTTCCACCCGGTGATCGGCCGCGGCACGGATGCTGACGCCAACACCGGTATCGGCAACAAGCTTTTGCCTTCATTGGATGAATCCGGAATCTTCTACGAGGTTGAAGCCGCTCCGGTGGTAACCGGAGAAGAGCTTGTCGACGCGCAGCCCTCGTTCGATCAGAATGGTCGCCCGGCGGTTTCCTTCCGGTTCAACACCTCTGGCGCGCGCAAGTTCGGGGATTATACGCTCGAGAATATCGGCTCGCCCTTCGCCATCGTCCTTGATGACGAGGTGATCTCGGCCCCCGTCATCCAGAGCCATATCCCCGGTGGATCCGGCATCATTACAGGTAATTTCTCGGTCGAAGAGAGCACGGATCTTGCTGTTCTGCTGCGCGCAGGCGCCCTGCCTGCCGGGCTCGACTTCCTCGAAGAGCGGACCATCGGGCCGGAACTGGGCCAGGACAGTATCGACGCAGGCCGCGTCGCGACGATCGTCGCCTTCGTTGCCGTACTTGTTTTCATGGGGCTGAGCTATGGCTTGTTCGGCCTGTTCGCGAATGTCGCCCTGATCCTGAATATCGGCATCATCTTCGGCCTGTTGTCCTTGATCGGCGCAACGCTCACGCTTCCAGGTATTGCCGGCATCGTCCTGACGGTCGGTATGGCCGTCGACGCCAATGTGCTGGTCTTCGAACGGATCCGAGAGGAACTGAAAACCTCAAAGGGGCCGTCGCGGGCAATCGAACTGGGCTATGAAAAGGCACTCAGCGCGATCCTGGACGCGAATATCACGACTTTCATCACCGCGGTGATCCTGTTTGCAATGGGCTCTGGTCCGGTGCGCGGTTTCGCCATCACACTCGGCCTCGGCATCCTGACCTCGGTCTTCACCGCGATCTTCGTGACGCGGTTGATGATCGTTATGTGGTTCGAGCGCCGTCGCCCAAAGACGATCGAGGTTTGACATGAGACTGAAACTGGTTCCCCAGCAGACCTCTTTCGACTTCTTCAATCGTTGGAAGCTTTGGCTTGGCATTTCGGCCCTGCTGATGGTCGTGGCCTTTGCGTCGTTCCTGATCCAGGGGTTGAACTTCGGCATCGATTTCCGCGGCGGCACGACGGTGCGCACGGAAAGCACACAGCCGGTGGATGTGGGCCTTTACCGTGATGCCCTGGCACCGCTGGAACTTGGCGATATCAGCATAACCGAAGTGTTCGATCCCACCTTCGGCCCTGATGAGAACGTCGCCATGATCCGCATTCAGGCCCAGGAGGGCGACGAAGCGGTGTCGACCGAAACCATCGCCGCTGCACAGGAAGCGCTGAGCGCGGTTGTTCCCGACATCCAGTTCGTTTCAGTCGAATCCGTCGGTCCCAAGGTGTCGGGAGAATTGATCCAGACTGCCATGATCGCGGTCGCGCTCGCCATCGGTGCGGTGCTGGTCTACATCTGGCTCCGGTTCGAATGGCAGTTCGCGCTGGGGGCCGTGGCGGCGTTGGTGCATGACGTGATTCTGACTATCGGGATCTTCTCCGAGCTTCAAATCCGCTTCGACCTCGCCATCATCGCCGCCCTTCTGACCATCGTGGGGTATTCCCTGAACGACACGGTGGTGGTGTTCGACCGCGTGCGCGAGAACCTGCGGAAATACAAGAAGCTCGAGTTGAAGGAAGTCATGAACCTTTCGATCAACGAAACGCTGAGCCGGACGGTAATGACTTCGGTCACGACGCTGCTGGCGCTGATCTCGCTCTACGTGCTGGGCGGCGACGTTATCCGCGGATTCGTGTTTGCGATGATCTGGGGCGTGATCGTCGGGACGTATTCGTCGATCTTCGTCGCCTCGACAATCCTGCTGTGGCTGGGAGTCAAGCGCGACTGGTCCAAGCCGTCGAATACCAGCGGGAACCAGTTCGCCAACGTCGATGCCTGACACTGTCGCCACGGCCCTTGCCACGCAAGGGCTGTGGTGGCTGGGCGTCGTTTCATTCATCGCCGGCCTTGTTCGTGGCTTTGCGGGATTTGGATCAGGCCTCGTCCTGTTGCCCCCAACAGGCGCGGTTCTGGGGCCGGTGGCTGGCATTACCGCGATGACGGTCGCAGACCTTGCCGGGCCGCTACTGATCGTTCGCCATGCGATCCGATCGGTTCACCTTCCCGATCTCGCGCGCTTGCTTGTGTCAACGGCTCTTGCCTTGCCTGCTGGCGTTGCCTTGCTCCTTGTTCTCGATCCGGAGGTCTTTCGCTACGTTCTCAGCGTGGTGGCGCTGGTAACGCTCTCTTTGCTCGTTTCGGGCATACGGTACCGTGGCGCGATGACACCGCCCCTGATCTACACGACAGGCGGGCTTGCAGGTCTTCTGGGAGGTACGGTGGGCGTACCGGGTCCGCCGATCATCACCCTCTATCTCGCCAGTACCTTGCCGGCCGCCACGGTGCGGGCGACCATCCTGGTCTATCTCTTTGCATACGACATTTACCTGCTGGGCATTTATGCCCTGAACGGGAACCTGTTTATCGAGGCGCTTTTGATCGGGGCACTGCTCGCAATACCCAACATAACGGGCAACTCCTTGGGTGCCGCGATCTTTCGTCCATCGCTCGAGCGGTTCTATCGCGTCACGGCCTATTCGATCATCGCCTTTTCAGCCCTTTCCGCCTTGCCATTGTGGGACTAAGTAGACCGGCATGAGACTGAACGAGATCGCCTACACCGATGCCAAACCTGTCGAAGGCTACGGGCCCGGATTTTTCCGCGTCGGTGGCGAGGTTTATCACGGCGCCCTGATCACCGGTCCCTCGGGGACGCAAGCCTGGAGCGGTTACGAGGATAAGCAGGCGCTCATTGCCCTTGCCGGTCGGATCGATGTGCTGTTTGTCGGCACTGGTGCCGAGATCACGCATGTGCCGGCCGACCTGCGCCGCGAGCTGGAAGACGCCGGTGTCGGGGTCGAGAGCATGTCCTCGCCGGCGGCATGCCGGACATACAACGTGCTGCTGTCCGAGGGGCGCCGCGTGGCACTGGCGGTTCTGCCGGTCTGAGGCTCAGCGCATCCACAAGCCCGCAGCACGGATCTGGTTGCGGATCGCCTGTTCCTTGCGCGGAAGATGCGCCCGGTCGAACAAGGCACGCACTCTCTCGCCCTTGCCTTGGAACACCATCTTTTTGAGCGGGTCGTGGTTGCGTAGCACCTTCTTGACCTTGTTGGGGGCCGATACCGTTTCGAGGATATCGATCACCTCGTCCTCTTCGCGCGCGTAGAGAAGAGGAAAGTGCCGATAGTGACAGCTGACCGATCCGTCGAGATACCCCTCTGGCAGGGTGTCGCGCCCGCCGCCAAAGGAATGGATGACGAGCGGAAGCGCCACCTGGTCAAGCCACGGGTCGAGGCTCTGCCCCACAAGCTCGGGCGGCGGGTCTTGCTTGATCGACTTGGCATAGGTCAGAAAGCGCTGCCCGAAAGCGCGCGGACATCGGTAAAAGAACCAGCCCGCGTTGAAATACAGGTAACGACGCCAGTATTCGTGCGGTTGTTCAGTATCCAGCGAACTTTCGAAATCCAGTCCGAACCGGCGATAGAGAGCGGCCCAGATCTCCGTGTAGCCGGGACCGTAAAGCGTCGGTTCCGGCCACGTGCCCTCCCGCCGGAGTGACGCGGTCGGGCGATCGAAATCGAACGGCACATCCGAGATTTCGCCGGTAATCAAGGTGTCGGTGTCGAAGAAGACGAAAGGTTCTCCCTCGGGCACGGCGAGCAGGGCCTCGATCTTGTTGCCGTGCGGGTAGCTCTCGCCGAATATGCGGTTGTCAAATGGCAGGATCTCGGCGTCGAGCCAGTCTAGCGCCTTGAGAACGTCCTCGTTCTGGATGCTCGGGTCGGATTTCCAGCGCGGACCCGGTTGCGGTACCGCGACAAACAGTCTGCCCGAAAACTCCGGAGAGGCATGGCGCAGGGACGCAGCAAAGAGCACGGCTTCGTATTGCAGCCGGTTGTTCTGGCCGACTATCACGATGTTGAAGGCTTGGCGCCCTGCCTCAGTCTCTGTCATAGTCCTGTCCAACCGCAGATTTTTCGCGGTGCCTGCCTGCTTTCGGGAAACTATAGGCGGCAGTTTGACATGCCGAAAGCCCCAATTACGACCACTGGCATGGGGCAAGGGAGGGACGTTGGACGTGATTGCCTGGATTGCGACGGCTTTACTCGCCGCTCAACCGTTAGCCGGAATGGCGCTTTTGGCGTCGGACAACATGGCCGAGCCGCAAGATGTTCAGGGGCGCTTTACCACAGCGACAGAGGTCAGGCCGATATTGGGCGCAACGCGTAGAAGCTGGATCGCCGTGCGTGAATTCAACGGGCAGGATCTGCTATACGTGACACATCTTTGGTCATGGCGCTGCGGGTTGAAGGAAATCCGCATCGGTGTAAACGGAGAAGCACCCGAGATTTGGCCGCTGCCTGAGTGCCATCTCGACACCGCGAGCCCGAACGCGATCACCGAGACGGACGGCCTGCCTTATCGCGCTTTTCCGCTGGAAAGCGTTGAGAGCGTAGAGGTCGAACTGCTCTATGATGACTTGTCGCGCGACACGGCCAGCTTCGAACGAGCCACGATCCTGATGCCCTAGCCGGGCATAGCCATGCCCTAAAATGCCGCGAATTCGGGCATTCGGCGCTGACTGCCACGGTAATGGGCGTTTCTTGGAGATTTTTGACCGGATGATAAATTTTACCAGTTGATAAAAAATCTCTCTGTGGCAGTCTGATTCCCAAGAACAAACATATCTTCAGGGAGAAGAGCGATGGCACAGGGCCAGATGGTCCCCGGCGTACAGGCCGGGAGACTTTCCAGCGACGAGTTGCAGTCGAATTTCGCGGATCTTCATCCGCCTTACGCACCGCACGAGGCGGCGGTGGCCGCCGACAGATGCTATTTCTGCCATGACGCACCATGCGTGACGGCCTGTCCGACCGCGATCGACATCCCGTTGTTCATCCGGCAGATACAGGCGGGCCAAGCCGAGGCTGCGGGCCAGACGATTTTCGAACAGAACATCCTTGGCGGCATGTGCGCGCGGGTTTGTCCGACCGAAACACTGTGCGAAGAGGCCTGCGTGCGTGAGGCGGCCGAGGGAAAACCCGTGGAGATCGGCAGGTTGCAGCGCCACGCGACCGACGAGTTGATGACCCGCCAAGGCCATCCCTTTACCCGCGCCCCCGAGACGGGCAAGCGCGTCGCCGTCGTGGGGGCGGGGCCGGCCGGTCTTGCCTGTGCACATCGGCTTGCGATGAAGGGGCATGCCGTGACGATTTTCGAGGCCAAGGAAAAGCCCGGCGGCCTGAACGAATACGGCATCGCGACCTACAAGACGACCGAGAATTTTGCGCAGCGCGAGGTCGAATGGCTTCTGGGGATCGGTGGTATCCAGATCGAGCACGGTCGCGCGCTCGGCGATGGCCTGACACTCGACGGCCTTCGCGGAGAGTTCGACGCCGTCTTCCTTGGCCTTGGGCTGGGATCGGTGAACGCTTTGTCCTGCGACGGGGATGAGCGCGATGGGGTTGCCGACGCCGTCAGTTTCATTGCCGACCTGCGCCAGACGAGCGATCTTTCGCAGGTGCCCGTCGGGCGTAATGTCGTGGTCATCGGCGGCGGTATGACAGCAGTGGACGCGGCGGTACAGGCGCGGCTTCTAGGGGCCGAGAACGTGACACTGGCCTATCGCCGGTCACGGGCCCGTATGGGAGCCTCGAAATTCGAACAGGATCTCGCCGCATCAAAAGGTGTTCGCATCATCGACAACGTCATGCCGGTCGCAATCCACGGCAACGGCGCCGCAGCAGAGATAGAGATGGAGTATACCGCCGAGATCGACGGCCGGTTGCAGGGCACCGGCGAACGGTTGCGCCTCCCAGCGGACCAGGTTTTTCGTGCCATCGGGCAGAGTTTCGTCGAGCCCGGCGGGATCGAGATCGAGCATGGCAAGATCAAAGTCAGCGGGTCCGGGCGGACCTCGATGGACGGTGTCTGGGCCGGGGGCGATTGCACGCCGGGAGAGGATCTGACGGTTGTCGCCGTCGCCGAGGGGCGCGATGCGGCCGAGGATATCCACCTGGCTTTGACCGACGGGTGAGGGCGGTCCGATGGCGACCTTGTTCATCACGCTCGGTGCCCCGTTCTTTCGGTGGCAGGGCGAGCTGTGGCAGGAAGGCCAGACGATCAGCGGCCTGAAGGCGTGGCAAGAGCATTTCGACAAGATCATCGCCTGCGGATTGTGCAAGGATGAAAAGCCGCCCGAAGACTGCCGGCCGCTCGAAGCCGAAGGCATCCGTATGCCGGAGTTCGAGATGCTGGCACTGCCGGATGGCTATCACTTGCCGACCTATTTCCGGACGCGGCGCGAGATCGAGGCACGGTTTCTCGATGCGATGCGTCGTTCTGACTATGTCTCGGTCGCCATCGGTGGGTGGATTGGTGATTGGGGCGTCGTCGCGGCGCGTGTCGCGCAGCGCAACGGCATTCCGCATGCGGTCTGGTTCGACCGGGTGGAAAGCCAGGTTCTTGCCGCAGCCGGAGGGTCCGGCGTCAAGGACAGGATGAAGGCCGCCATCAAGTCCACCGTCACCGCGCGAGCGGAAAGAGACGTGCTGAAAGGTGCCGACCTCGCGCTGTTGCATGGGCGGACCGTGTTCGAGGCGCTCGCTCCGCTTTCGCGTAACCCGCATCTGGTCGAGGATATCCACCTCGAAGAAGGAGACAGGATATCTGCACCGGCCTTGGCGTCCAAGCTTGCAGCCGTCCCTGACGCGCCTTTGCGTATCGTGTATGCAGGACGTGCCCACAAGATGAAGGGCGGGCTGCACTGGGTTGAAGTACTTCAGAAAATTGCCCGAAAGGGTGTCGCATTTTCTGCCGAATGGGCAGGGGATGGCGACATGCTTGAAGCGATGCAAGAACAGGTGCGCGATGCAGGTTTGGAGGAGCAGGTCTCGTTTCCCGGCTTCGTAAGCGATCGTGATCAAGTGCTCGAACTGCTGCGCGGGGGGCATCTGCTGATGTTCTGTCACCTGACCGACGAGTCGCCGCGCATCCTGATCGAGGCCTTGCACGCGGCGACACCGCTCGTCGGCTACCGCGATGCATTTGCCGAGGGCCTGGTGACCGAGCAGGGCGCTGGCCACCTTGTCGAGCGTGGAGATATCGACGCGCTAGCCGAGGCGGTTGCGGACCTTGCACAGGACCGCACTTTGCTTGGCGATCTTGTTTCACGCGCGGCCCGCTCGGCCCGGCATCTTACGCGGGCGCAGGTCTTTGCGCATCGCAGCGACATCATAAAACAAAACCTAAAACCTCTAGGGGAGGTCTCGTAAATGGCTGATCTGACGACAGATTTCGTGGGCATCAAAAGCCCGAACCCGTTCTGGCTGGCTTCGGCCCCGCCCACCGACAAGGAATACAACGTGCGGCGCGCCTTCGAGGCTGGCTGGGGCGGTGTGGTGTGGAAGACGTTGGGAGCCGAAGGGCCGCCGGTGGTGAACGTGAACGGGCCGCGCTACGGGGCGATCTATGGCGCGGATCGGCGGCTGTTGGGTCTCAACAACATCGAGTTGATCACCGACCGTCCGCTCGAGGTGAACCTCGAAGAGATGGCGCGGGTCAAGGCTGATTACCCCGACCGGGCGCTGATTGCCTCGATCATGGTGCCCTGCGAGGAGGAAGCGTGGAAAGCCATCCTGCCGCGGGTGGCCGAAACGGGCGCGGACGGAATCGAACTGAACTTTGGCTGCCCTCATGGCATGAGCGAACGCGGTATGGGCTCGGCCGTCGGGCAGGTGCCCGAATACATCGAAATGGTCACCCGCTGGTGCAAGCAATACTATGACCGCCCGGTGATCGTGAAACTGACGCCGAACATCACCGATATCCGAAAGCCTGCGACAGCAGCGCGGAATGGTGGGGCCGATGCGGTGTCGCTCATCAACACGATCAATTCGATCACCAGCGTGAACCTCGACACCTTCAGCCCTGAGCCGTCGATCGACGGGAAGGGCAGCCATGGCGGCTATTGCGGACCTGCGGTCAAGCCCATCGCGCTGTCGATGGTGTCGGAAATCGCCCGCAATCCGGAAACCCACGGTCTGCCCATTAGCGGCATCGGCGGTGTCACAACATGGCGCGACGCTGCGGAATTCATAGCGCTCGGCGCGGGCAACGTGCAGGTCTGCACCGCCGCAATGACCTATGGCTTCCGCATTGTCGAGGAATTGACCCGCGGGTTGAGCCAGTGGATGGATGAGAAGGGCTATGCCTCGGTGTCGGATTTCGTGGGCATGGCCGTTCCGAACGTGACAGATTGGCAGTACCTGAACCTCAACTACGTCGCCAAGGCCAAGATCGATCAGGATAAGTGCATTTCCTGCGGACGTTGCTACGCCGCCTGCGAAGACACCAGCCACCAGGCGATTTCCATGTCACCCGACCGCGTGTTCGAGGTCATCGACGAGGAATGCGTGGCCTGCAACCTGTGCGTCGATGTTTGCCCGGTGGAGGACTGCATTTCGATGGTGCCTATGACGCCCGGCGAGGTCGATCCGCGCACCGGCAAGACCGTCGAGGCCGACTACGCGAACTGGACGATGCACCCCAACAATCCGATGGCACGCGCCGCCGAATGATGCGAGCCGGCCCGGGCCGGATTTTGCCGGCACGGGTCGGGAAATTTGCGGGGTCCCTTTGTCCAGCCTTGCTTTTCGCTACGGCGAAGGGCTAGGCAGCGGGCATGTCCTGAAGCAGAAAAGCGGCCGATCCGAACGTGAAACAGCTATTTTCGGTAACCGCCCTTTTGCTTGGCTCGGCTTTGCTGCTGTTCGCCGGGGGCATGAATGCGCTTATTCTGCCGATCCGGGGAACCGAAGAGGGGTTCTCGGCCGCGGCGCTGGGTATTCTCGGCACCGGCTGGGCCCTTGGATATGTGGCCGGATGCGTGATTACCCCGCCGCTGGTGGGCAAGGTCGGGCATATTCGCGCCTTTGGCGTCATGGCCGCCTTTGCCGCAGTCGCGGTGTTGTTGTCGCTGATCTTCATCACCCCCTACGCGTGGGTGCCGCTCCGGGCGCTATCGGGTTTTTGTTTCGCCGGGGCGGCGATGATCGTCGAAAGCTGGCTGAGTGAGCGCGCCGACCCGGGATCGCGCGGGCGCATCTTCGGGCTTTACACGATGGTCAACCTCGTGGCGTCGACCGCCGGTCAGATGGTCCTGACCTTGGGCGACGCGAGCGGGTTTCTCTTTTTCGTCCTGCCTGCGATCTTCTACTGCCTTGCGCTGGTCCCGACCGCGGTGTCGAGCACGGCCGTACCCAAACCGCTTGTCAGCGTGCGTCTCGACCTGCGGGCGCTCTGGCGCAATTCTCCGGTTGCCGTGTTCGGCGTGCTTTGCGTGGGAATTTCGAATAGCGCCTTTGGTACACTGGCTGCGGTCTATGCTGACCGGGTCGGGCTTGCCGTATCCTCGGTCGCCCTGTTTGCCAGCCTTCCGGTGCTTGCGGGTGCGTTGAGCCAGGTGCCCATTGGTTATCTCTCCGACAGGATGGATCGGAGAAAGGTACTTGTCGCGGTGGCTGCGACAGCACTGGCGGTCGATCTTCTTTTCATCCTTGCGCCCATTCAGGATGTCATCGCCTTGCTTGCGCTGTCAGCGGCGTTTGGAGGGGCAATCTACGCGATGTACCCGATCATCATTGCCCATGCCAACGATCACGCGCCCGAGGGCACGGCGATCCAGGTCAGCGGCGGATTGCTGATGGTGTTCGGGATAGGCTCCATCGCTGGTCCGGCTTTCGCGGGTTTCGCGATGACGGGGCTTGGCGAATGGGGGCTTTTCCTGACATCGGCCGGCGCCCACGTGTTGCTTATCCTCTTCGCGATCGTGCGTATCGCGGCGCGTGCCCCGGTCGAGGCCGAGGACAAGGCCAGCTTTGTTCCCGCGCCAAGCGCGCGCGCTCTGACACCCGAGACGGTAGCATTGGCCGTGGGCGAAGAGGCGGAGACCGGGGATCTGGCAGCGCCCGAGGCCGCGCCTCAGGCCGGTGACAGCAATCTGCGGTAAAGCGTTTCCACGAATTCCGGAGCGCTGTTGAAAGGGTCCTCTGGACCCATCACGGCGCGGACCTGGACATCGAAATCGGCGTAGTGCTGGGTCAGAGACCAGATCGAGAAAATCAAGTGGTAGGGATGCACCCGCGCAATTCGGCCCTCTGCCATCCATGTTTCGATCACGGCGACCTTCTCATCGACGAGGATCTTCAGATCATGGCGCAGCGCATCCTGGATCCGTGGTGCGCCCTGGACGATCTCATTGGCAAAAAGGCGGCTTTCGCGCGGAAACTCGCGGCTCATCTGCAATTTTCGCCGGACGTAGGCGATGATTTCCTCCAACGGCTCTCCTTGGGCGTCGAGATCTCGCAAGGGATCGAGCCACGTATCGAGCAGCCCTTCGAGCAGCGCTGCATGAATCGCTTCCTTGGACGGAAAGTAATACAGCAGGTTCGGCTTGCTCAGCCCGGCCTGCGCCGCGATCTGATCGACTGTCGCGCCACGAAAGCCATGCGCGGCGAACACCTCGAGCGCGGCGTCGAGAATCGTGGCACGGTTCTTTTTCTGGATGCGGGTCGGTGCGCGATCCTGCGCCATGCGGGCGGTGCCTCTATTTCCAGCGCGGGGATGCCGTTTGCTGCCTTTTTCGGCAGGACCCCTTGCATTTTCTTGACTGGGTACAGGCTCGTGATAGCGTGAGTTTGACCAGATGGTCAAATCATTCGACACAAGCGGCGCCAGACCGCGAACACAGGGGGACCTTCATGGCAGCACCGGCGCAAAATCTCAGGATAAATGGCGACCGCCTTTGGGACAGTCTGATGGACATGGCCAAGATCGGGCCGGGCGTCGCGGGCGGCAACAACCGACAGACGCTGACCGACGAAGATGCTGAAGGGCGCGCGTTGTTCCAGAAATGGTGCGAAGCCGCAGGATGCGAGATGGGACTGGATCAGATGGGCAACATGTTCGCCCGTCGCGAGGGAACCGACCCGGACGCATTGCCGGTGTATGTCGGCAGCCATCTCGACACACAGCCCACCGGGGGCAAGTATGACGGCGTTCTGGGCGTTTTGGGTGGTTTGGAAATCATCCGCACGCTGAACGACCTGGGCATCAAGACGAAACATCCCATCGTGGTGACCAATTTCACCAACGAGGAAGGAACCCGATTTGCGCCGGCGATGCTGTCCTCTGGCGTTTTTGCCGGCATGCACACGCAGGATTGGGCCTATGCACGTGAGGACGCCGAAGGAAAACGCTTTGGCGACGAGCTGGAGCGGATCGGCTGGAAAGGCGCGGAAGAGGTGGGTGCGCGCAAGATGCATGCCTTCTTCGAACTGCATATCGAACAGGGTCCGATCCTTGAGGCCGAGGGTAAGGACATTGGCGTCGTCACCCACGGCCAGGGTTTGAGCTGGACGCAGGTGACGGTGACCGGCAAGGACGCGCATACCGGCTCTACCCCCATGCCGATGCGACGCAACGCGGGCCTGGGCATGGCGCGTATCTTGGAGCAGGTCGAGGCGATCGCGCTGTCGCACGCGCCTCACGCCGTGGGCGCGGCGGGCCATATCGATGTCTACCCGAACTCTCGCAACGTGATCCCCGGCAAGGTGGTCTTCACGGTCGATTTCCGGTCCCCGGAGCTTTCGGTGATCGAGGACATGGAGGCGCGGCTCAAGACCGAAGGCCGTCGCATCGCTGACGAAATGGGCTTGGAGATCGCGTTCGAGAAAGTCGGTGGTTTCGACCCCGTGGCCTTTGACGAGGGCTGTGTCGGGGCAATCCGCAATGCGGCGGAGAGGCTGGGTTACAGCCACATGAACATCATCTCGGGCGCGGGGCATGATGCCTGCTGGATCAACCGCGTCGCACCGACGGCGATGGTCATGTGCCCCTGTGTCGACGGGTTGAGCCATAACGAGGCCGAGGAGATCAGCAAGGATTGGGCAAGCGCGGGGACCGATGTTCTGTTCCACGCGGTTGTCGAGACGGCGGAGATCGTGGAGTAGCGAGGGGCCAGCCCCTCGCGCTCCCCGGGATATTTGGAGCAAGAGGAAGGCAAGGGCGCTGGAGCCGGGTGAGCGGGAGTGCGCGATGGCGGAGACGGCAGCACAGATCAAGGCGCTGATTGCGGACGAGATCGCGGCCTGGCCGCTGGACAGCCGCGAGGCGCGCATGACTGTCGAAGCCTTCAAGGCCAACCTTCGCGAACCCCGCAGGGTGACGGTGAATTTCTCGGGTGGAATCACGCAGACCTGCTGGTCGGTTGCACGCGGGGACGGGTGCTACAGGCTGATCTACTTGCCGAGTGCTGGCTATTTCTCACTATGTGTCGAAAGCGATTTCGGTCCGCTCGACATCGGTGTCCATGGTAATGCGATCGAGTGTTTCAGCTCGGTCTGAAAAGAGAAAACAGGGAGTGAACGACATGAGCACGGTCATCAAGAACGGCACGGTGGTTACGGCCGATCTGACCTACACGGCGGATGTGCGCATCGAGAATGGCATGATTGCCGAGATTGGCCCGGATCTGAAGGGTGACGAGGTTCTGGACGCGACGGGCTGCTATGTGATGCCAGGTGGAATCGACCCTCACACCCATCTCGAGATGCCGTTCATGGGCACCTATTCCAGCGATGATTTCGAAAGCGGCACGCGCGCTGCGTTGGCGGGCGGCACGACGATGGTGGTCGATTTTGCGCTGCCGAACCCGGGTGAGAGCCTGCTGGATGCGCTCAAGCGATGGGACAACAAGTCGACCCGGGCCAATTGCGACTATTCCTTCCACATGGCCGTGACCTGGTGGGGTGAACAGGTTTTCAACGAGATGAAAACCGTCGTCGAGGAGCGCGGAATCAACACCTTCAAGCATTTCATGGCCTATAAGGGCGCGCTGATGGTGAATGATGACGAGCTTTATGCGTCGTTCCAGCGCCTGTCGGAACTTGGCGGGATCGCCATGGTCCATGCCGAGAATGGCGACGTGGTTGCCGAACTGTCGGCAAAGCTGCTGGCCGAGGGCAATACCGGCCCCGAGGCGCATGCCTATTCCCGACCGCCGCAGGTCGAAGGTGAGGCCACGAACCGCGCGATCATGATCGCCGACATGGCAGGTGTTCCGCTCTATGTCGTGCACACCTCTTGCGAGGAAAGCCACGAGGCGATCCGGCGCGCGCGGCAGTTGGGCAAGCGTGTCTGGGGCGAGCCTTTGATCCAGCATCTGACGCTGGATGAAAGCGAGTATTTCAACAAGGATTGGGATCATGCGGCCCGCAGGGTCATGTCGCCGCCATTCCGCAACAAGCAGCACCAGGAAAGCCTTTGGAACGGGTTGCAGGCGGGTTCGCTTTCCGTCGTCGCGACGGATCACTGCGCCTTTACGACGGAACAGAAACGCTATGGTGTTGGCGATTTTACAAAGATTCCGAATGGAACCGGGGGTCTTGAGGACCGGATGCCCATGCTCTGGACGCATGGGGTGGAGACCGGGCGCCTGACGCCGAACGAGTTTGTCGCGGTCACCTCGACCAATATTGCCAAGATCCTCAACTGCTATCCGAAGAAAGGCGCGGTTCTTGTCGGTGCGGATGCGGACCTGGTGGTGTGGGACCCTGAAAAGACCAAGACGATCTCGGCCGGGTCGCAGCAGTCGTCGATCGATTACAACGTGTTCGAGGGCAAGGAGGTGAAGGGCCTTCCCCGCTATACGCTGACCCGGGGCAAGGTGGCCGTGCATGATGGAGAAATCCGTACCGAAGAAGGGCACGGCAAGTTCGTGGCGCGCGCGGCGAACACCACCGTCAACAAGGCGCTTTCGACCTGGAAGGAACTGACCGCGCCGCGCCCGGTGGAGCGCAGCGGCATTCCGGCGACAGGTGTTTGACAACGGAGCCGGGCCCGCGGGCCCGGTTTCCCAATCCCATCAGGACTTTATGATGAACAGTGAAAACACACCCCAGCCCGTCGTCGAGGCAAGGCAGTTGGATCTCACTTTCGAGACCAATGACGGGCCGGTCCATGCGCTCAAGGATGTGAACCTGACGATCGACAAGGGCGACTTCGTCAGTTTCATCGGCCCTTCGGGATGCGGGAAGACAACCTTTCTGCGTTGTGTCGCAGCGCTTGAGACGCCCACTGGCGGCACGCTCTCCGTTAATGGCATGTCACCGGACGAGGCCCGTCGGCAGCGCGCCTATGGCTATGTGTTCCAAGCGGCGGGGCTTTATCCCTGGCGGACCATCGCCCGGAATATCAAACTGCCGCTCGAGATCATGGGCTACAGCCGTTCACAGCAGGATGAGCGCGTTAACGACGTTCTCGAACTGGTTGATCTAAAAGGATTTGGCGGAAAATATCCTTGGCAGCTTTCGGGGGGGATGCAGCAGCGGGCCAGTATCGCGCGCGCCTTGGCCTTTGACGCCGACATATTGTTGATGGATGAGCCGTTCGGGGCCTTGGACGAAATCGTGCGGGATCACCTCAACGAGCAACTTCTGGCGCTCTGGGCACGGACCGGCAAGACCATTGGTTTCGTCACCCATTCGATACCCGAAGCCGTTTATCTCTCGACCCGGATCGTCGTGATGAGCCCGCGGCCGGGGCGGATCACCGATGTGATCGAAAGCCCGCTGCCCAAGGAACGGCCGCTCGACATCAGGGATACGCCCGAGTTCATCGAGGTCGCCCATCGTGTGCGCGAAGGATTGCGGGCGGGGCATTCCTATGACGATTGATCCCAAGCAAGAGGCCCGCACATGAGGTCGGTGCTTGCCGTTCTGACGGTCGTCGCAGCATTGGTCGCGCTTTGGTACGCGGCATGTGTTCCCATGAACATCAAGGGTGTACTGACAGAGGCCGAACGTGCTGGTGCAGAGGTGGTCCCGGCGACGGCGCGTGAACGCCGCGATGCCGGAGAATTCGGATTGATCGCGCGCAACAGTTTCGCCATCCCCGCGACATGGGAGCAGGACCGGCCGCGGTTGCCGGCGCCACATCAGGTCGCAATCGAACTGTGGGAAACCACGGTCAAGAAAAAGATCACGTCGAAGCGGTCGCTGATCTACCATGGCTGGGTGACGCTCAGCGCGACCCTTTTGGGATTTGCCATCGGGACGGGGCTTGGAATCCTGCTTGCCGTGGGGATCGTTCACAGCCGGGTCATGGACATGTCCGTGATGCCGTGGGCCATCGTCAGTCAGACCATTCCAATCATTGCACTGGCGCCCATGATCATCGTGGTGCTCTATTCCATAGGGATCCAGGGGATCATTCCAAAGGCTGTGATATCCGCTTATCTGAGCTTTTTTCCTGTTGTAGTCGGCATGGTGAAGGGATTGCGCAGTCCGGATGGCATGCAGCTTGACCTTTTGCGGACCTACAATGCATCCAATGCACAAGGTTTTTGGAAATTGCGGCTGCCCGCCTCGATGCCCTACCTCTTTGCGTCGCTGAAGATCGGTATCGCGGCTTCCTTGGTTGGTGCCATTGTGGGCGAATTGCCAACAGGCGCCGTTGCGGGGCTTGGCGCCCGCCTGCTTGCGGGCAGCTATTACGGCCAAACAGTGCAGATCTGGTCGGCACTCTTCGCGGCGGCGATCCTGGCGGCCTGTCTTGTTGCATTGCTGGGTTTGCTGGAGCGGATGGTTCTGAAACGGATGGGGATGGCATGAGTGTACATGTGTTTGTTGCCCAGGGCTGCAACGCCTTTCTTTCCGTGCCGGGTACCGGAAAGAGGAGCGTGTCGAGATGATCTTTGTCCTTTTCGCCATACTCCTCTGGGCCTTGGGCTGGTGGCTCAATTCACGGCTGGCCAACGGCCCACAGGCCGATACGAGTGCGGTGCGATTGCTCGTGCCCGTCATTTTCGGCCTGACCATCGTGGGCATTTGGGAATTGCTTGTTCGGGGGCTGGAGGTTCCGTTGGTGATCCTGCCTGCGCCCTCTGTCATTGCCGAGCGGTTCGTGAACAGCGTTCCGATCCTATGGGCCGATTTCGTGCAGACGATCCTCAAGGGCGCGCTGAGCGGCTACGTGATCGGCTGTGCGGCGGCCTTCCTGACAGCGATCGCGGTGGACCGCTCCGAGTTTCTGCGCCTTGGCCTGCTGCCGGTGGGCAATTTCGTGGCGGCGCTTCCCATCGTGGGGACCGCGCCGATCCTCGTTATGTGGTTCGGCTTTGACTGGCAATCCAAGGCTGCTGTCGTGGTGGTGATGGTGTTCTTCCCCATGTTGGTCAACACGGTTGCCGGCCTTCGGGAAACCACGGCCATGCAACGCGACCTGATGGAGACATACGCCGCGAGCTATTGGCAGAGCTTCTTCAAGCTGCGCCTTCCCGCTGCAATGCCCTTCATCTTCAACGGGCTCAAGATTTCCACCACGCTGGCGCTCATCGGGGCCATCGTCGCCGAGTTTTTCGGCTCCCCTACGGTTGGTATGGGCTTTCGCATCTCGACCAGCGTCGGGCAGCTTGCGCTCGACATGGTTTGGGCCGAGATTGTGGTGGCGGCACTGGCAGGGACGCTGTTTTATGGTCTCATGGCCGCGATCGAACGGGCGGTGACCTTCTGGCACCCCTCGCAGCGCGGATGAGGATGAGCAAAGAAACAAGACCCCGGAAGAGGGGCAAAGAGTTCAACAAGGAGAAAGTCAGAATGAAAAAGCTACTGAGCGGGGCGGTTGCCGCCCTGACCCTGGCAGCCGGGAATGCCTTTGCCGCCGATGAGGTGACATTGCAGCTGAAATGGGTGACGCAGGCGCAGTTCGCGGGCTACTACGTCGCCCAGGACAAGGGGTTCTACGAGGAAGAGAACCTTGACGTCACCATCTTGCCGGGCGGTCCCGACATCGCTCCGACGCAGGTCATCGCGGGTGGCGGGGCGGATGTCACCGTCGAATGGATGCCCGCCGCACTGGCCGCAAGGGAAAAGGGGTTGCCGCTGGTAAATATCGCGCAACCGTTCAAATCCTCGGGCATGATGCTGACCTGCTGGAAGGATGCGGGGATCGAGTCGCCCGAAGACCTGAAGAACCGCACGCTGGGCGTCTGGTTTTTTGGCAACGAGTTTCCTTTCATGTCCTGGATGAGCCAGTTGGGCATCTCGACCGAAGGAAAATCCGAAAACGGTGTCGAAGTCCTCAAGCAGGGGTTCAACGTCGATCCGCTGCTTCAGCGTCAGGCCGATTGCATCTCGACCATGACCTATAACGAATATTGGCAGGTGATCGACGCTGGTGTCGACCCCGAGGAACTCGTGACTTTCAAGTACGAGGATCAGGGTGTGGCGACGCTCGAAGACGGTCTTTACGTGCTGGAAGAGAACCTCGCCGATCCGGAGTTCTCCGACAAGATGGTCCGTTTCGTGCGGGCATCGATGAAAGGCTGGAAATATGCCGAAGAAAATCCCGATGAAGCGGCGGAAATCGTGCTCGACAACGATGCGACCGGTGCGCAGACCGAAGAGCACCAAAAGCGCATGATGGGTGAAATCGCTAAACTTACGGCTGGATCAAACGGCGCGCTTGACGAGGCCGATTACCAGCGCACGGTGTCGACTTTGCTTGCCGGTGGTTCCGATCCTGTGATCACGAAAGAGCCCGAGGGCGCTTGGACACAAGATATTACCGACAAGGCACTGAACTGATCCGGCGCACTCGCGCGGTATGATGGCGGCTCCTTCGGGGGCCGCTTTTTCGTTGGATCAGTCGAGCCGTACCGAAGGGCCGGTTCGCGCATCGCGCATCGTTTCGACCTCGGACAACAGAAGAGGGGCGGCCACGGTGATAACCGCCATCGCGGCAAGCGCGGAAACAAAGGCTTTCATTTCAGTTCTCCTGTCGTGTGGCGCGGCGCAGGTAATCGATCAGATCTGCCCGATCCTGCGGCTTCGCGATCCGCTGCATTGGCATCTTTGACCCTGGGATATAATGGTCGGGGCCTTCGTCGAAAAGCGCATCAATCGTATCGGCTGTCCAGATGACCTCCGATTGCGCAAGCGTTTCGGAATAGTGATAGCCGGGGAGGGTACCGGCGGGACGGTCGAAAAGACCGTAAAGACTGGGACCTGCCCGGCGGGCGCTGTCTGGCGTAAGCGTATGGCAGATGGAGCATTTTCGAGCAAATTGGCGTTCACCGTTTTCCATCGTTTCGGGATCTTTTAGAAAACGCTGCTCGCCGGTTGCGATGGGCTCGTGTTCGCCGAGCGAGGCAATTGGCCAGCTGTGGACCGCATTATCGATCCCGCCCGCATGAATATTCTGACCGTCGGCGGAAAAGGCCAGTGCCCAGATCGGACCGCGCAATGCCGCGCGGAAATCGCGCGTGATGCGCCAAGCATCGGTGTCGATCACCATGATGTAGCCTTCGCCGTCACCAACGGCGAGGTCCTTTCCATCGGGGCTTAGCGCTAAGGCGAGGATCGGTCTGCGATCGAGCGTGAAGTCGCGTTCCGCACCGGTTGCGAGGTTACGTATGCGGGTTACGCCGTCAACGGCACCATAGGCCAGCCAGCTCTCGCTTGGATCAAGCACCAGCTCGTTGATACCGAACCCGTGCGAAAGGACTTCTTGAAGTTCGCGGCCCGAGGCCACATCCCACAGCAGCAGACGCCCGTCCATCCCGGCAGAGTAGAGCTGTTCGCCGCCGCGCGCGAAAGTGACGGCATTCACACCCGCGCCAACCGGTCCCAAGAAGCGGGTCGGACCCTCGCCGAAGCGTGGCCAAAGCCCGATGGTACCGTCCCAGCTGGCCGTTGCGACATGGCTGGCAGACACCGCGATCGAGACGATCTTGCCTTTGTGTCTGCCAATGACCTGGCCGCCGGGCCAGCGCCGCAGGGTGAAATCGTCCCCGGCCGAAAACAACTCCTCGCCATCGATGGCCACGGCATTCACCGCGGCCTCGTGACCGTCGTACCAATGCGGAGTTCGGTCGGTCCACAGCCCGACCGAATTGTCAAAGCTGGCCGTGGCGACCCGGCCATCGGGCGCGGCGTCGATTCCCATTATCGGCCCGCCATGCCCTTTCAACGTGTAGAATTCGGACGCCGCAGTCGGCGATGCGGCCAGCAGCAAGGCAACGGCCAGCAGACGCATGTCACTCGGCGGGCGAGGGGGCCTTGCCCCCGGTTTGTGCTTCGCTCTCCTTGACCTCTTCCAGCCAGAGGGAGTGATGCTCGCGCGCCCATTGCTCTTCAACTTCGCCATTGCCCATGGCATCGAACGCCCCCTCCATGCCAATGGAACCGAGATAGATATGGGCCAGGATGATCGCGATGAAGATGAACGCGACGATCACATGCCACAGCTGCGCGTATTGCATCTCTTCATGCGGTGCCAAGACTTCGGGAAGAGGGGCGTAGCCGAACCAGCCGAGGACACCGATATCGTTGATCACGACGAACGTCTTGGCGAACATCGGCATTTCGAACGGGAATAGAAGGGACAGGCCAGACAGCGAGATGGAAACGCCCAGCACGATGCAGGCCCAGAAGATGATCTTTTGGCCCGCGTTGAATTTGCGTGCCGGAGGGTGGTGGCCCTTGCTGAAAAGCCCGCCGCCCGCTGCCAGCCATTTCAGGTCGAGGCGGCTGGGAATGTTATGTGCGATCCAGTTTACCGTGACGATGACGAGGCCCAGAATGAACGCCCAGGCGATGTTGTTGTGGAGCCATTTGCACGCCTGCGCCAGCGTCGCGTACCCTTCCTTGCCGACAAGCGGCATGAACAACTGGCGCCCCCAGAGGGTGATTAGGCCGGTCGCGCCCAGGATGAGGAATGAACCGGCAAAGAGCCAATGACCGAAGCGCTCGAACCCCGAGAAGCGCGTTACGGTGCGGCCTGTTTTCTCTCCGTCGATACGAATCCGTCCACGGATAAGGAAGAACACGGCCAGCAGGACCAGCATTCCACCCAGTATCCAGGTGCCATACTTCCTGATCGGGCCTTCGCGCAAAAGCAGCCAACGCATTCCGCCATCTTGGATGATCACGTCGGCCGCAGGGCCGCGGGACGAAGTGGTGACATCCGCCGCGTTGTAGCGCAAGGCGCGAAAGATATCCGCGTCCGAGGCAACGCCGCGCGTCGAAAGCCCTGCCGCAGTTCCTTCCCGGTTTGTTTGACCGAGGTTCTCGGAGCGGTAACTGTCATCGACTTTCAGGCCTTCCTGACGACGAAGGATATCCTCCAGTGTCGTCGCCCCGCCGGTGGCCGACCGATCAATCGGCGGAAGTTCGGGCGTCTCTTGAGCCACGGCCGGTAAGGCTAGGCAGAACAAGCAGATCAAAAGGCGAAGCATCGTCATGAATGCCCTCTTGGCGTCTGAAACGATCAACGCGTCAACTGCGGAGCGCGCCGTTATGGAAGTGGTGTAATTCGGGACCGGCGCCTGTTCGCACCGGTCCCGGTTATCGGGCGAGGGATCAGCCGCCCTTCTGGTCGTAGGCCGTACCCCAACCCCAAGCACCGGTGCCGAAGCCACGCGCCACCACGCGCTCACGGTAAATGGCCGACACGACGTCGCCATCACCTGCAAGCAACGCCTTGGTCGCGCACATCTCGGCGCAGATGGGCAGCTTGCCCTCGGCGATCCGGTTGCGGCCGTACTTGGCGAACTCTTCGGTCGAGTGGTTCTCCTCGGGGCCACCGGCGCAGAAGGTGCACTTGTCCATCTTTCCGCGGCTGCC
Organism: Lutimaribacter marinistellae; assembly: GCF_042648365.1. Taxonomy (NCBI): domain Bacteria; kingdom Pseudomonadati; phylum Pseudomonadota; class Alphaproteobacteria; order Rhodobacterales; family Roseobacteraceae; genus Lutimaribacter; species Lutimaribacter marinistellae. The sequence goes on along the minus strand of NZ_JBHRXI010000049.1, from coordinate 402,440 downwards.
GAAATTGCCCGCTTGCGGATATTGCGGCGCGCCAAAGGGGCACGCGTAGAAGCAGTAGCCACAGCCGATGCAGAGGTCCTTGGAGTGCAGGACCACCCCTTCCTCGTTCTGGTAGAAGCAGTCGACCGGGCACACCGCCATACAGGGTGCATCCGAACAATGCATGCAGGCGACCGAGATCGACCGTTCGCCCGGGGTGCCATCGTTGATGGTCACCACGCGGCGGCGGTTGATACCCCAGGGCACCTCATGCTCGTTCTTGCACGCCGTGACGCAGGCGTTGCACTCGATGCAGCGCTCGGCGTCGCAGAGAAACTTTGCTCTTGCTGCCATTTTCTCTTCTCCTCCTTACGCTGCCCAGATCTTGCAGAGAGTCGCCTTGGTCTCCTGCATCTGGGTTACCGAGTCATAGCCATAGGTCTGAGCGGTGTTGGTGCTCTCGCCCAAGACGTAGGGATCCGCGCCAGCGGGGTATTTCGACCGCTGATCTTCGCCCTGGAAATGGCCGCCAAAGTGGAAGGGCATGAAGGCGACGCCTGCGCCGACACGCTCTGTGACCATGGCCATCACCTTGACCTTTCCTCCTTCGGGACCTTCGACCCAGACCTGCGCGCCGTCCCGTACGCCAAGGTTATTGGCGTCACGCGGATTGATTTCGACGAACATGTCCTGCTGCAATTCGGCCAGCCAAGGGTTCGATCGGGTCTCGTCGCCGCCGCCTTCGTACTCCACCAGTCTGCCCGAGGTCAGAATGATCGGATAGTCCTTCGAGAAATCATTCTTCTGGATCGAGGCATAGAGTGTGGGCAGGCGATAGGCATGCCGGTCCTCATAGGTCGGATAATCCGCCACGAGGTCGCGCCGGTTGGTGTAAAGCGGCTCACGGTGAACCGGCACCGGATCCGGGAAGGTCCAGACCACGGTTCGTGCCTTGGCATTGCCGAAGGGGGCGCAGCCATGCTTGATCGCGACCCGCTGGATACCACCCGAAAGGTCGGTCTTCCAGTTGACGCCAGCGGCCTTCTCGTTGAAGTCGGACGGGAAGGGCGACATGGATTGTTCACCGACTTCTTCCTGTGCCCCTTGCTCGCCGGACGGCTGGGCAAGGTTATGAGCCGCCGCAGTCTGATCCACCTCTTCGGTCTGACCTGACGTCGAAGCAGCCGATGCAGCGGTATCATCGCCGTCGTCGCTCTGACCCACTTCGTCCAGCCCTCCGATGCCGGCCACACGTCCGATCGCACGGCGTTCCTCGTCGGTCAGGTCGCCATCCCAGCCGAGATCAACCAACATCTGGTACGTAAACTCGGGATAGCCGTCCTGGATTTCCGACCCCGCGCTTGCCACACCGTCGGCCAGCAGGTTCTGACCATCCCGTTCGACGCCAAAGCGCGCCCGGAAGGTGAGGCCGCCTTCGGCCACCGGTTTGGACATGTCATAAAGGTTCGGCGTACCGGGATGGCCCATCTCGGGCGTACCCCAGGTCGGCCACGGCAGACCGTAGTAATCGCCATCCGCCGGCCCACCATTGGCGCGCAGCGTCGTACGGTCAAAGGTGTGCTGGTTGGCCATGTGCAGCTTGAGCCGCTCTGGCGACTGGCCGGTATAGCCGATGGTCCACATGCCGCGATTGATCTCGCGCAGAGTGTCCTCGATGTTCGGGGTCACCCCGTCATCTTCCAGCGCGATGTTGCGGAAGATACGGTCGTGGAAACCGAACTTCTTGGCGAAGAGCCCGACGATCTCGTGATCCGGCTTGGACTCGAACAGGGGATCAACCACCTTTTCGCGCCACTGGATCGAGCGGTTGGACGCCGTGACCGAGCCGTAGGTTTCGAACTGCGTCGCTGCCGGAAGCAGGTAGACACCATCGGTGCGGTCATGCAGCACGGCCGAGACGGTGGGATACGGGTCGATCACGACCAGCATGTCCAGCTTCTCCATCGCCGTCTTCATCTCGGTCATGCGGGTCTGAGAGTTGGGCGCATGCCCCCAGAGCACCATGGCGCGGACATTGTTGTCCTGGTCCATGTTCTCCGGCTTTTCCAGCACGCCGTCTATCCAGCGCGACACGGGGATACCGGTCAGGTTCTGCAGGGATTTTTTCTTGCCGTCCTTGCCGGTCGTCGTCGCGAATTGCCCGGCCAGCCACTCCGGGTCTTCCTCCCAGACGCGGGACCAATGCGCCCAGGCACCTTTCGACAGGCCGTAGTAGCCGGGCAGCGTGTGCGACAGAACGCCGAGATCGGTGGCGCCTTGCACGTTGTCATGGCCGCGGAAGATGTTGGTGCCGCCGCCGCTTGTTCCCATGTTGCCCAAGGCGAGCTGCAGCACGCAATAGGCGCGGGTGTTGTTGTTGCCGTTGGTGTGCTGGGTCCCGCCCATGCACCAGATCACCGTACCGGGACGGTTGTTTGCCATGGTGCGCGCAACGCGGCGCAACTGGCTGCCGGGAACACCGGTGACGCGCTCGGTTTCCTCGGGCGTCCACTTGGCGACTTCTTCGCGGATCTGGTCCATGCCCCAGACACGGGTACGGATGAACTCCTTGTCTTCCCACCCGTTCTCGAAGATGTGCCACAGGATACCCCAGATCAGCGCAACATCGGTGCCGGGACGGAAGCGGACGAACTCGTCCGCATGGGCGGCGGTCCGGGTAAAGCGCGGGTCGCACACGATAAGCGGAGCGTTGTTTTGCTCTTTGGCGCGCAGAACATGCAGCAGCGAGACGGGATGCGCCTCGGCCGGGTTGCCGCCGATAATGAAGATCGCGCGGCTGTTGTGAATGTCGTTGTAGGAGTTCGTCATGGCGCCGTAGCCCCATGTGTTTGCAACACCTGCAACCGTCGTCGAGTGACAGATACGGGCCTGGTGGTCCACGTTGTTCGTGCCCCAATAAGCCGCGAACTTGCGGAAAAGATAGGCCTGTTCGTTGTTATGCTTGGCCGAGCCCAGCCAGTACACGCTGTCAGGTCCGCTCTCGTCGCGGATCTTCATCATGCCGTCGCCGATCTCGTCGATCGCCTGTTCCCAGCTGATGCGCTTCCACTCGCCGCCCTCTTTCTTCATCGGGTATTTCAGGCGGCGCTCGCCATGTGCGTGCTCGCGGACCGACGCGCCCTTTGCGCAATGGGCGCCGAGGTTGAACGGGCTGTCCCAACCGGGTTCCTGTCCGGTCCAGACGCCGTTCTGCACTTCGGCAACGACGGTACAGCCGACCGAACAATGGGTGCATATGGATTTCACCGTGTTCACGGCCTGTGCCGCTGCGGTCTGGGCGCTGGCTTGCGTCACGGTTCCGCCCGTGGCGCCGATCGCGGCAAGGCCGCCGATCGCGAGACCCGATCCGCGCAGGAACGCGCGGCGGTCGACGGTCTTTTCACCGACCCGGGTCAGCATACTTGCCCGCTGGGGGCGTCGCGCAACCCCGTTGGTCTTTTTCCTAAGCATGTCTGTCTCTCCCTTGCGTGCCACGGTTCGATGCCGTGGCTGGCGTGGTACTCTCGTCGAAACCGGCACCGGGGCGTCACGCAACCGTCGGCCGGTGGAAGACGTCGTCCGGCTGCGCCGGGCGCTGTCATGTCATGTTGCGCGGCGGCTCAGAACCGGGCGCTGTCAAGATAGGCGCGGGTATGTGCCGTATCCTGAATCCGTGTCTCGTTTATCGGAGCCTCGGCCGCATGTGCCTCGCCACCCGATGCCACGGCAACAGCCGCGGCGGGCGCCATGGTGCCGGCCAGTTTCAGGAACTCGCGGCGGCTCGCGCCATCTTCCCGGATCTTGCTCATGGGAACCTCCTTCCCCTCTGCGATTGTGGCACTGTCTGAATGGATGTGCCGGTGAATGGGCGGATCTACTCCGCCGTCATGCGAAACCCTTCCCGTTCGATTTCGATGAAAAGGCGACCGGCTGTGCCGACCGACGCATAAAGGACCGAGTTCTCGGCAGCTTCGAGATCGGTAAAGAAATGGCCGGCCCACGGCCCGATATGGCGGTTCCAGAATAGGCGCTGATCGGTCAAGGCGGCCGGCGCACCGAAACGGCCAAGGATCATGCCCGCCATCATTTCCATCAGCGACGCGATGTTGTCCTCGGGTTCATAAACGTTGGGGGCCCGGGTCATCCGCCGCGCCGCCATGTCCTGCCGCAGCTGCGACAGCGGTTTCTCGTTGAGAAAACCGGTCAGGTAGTAACTGGCATAGGGTAAGAGCTCTCCCCGGCCGAGGCCGATGAATAGCGCATTGAACTCGCGCTCGGCGGCTTCTGAACGGGTAACCTTGGCCACGCGCGCCATGGCCTGAACAGCCTGGCCCAGATCGCTTTCATCGCCTTGCAGGCCGGCCATGCTCGACAAAAGCGGCCCGTCCGGCGGAGCGGCCAGAAGTCGACCGAGGAAGTCATAGAATTCCGCGCGCAGCCGGTCCTCTTCGGCGATGTCGGGCAGGGTGGCGGCGGTCATACTTGCTCCTTGTCGAACACGAAACGCATGCGGCGCGGGGCGGGGGTGGCGACCTCCTCGAAGTCCCCGTCGGGGACTTTCTCTTCGGTCGCGGTGTCAGCTGACGCTGTCACCGGCGCGCATGCCTGGGGGATCTCTTCGGTGGTATCAGCTTGAGCCGGTATTTCGGCGTCCGCCTGGTCAGCCGTGGGCTCGGTTTCGGCCATGGCGAGATGCTCAACATGCGAGAGCATTCCGCGTCCCACCTGGTAGGCCGTTTGCAGGTTCTCGATAACGCAGGTCGCATCGGTGAAGTCTTCGCCATAATCTACAAGGCCATCAACATTGGCCAGAACCGGATTGATCTGCCACAGACGGCGCAGCGCACGTCGCCGCAAACGTTCCGGCACAACCTCCCGAAGGAAGGCCGCGACATCATCGCCGGGTGCGATCGTATCGGGGTCGGGAAGGTCGAGTTCGGCAAGGATCTCTTCGTCGGACCGCGTCTCTAGCGCGCGACGCTCCTCAGCTGCCTTTTCGGCCAGCGTCGCGACCTCTTCGGTTCGCGCCTCCTCGGCAACTGCCGCGCGCCTGCGCGACCAGAAATCCTGCGCCCGGGTCATTGCACGGCTCTCCGAGGAGCGCGGTAGACGTCGGAGGTCTGCCGGATGCGCGCGTCACCTTTGCCGTCCTCGACAAGGTCAATCCGTTTGCGGTCTCTGCGGCGTTTCACGAACGCTTCTTCATGATGGTACTCCAGCGTGAAATCGCGAACCCAGGCGACCAGCCCTTCGGTCATGGGGACCTTTTCCACGATTTCTTCGCCCGTATCGGCGTAATCCTGTGCCTCAAACGGCGATGCGGTGACAAGCACGGCTTCGAGAGGATGATCTTTGCTGTCCGGCTCGCGAAGTACGACATAGATTGCAGGTTCTGCGTCGGACAGATTGGCAAGGTAAGCCTCGGTCTCGGCGGCCCAGAGCGTGAGAGGCAGCGTCGCCGCGTGATACTCGATTGCGTCGCCTTCGCGGCGGAGTTCTGCCCAATCCGCAGAAGCGGCCCCAGGAAGCACTGCGACAGCCCGCCATGACCACCGCGCCCAACGCGTTATGCCGGGCGTCCGGCGCACAACAATGCCAAGCGGCATTTCGATGTGAACGGCTGCGGTCTTCAATCAGTCCTCCGGCCGTGGTCATCCCCACCATCGGCTATTGATAGTTATGGCGCAGGACACCATGGTATGCCAAGCCCGTATTTGCATATCTTGGCAGCTGGAAATCAAAAATTCCTGTTGTCGCGCAAATACTTGAGTAAAATACTCTGGTGGTCAGCCGGCGCCAAAACGGCCAGGGCGGCACCAGTGAACCGGGGAGGGACGTGCATGACGGACCGCGTTATGCTGTGCAGTTGCGGCGGATCGCAAAGGCTTGATGCCGACGGGTTGGAGGCCTCTTGCGGAGTGAGCTGCACGCGCGTGCACGAAGCGTTGTGCACCGCCGAGATCGAGACGGCCGCTGAGGCGATGCGGGCTGGCCCGGTTGTCATTGCCTGTGGGCAGGAAAGTGCACGGTTCGAGGAACTGGCCGAGGAACTTGGTGCGGATCTTCCGCTCATGGTCGATCTGCGCGACCGGGCAGGGTGGTCGGACGAGGGCGGTGATACGCACCCCAAGCAGGCTGCGCTCTTGGCTGAAGCATTGATGCCGCGGCGGGAAACACCTTCAGTCGACGTGGTCAGTGAGGGAACCTGCCTGATTGTCGGGCCGGGTGAGGTTGCGTTTGGACTGGCCGGACAACTGGCAGACACGCTGGCGGTCACGGTTCTGGCCCTGGACGAGGCCGAGCCAGTGTCGCGGCGATGGGACACGGTTCGTGGGCGCGTTCGACGGGTCACGGGGGCCTTGGGAGGGTTCGAGGTCACGTTCGATGCGCTACAGATCTTGGATCCGGTCGGTCGCGGCAGTTACGGCTGGAGCGCGCCTCGTGACGGAGCGAAATCGGCCTGCGATATCATCATCGACCTGAGCGGAGCATCTCCATTCGTTCCTGCGCCGGAAAAGCGCGAGGGTTACCTGCGCGCAGATCCAAAAGACATGGTCGCGGTGGCCAGCTTGACCGCCCAGGCGCGTGACCTGGTGGGAACCTTTGAAAAGCCGCTCTACGTTCGCCTCGACGAGACGCTTTGCGCTCATTCGCGGGCGGGCCAGACGGGATGCTCGAAATGCCTAGATATCTGCCCGACCGGAGCGATCACGGCGGCTGGCGAACATGTGGCGATCGACCCGATGATCTGTGCTGGCTGCGGCTCCTGCGCCGCGCTCTGCCCCTCGACGGCGATCACATACGAGGATCCGCCGGTTGGCCACCTTCTGTCGCGGATGGAAGTGCTGGCCCGGACATTTCGATCGGCCGGTGGTATTGCGCCTCGGCTTCTCGTTCATGATGCGCGCGGGGCCGAGATGATCCGCTTGGCTGCGAGGTTTGGCAGGGGGTTGCCGGCCCAGGTGATTCCGCTGGAGCTCTCGGTGATCTCGGGTTTCGGACATGCCGAAATGCTCGCCGGGTTGTCACATGGTTTTGCCCGCGTCGACGTTTTGGTGTCGCCGACGACCGAGCGTGACGCGCTGATACGCGAACTGGCCTTGGCTGAGGCCATCGCCGGGTCCGACCGGCTTGGCCTGATTGACGAGACCGATCCTGACATCATGGCGGATCGCCTCTATGATCAAGACACCTCCCCGCCCTTGGAAAGCCCTGTCTTGCCACTCGGCAACCGGAGGCAGATTGCCCGGCTTTCGGCGCAGGCACTCAACCCCGGCGGACCGGTACTCGATTTGCCCGACGGCGCGCCTTATGGTGCGGTTGCGATTGATACGGATGCCTGTACGCTCTGCCTGTCCTGTGTATCGCTCTGTCCTTCGGGTGCGTTGATCGACAATCCTGATAAGCCACAGCTCAACTTTCAGGAGGATGCCTGCCTTCAATGTGGTATCTGCAGGACGATCTGCCCCGAGAACGCCATAGAACTGGTACCGCGGTTCAATCTGTCGGACGCGGCCCTGTCGCAGCAGGTGCTGAACGAGGAAGAGCCGTTTGCCTGTATCGAATGCGGGGCCGCCTTCGGTGTGAAATCGACGGTGGAGCGCATCATGGAAAAGCTGGCCGGAACGCATCCGATGTTTGCCAGTTCGGCACAGGCGCGCATGATCCAGATGTGCGATGATTGCCGGGTCAAGGCGCAGTTCCATTCCAAGGAGAACCCGTTTTCTGCCGGTGAGCGGCCACGCGTGGTGACGACCGAGGATTACTTCGGCAAGCGCCGGGACCACTGATGCGGCAAAGCGATCATTGCGTCTGAAGCGGCGCGCCAAGATCGGCGGCCGCGACAACCGATACATAGGCAAGTATCGCCTCTAGATCCTCCAGCGACATCGTCACCGGAACAATCGGCGGCGGTCGCTCGGGGTCGAACGGTTGGGTGATGTCCTTGACCTGCGTGAAGGCGGGATGCGGTGCCAAAACATAGAAGACCTGAAACCGTTCGAGCCAGTCCGGCAGCGTTCGCAAGACGGCGAAAGAAGGGGTCGATCCAAGCCCGTTCATTCGATTCTCCGGCCCGACCACATGACAGCGACCGCAGAGTGACATCGACAATTCCGCCCCGCGTCTGGCGTCGCCCTCGACCTTGGGCGCTTCGACCACCTCCACCCGGCCGATATCCGTCGAAAACGCCGGTCCGGTTTCGGGTCGGAACCCGGTAATCGTCTTCTGCCCCACTTCCGACAATAACCAGTCGCGGAACCGTTCCTGGCTGGCGTTCTCGGTGATGCGCAGGAAATAGGTCACGCTTGCCCGCTTCATCACCGGTGTGCCGGGGGCTGACTCGGCCAGAAACATTTCGCCCTTGGGATCAGGGCGAACGCGAATGCCGGTCTTGAGGGAGAAGCGCGGAAGGATATGTTGCAGCAAGCCCGAGGTCGTCACGCTTTCGGGTACGGCCAAGCCAAGTGCATCCTGCCCAACAGAAGGGCTGGCGGTCAGCATCAGGCTCAGGCACAAGAGAAACCGGCGCATGGGGCCAGCCTAACGAGACAGGCGGCCCTGCGTCAAACGCGATGCGAGCACGAAGGGAGACCGAAGCCATGAGCGCCGATTACAACATGTCGATGCGCAAGTTCCTCAAGCAGGTCGGAGTGACCAGCCAGCAGGCCATCGAGGACGCGCTGCGCGAGGCTGGGCACCCGGAAGGCAAGAGCTTTGCGGCCAAGATGGTGCTGACGGTCGAAGGTCTCGACGTCGAGCACGTGGTGACCGGTCATATCAAGGACGGAGAGGCATGAGCATTCGAGACGCGGTTCTGGCCAACCTCAAAAAGATCACCGATCCGCTCAGCGGTCAGGACATCGTTGCAGCCGGCGTGGTGCGCGCGCTGAATGTCGAGGACACGACCGTGCGCTTCGTGCTCGAGATCGACCCCAAGCACAGCGACCTCTACACGCCGATCCGGGACGTGGCGGAAGAGGCGGCAAGCAGCGTGTCCGGGGTGGAGCGTGTTTCCGCGATGCTGACGGCCCATTCCGACAAGGCGCCACCGGATTTGAAGCCCAAGGCCAAACCCCAGCCACAGGGGCCGCAGGCTGTTCCCGGCGTCGACCGGATCGTCGCCATCGCCAGCGGCAAGGGCGGGGTCGGGAAATCGACCGTATCGGCCAACCTTGCTTGTGCACTCGCCGCTGAAGGACGACGCGTCGGTTTGCTAGACGCCGATGTCTACGGCCCGAGCCAACCGCGGATGCTGGGCGTATCCGGACGACCGGCAAGCCCGGATGGCAAGACGATCCTGCCGCTGCGCAACCATGGGGTGACCATGATGTCCATGGGCCTCATGACGAACGAGGGCCAAGCGGTTGTCTGGCGCGGTCCGATGCTGATGGGTGCGCTGCAGCAAATGATGAGTCAGGTGCAATGGGGTGGTCTCGACGTGCTGATCGTCGACCTGCCGCCCGGCACCGGTGACGTCCAGCTGACGCTTAGCCAGAAGTTTCAGGTGGATGGTGCCATCGTCGTGTCGACGCCACAGGATGTTGCGCTGATTGATGCCCGAAAGGGGATCGACATGTTCAACCAGCTCAAGACGCCGATCCTCGGGATGATCGAGAACATGTCGACGCATATCTGCTCCAAATGCGGCCACGAGGAACATGTGTTCGGTCATGGCGGTGTCGCGTCTGAGGCGGCAAAGCTGGGCGTGCCGCTGTTGGGAGAAATCCCGCTGCATCTCGATATCCGGGTGGCCGCCGATGGCGGAGCGCCGATTGTTGTCAGCAAGCCCGACAGCGCACAGGCGCAGGCGTTCCGCAAGATCGCGCGCGACATGATCGCCAGCGGCAACGCGTGAGGTGTCGATGACGGCGCAGCTCAGTTTTCCGCCTCTGTTGCAAGGCCAGCCTGCCCCGGATGGCGCAGATCCATTCGAACGGGCGCAGGCCTTGGCAGCGCTCGGGTGCGACGGTGGGACGATCGTGCATGCCATTCAGGCCGACAGGCTGCGCGCGGCGGTGGTCTTTGCACCCGAGACATCTCTCGATCAGGCCATGGCCATGCTGCCGCTCTGTGCCGTCGGATTTCAGAACGCCTTGGGGGCCCTTGCCCCGCCCGAGGTCGCCGTGCACCTGTCATGGGATGGCCAGATCCGGGTCAACGGCGCCCGGTGCGGCTTTTTCCGTGCCGCCGCCTCGACGCGCGAACCCGAAGAGATACCCGACTGGCTGGTGATCGGATGGGAAGTGGCGTTGATGCCTACGGGCGCGGTGCCCGGCGAGACACCTGATGTGACGGCACTATACGAAGAAGGCTGTGCCGATCTATCCCCGGCCGGATTGGTGGAAAGCTGGTCGCGTCATATGCTCGCTTGGCTGCATCGCTGGGAAGAGGAAGGAAACGCGCCGCTCCACGCCGAGTGGATGGGGCTGGTGCAGGGGGTGGGCGAAGATGTCACCCGCGAGGATGTCTCGGGGACGTTTCTCGGGACCGACGACAGGTTCGGAATGCTGATCCGGACTGCGGATGCGACCCGGCTCGTTCCAATGACCGAACTGCTGGAGACAGGACGATGAAACTGGCGCGCGCCATCCATTTCGACGAAAGCGACATGAACGTGTTTCATTCACCGGCAAGGACCGGTGAGTGGTGCATATCCGGTGGGTTCGAATTCTCAAACTGGTCTCCGGCAGACCTCGAAGGGAAGGCGCGGCAGGCCTTCGCCAACGGCTGGCTCGGCTTGGAAACCGCCGGACGCGTGACCTTTGTCGCGGTCACCCAGATCGAACCGGCCGAGTTGGAACGGCTGGCGGAAAAACTGGCTGCCCATTTCGTCGAGTTTTATGGAGCTCCTTCGGTCGACGCCGCGATCGGCGTGGCGCGGGACGAAATTGCCCAGATGGCAGACCTGTGCGATGAGCATCCTGCCAACACGCTGCTGACCGTTGCCAGAGACCTGACAGAGGCTGGCGTGAGGGAGAGCTATCGCGTGATCGAGCCGCAGGACGCGGAAATCGACCTTTTGGCCGTCCATGCCACGCCGGACGATGCCTCCTGATCAGAGCAGGCCGGAAAACGCGCCGTATTGGCCGCGTTTGAATATCAGCCCATGGCCCGGTCTGTGCATCGCGCGTGTGACCTCGCCCAGGATAATGATGTGATCTCCGGCTTCATGCGTCGCGGACAATCGGCATTCGAACCGCGCGAGGCAATCGTCAAGCAGCGGGACGCCGTCCGCATTGGCCTGCCACCGGGCATGTGAGAAATCGTCGCCATCGCGGGCGAAATCCAACGCAAGGCGCTGCTGTTCTTCACCCATTACGTGGATGGCATAGTTCTGTGCGCCCGCAAACACATCGTACCGGTTCGACTTGTGATCCAGACACCAAAGCACCAAAGGCGGGGTCAGCGAAACTGACGAGAACGAATTCACGGTAATCGCACGCGGCTTGCCGCCCACTTGCGTCGTGACCACGGTCACGCCAGTGGCAAAGCATCCCAGCGCCTCGCGAAAGGCGCGGGTGGTTTCGGGGCCGGGAATGAAACTGGTCTCGGTCATCGCACGCCTTTTTTGGCCGTCGGGCTTGCGCCTGACCTGCCACGACGCGCCGGGATTGTCCATGCTCGCCAGTTCGGGGGTATCAGTTCAGATCTTCGAGCAGGCGTCCATGCTTGCGAGTCTCGGCAATGACGTCGCCAAAGGTTTCCATCCCGCGGGCCTTCAGCATGGGCAGCATTCGAACAAGAACCTCTGCCGTGGCCCTTGCATCGCCCAACGCAGTGTGGCGCAAGGCCTGCGGTATCTCGACCTCCAGACGGTCGCACAAGGCGTCGAGCGTATGCGTTTCCCCCGCACCGAACAGGACGGCAGAGACCAGAACGGTATCCAGTATCGGGTGGTCCCAGTTGACGCCGATCCGCCCGGCGTGACGGCGGAGAAAGGCCATGTCGAATGGTGCGTTATGCGCAACGATGACCGCGTCGTTTGCGAATTGATGAAAGGCGCGTCCAGCCTCCGCTATGTCGGGAGCGCCTGCAACCATCGCATCGGTGATCCTGTGAACCTTGGTCGATGCGGGCGGGATCGGTCGGCCAGGATCAACCAGCGTGTTCAGTTCCTCGCCTTCGATGATGCGACCGCGCAACACCCGAACCGCCCCGATCTGCACGATCTCGTCCTTGTGCGGAAGCAGGCCAGTCGTCTCGGTGTCGAAGACCACGAAACACAGGTCCGACAGTTTGCGGGTTTCAAACGCGGTGTCGCCCGAGGTTTCCAGAAGGTCGAAATCGTAGATCAAGGGACGCGCGGCGTCGGGCGCTATGCGGGCTTCGCTGTCGTCAAGAAACAGCATGTAGCCGGGTGCATCGCCCAAGGGGCGCATCCGTGCGCTGTAGCTTTGCGCGCCATCTGCGCTGGCCAGAGAGCATTCCACTTCCTTGCCGCTGCGGGCAAGCCTCGCATGCGCGGCTTCGACATCGGCACGCGACAGGTAATCGAACAACGAAGCGTTGAGCCGAGGATGAGCGACCTGCGCCAAAACTTCGGCAGCCTGTCCGTCATAGAGCACGATCTGATGAGCGGGGTTCACAAGAACCATCGCGACCGGAATTTCTGTCAACAGTGCGGTCAGTCGCGCCTTTTCAGCCGCTAGGCGGGCGGTCTGCTCGGCGACGGCCTCTGCCGTCATCATGGTGCTGTCGCCAATTTGGCCGGCAAGGCCCGCGGCCGCTGGTGCCAGATCGCCAAGGTAGCGCGCGCCGTGCAGGTCCATCTGCCCTCTGACACCGGCATGTGCCTTGGTCCGCATCTGTGCGGCCAGCCGTTCGATCGGACGCGCTACATTCTCGTCGAACAGCAGCCAGATCCCTACCACGAGTGCAAGTTGCCCGAACCCGATCACGATGGCGGCAAAGGTGAACGCATCCGTCAGCCCGGCCGCGCCCGATCTGGCATGGGCCCAGGCCAGCGCACCAAGCGCAAGCGAAACTCCACCCGCTGCAAGCAATGCGAAGAACAGGAAAATCCGCAACCGAAGCGAGAGCGACGTGCCCATTACGCCACCTCGCAGACAGTTTGCACCAGAGGATCACCCGGCGGGGCCACGACCCAGTCTGCATCCACAAGCTCGCCCGCAGCATCGAACTCCACCCCGTCGCCCAGCATGGCGCGCCTGTTCTCGGCGCAATCGAACGCGACCGGCAGTTTCTCGACCGCAGCCCAACGGCCGAAGAAGTACAGCTGCGCGATCTTCTGGTCCGGTCGCTCGGGGTGGCTTTGCATCGTGGCGATATCAGCGGCGACAAAGCGGTTCACGTAGGGCGTGACATAAGTCCATGGTTGATAGAAGGCGCGTTTCTCCACGGTCTGCGCGACCACCAGCCCCTCGGGCAGGGCAGCTGTCGTGCGCGAAAACCACGAATACTCGCTTGAGATCGTCACGGCGATCATCGCAAGACCCGCAGCAACCGGTGTCATCCAGCGCGGCAGGCGACCGCCCGTCACCTTGCCCAGCAACATGACCAGCCCTGCCACGGCGATGCCGGCAAACACCGTTCCGATCAGTTCCAGAAACATCGTGGTTCTCCTCCCAAGGTCACCGCTCGCGCGCGGCTCGTTCCAGATCCGGCAGCCACTGGCGGGACCGCGTTACGGTTAGCCCAGCATTCCCTTGCCGTGACCCACTGCCGATTGCATCGTCTTTACCACGACGAAGGCATCGCGCAGATGACTTCGCTCAAAATCCGAAAGATCCGTTGGGGTCAGGTAATTGTCGGGTTTCTCGCCGCGCCGTGCCATTTCAACCTGATGTTCCAACCGCGTTTCCGCAATCAGGTCGTAGGCATCGATCAGGTCGCGCGCACCCGACGGGCTGAGAACGCCAGCAGCTTCGGCGGCTTTCAGGCGGGAGCGGGTGTTCACCTCCGGCAGGCTGCCCTGCAAGGCATAGATGCGGCCGAGATCGACCACCGGCACGACGCCGTTATGCTTGAGGTCGAGCGTGTTGCGATGCTCGCCCGAACGGATGGTGGCAAAGCCCCGTAGAAGGCCAAGCGGCGGCGTATGCTTGAGCGAGTTCGAAATCATATGCGCGACGAAGATCGAATTCCGGCGCGCCATGGCAAGCGTCTCGGTCTGAAGACCCTCGAACAGGCTGCGGTCGCCGCCGATCGGGCGCAGGTCGAACATGACCGAGGCCAGCATCTGCGCCTCGGGGTTGGGCTTCGCGATCCAGCCCGCGAAGTAACTCCGCCATGTGCTGACCGGCTGGCACCAGCGTGGATTGGTTGCCATCATGTCGCCGGGGCACAGGAAATAGCCGCAGGTATCGAGCCCCTCGCAGACAAAGCGCGCGAGGTCACGAAAATACGGCATGTCGACGTCGCTTACGGCGTCATCGAGCATCATGCAGTTGTCCTGATCGCTGACGCCTGTCTGTTCCTGCCGCCCCTGGCTGCCACATGCGAGCCAAAGATAGGGCACCGGCGGCGGGCCGAGTTTTTCCTCGGCCAGTGCCAGCAGCCGTCGGGTCGCCGTGTCGGCGATATCGGTGATGAGACGGGTTACGACCTCGTGCCGGTTACCGCCGGCGACAAGCTGCACCAACAGGCGCGGTATCTCGGCCGTGGTTTTGGCCATCTCTTTGGCACTGTCCGCGCGGGAGATGGCGCTCACCAGTTCGGCCGAGCTGACGGCCTGGAAACGGGTCAAGTCCGTCTGGGTAACGATGCCGACAAGGCGTCCGGCCTCGGTGATCGGAATATGGCCGATGTGACGCTCCATCATCGCGTGCAGCACGTCCGAGCCGATCGCATCGGGCGACAACGTAAGCGGAGCCACGGTCATGACCTGATCCAGTGGGGTGTTCGAGGGCATCGCCTCTGCCACGACCTTGCCGGAAAGATCACGCACCGTGACGATCCCGGCGAGGCTCCCAGCATCGGTCACGCACAGAGAGGAAATGCCGCGATCACGCATGATGCGCGCGGCGTCCTGAACGGTCGTCGTTGGCGGGCAGGTGGCCGGGTTGCTGGCCATGAAGGTTTCCACACGCGAGGTGGCAAGGTCGCTGCCGCGGCTGCCTTCCCCTCGGCGGCGGTCGAAAAAGCGTGCGACCGTGGGTTCGTTGGCCATGAGCTTTTCGAAAGCGTGTCGCGGCAGCAGGAGCAGTTCGCTGTCCGCACTGGCGCGGGCTGCAGTCACCGCTCGACCATCTCGCGCGAGGCCTCGTTCACCGAAAGAGTTGCGGGAGCCCAGGATCGACACGATGGCACCGTTTTCGTCGCTGACTTCGACCTCGCCCTCGTGGATCAGGTACAACCCGTCCAGCATCTGGCCGCGCGTGTAAACCTCCTCGCCTGCCTTCAGGTGAAGAACGGTGAAATCGGGTGCGACCTCGTCAAGCCGTGCAGGCTCGAGCCCGTCATAGGGGTGGACGGTGCGCAGAAAGCGGATCAGGTCATCGGTCGAGAGAGACATCGGGCCACCCGTTGAAACAGAAAGGTCCCGCCCAGATTGCGAAGGGCGGGACCGTTGTCAAAGAGGGCAGGCCGTCGCATGCGGCCCGCCCGTTGGGGATCAGTGGTCCTGCGCCGCGGCGGCACCGCGGGGGATGCGGACGCTTTCCACGAGGTCTTCGATCTCTGCCGGGATAGGTGCACTCGACTTCGAGACGAAGTAGGCCACCGCAAAGTTCACCATCGCGCCGATTGCTCCGAAGGAGGTCGACTTGACCGTGCCCAGCAGCGGGTCGGCATCGGTGAAGCTGTTGGTGCCGGGGATGAAGAACCAGCCCTTGTGCAGGAAGATGTAGATCAGCGTCACGACGAGGCCCGCGATCATGCCTGCCACGGCACCCTTGTTGTTCACCTTGGTAAAGATGCCCATCATCAGCGCCGGGAAGATCGATGCGGCGGCAAGGCCGAAGGCGAGTGCCACGGTTTGTGCAGCAAAGCCCGGAGGGTTGAGCCCCAGGTAGGTCGCCACCGCGATGGCCACCGCCATTGCGATACGTGCCGACAAAAGCTCTCCTTTTTCGCTGATCTGCGGGTTGATCGAGCCCTTGATCAGGTCGTGGCTGACCGCCGAGGAGATCGCCAGCAGCAGACCGGCCGCAGTCGAAAGCGCGGCAGCCAGACCGCCTGCGGCGACGAGGCCGATGACCCAGCCGGGCAGGTTGGCGATTTCAGGGTTGGCCAGAACCAGGATGTCGCGGTTGAAATTGGTCAGCTCGTTGCCTTCCCAACCGTTCGCAGCCGCTTTTTCCTGCATGGCTTCGGACTTGTCGTTATAGTACTGGATCCGACCGTCGCCGTTCTTGTCTTCCCAGCCGAGAAGGCCGGTTTTCTGCCAGGTTGCCATCCAGTCATAGCGCGCATCGTTCTCGATCATCTCGACCGACACGGCCTGACCATCTGTGCCTTCGGGCCACATCATGTCCGAAATGTTCAGACGGGCCATGGCGCCAACCGCGGGGGCGGTGAGGTAGAGCAGCGCGATGAAGACCAGCGCCCAGCCTGCCGACCAGCGCGCGTCGGCCACTTTGGGCACGGTGAAAAAGCGCATGATGACGTGGGGGAGACCCGCTGTACCGATCATCAGCGACAGGGTGAACAGCACCATGTTGAACGTGTCACCGTGATGTGCCGTGTACTCCTTGAAGCCGAGGTCGGTCACGATGGCGTCCAGCTTGGACAACAGCGGCTCGCCGCTGGCGGCGTGATCACCGAAGAGGCCAAGGGCCGGTACGGGGTTGCCGGTCAGCTGCAGCGAGATGAAGACGGCCGGGATCGTGTAAGCCATGATCAGAACGCAGTACTGAGCGACCTGCGTGTAGGTCACGCCCTTCATGCCGCCGAACACGGCATAGGCAAAGACCACACAGGCACCGATCAGCAGGCCGGTGGTGTTCGACACTTCGAGGAAGCGGCCAAAAGCCACGCCAACGCCGGTCATCTGGCCGATCACATAGGTGGTCGACGCGACGATCAGGCAGATCACGGCGACGATGCGCGCTGTCGGGCTGTAGAACCGGTCGCCGATGAACTCGGACACGGTGAACTTGCCGAACTTGCGCAGGTAAGGTGCCAGAAGAAGCGCCAGCAGAACGTAACCGCCGGTCCAGCCCATGAGGAAGGTCGAGTTGTCATAGCCGGTAAAGGCGATGAGACCCGCCATCGAGATGAACGAGGCCGCCGACATCCAGTCGGCCGCCGTGGCCATGCCGTTGGTGACAGGGTGAACGCCGCGTCCTGCGGCGTAGAATTCCGACGTGGAACCCGCCCGGGCCCAGATCGCGATGCCGATGTAGAGCGCAAAGGACGCGCCCACGAACAGCAGGTTGATGGTGAACTGGTCCATGACGGTTTACTCCTCGTCCACGCCGTATTCGGCGTCCAGCTTGTTCATGCGCCAGGCGTAGAAGAAGATCAGCCCGAGGAAGACCAGGATCGAGCCTTGCTGGGCGAACCAGAAGCCAAGATCGGTCCCGCCCACGGCGATGCCCGACAGAAGCGGGCGCAGCAGGATGCCGAACCCGAACGATACCAGCGCCCAGATGACGAGGCTGACGATGATTATGCGCACATTGGCCTGCCAATAGCCTTTGTCGGCCTTGGCCGCCTGCGCGGTATTTGTGGTCTGATCCGCCATTCGCGGGTCCTCCTTCTTTCCTCCAGGGCCGCCCTGCACGGATGGGCGTTCCCTCTCCATTGCGCCTGCCGGGCAGTGATATCGGCAGGCAAGCCGTTACCGGTCCGCCAAGGCGGGTCGTCCGGTCACATTCCTTCAAGGGGGGTGGGGCGGTGGCTTGCGCCGCCGGGCCCGGTCGTTCGCGCCTAGTTCACCGCCCCCTTGACGATGTTGGCGAGGCCCTGGGCGATCTCATCGATCTCGCCCATGGCGTCGATACGCTTCAGCACATCCTTGTCGTCGTAATAGGCGATCAGCGGGGCGGTCTGTGCGTGGTAAGCCTCCAGCCGGCTCGCCACCGTTTCGGCATTGTCATCGGCGCGGCGCTTGAACTCGGTGCCGCCGCACTTGTCACACGTGCCGGACTGCTCAGGTGTCTTGAACGTGTCGTGATAACCTTCGCCGCAACCGGCGCAGGTGTAGCGACCCGAAATCCGGGTCACCATCGCCGCATCCTCGACTTCGAGGCTGATCGCGGCGTCGATCTTCTGGCCGTTGGCTGCAAGCAGTTCGTCCAGCGCAGCGGCCTGAACCGTGGTGCGCGGGAAGCCGTCAAGGATCACGCCGCGGGCGCAATCGGGCTCGGCCAGGCGATCGCGAAGGATGGCGATGACGATGTCGTCGCTGACCAACTCGCCCGCTTCCATGACGGCCTTTGCACGCTTGCCGGCCTCGGTGCCGGCCGCGACGGCTGCACGGAGCAGATCACCGGTGGAGAGTTGAACCAGCCCGAATTCGTTTTCGAGCATGCGGGCCTGCGTGCCCTTTCCGGCACCCGGAGGCCCGAGAAGGATCAGGACGGCGGGTGTGGTTTCGACGACATCTTTCATCATCTTGCCCTCAGCTAGCAGCGCGGTTCTGGATCAGGTCATCGACGACCGAAGGATCGGCCAGTGTCGACGTGTCGCCAAGGCTCCCGAAGTCGTTTTCGGCGATCTTGCGCAGGATGCGGCGCATGATCTTGCCCGAACGGGTCTTGGGCAGGCCTGGGGCCCATTGGATGACATCCGGCGAGGCGATCGGTCCGATTTCGGTCCGCACCCATTGGCGCAGATCCTTGCGCAACTCTTCCGATGGCTCGCGATCGTTCATCAGGGTGACGTAGCAGTAAATGCCCTGACCTTTGATCTCGTGCGGGTAGCCGACGACGGCGGCCTCGGCCACGGCGGCATGGGCCACCAGGGCGCTTTCGACCTCGGCAGTACCCATGCGGTGCCCGGAGACGTTGATCACGTCATCGACGCGGCCGGTGATCCAGTAATCACCATCCTCGTCGCGGCGGCACCCGTCACCAGTGAAGTAGTAGCCTTTGTAATCCGAAAAATAGGTCTTTTCGAACCGCTCGTGGTCGCCCCACACGGTACGCATCTGGCCGGGCCAACTGTCCTTGATGCACAAGACGCCTTCGACCCCGTTGCCGGTGATCTCTTCACCCGATTGGGGGTCGAGAACGACCGGCTGCACGCCGAAGAAAGGCTTCATCGCGGCGCCGGGCTTGAGCGCGTGGGCGCCGGGCAGGGGCGTCATCAGATGTCCGCCGGTTTCGGTCTGCCACCATGTGTCGACAATGGGGCATTTACCCTTGCCGACGACGTCGTTGTACCAGTTCCAGGCCTCGGGATTGATCGGCTCACCCACGGTGCCGAGAATGCGCAGATCGCTCAGATCGTGCTTTTCCACGAACTCGGTGCCCTGACCCATCAGCGCACGAATTGCGGTGGGCGCAGTGTAGAACTGGTTGACCTTGTGCTTTGCGCAGACTTCCCAGAACCGGCCCGCGTCTGGGTAAGTGGGCACACCTTCGAACATCAGCGTTGTCGCGCCGTTGGCCAGAGGGCCATAGACGATATAGCTGTGCCCGGTGACCCATCCCACGTCGGCGGTGCACCAGTAGATGTCACCATCGTGATAGTCGAAGGTGATTTCATGCGTCAGCGCGGCATAGGTCAGGTAACCACCGGTGGTGTGAACGACCCCTTTGGGCTGCCCCGTGGAACCGGACGTGTAAAGAATGAACAACGGATCTTCGGCGTTCATCTCGATGGGCTTGGAGTAATCATCAGCCTCCAGCGCCATTTCGTTATAGTCGAAATCGCGCCCGTCGATCCATGTGGTCTGCCCGCCGGTACGCTTGACCACCAGGCATTTGACAGTGTCCTTGCAGTGCAGCAGGGCGGCATCTGCGTTCGATTTCAGCGGTGTCTTGCGACCGCCGCGCGGCGCTTCGTCCGCGGTGATGATGACCTTGGCGTCGCAGCCATTGACACGGGCCGAGAGCGCATCGGGCGAGAAGCCGGCGAAGACAATCGAATGAATTGCGCCGATCCGGGCGCAGGCAAGCATTGCATAGGCAGCTTCAGGGATCATCGGCAGGTAGATGACAACCCTGTCACCCTTCCGCACACCAAGAGTCTCAAGGATATTGGCCATCCGGCAGACATGGCCGTGCAGCTCCTTGTATGAGATATGCTTGGGCTTTTCGGTGGGGTCGTCGGCCTCCCAGATGATTGCCGTCTGATCGCCTCGGCTGGCAAGGTGACGGTCGACACAATTCGCGGCGACGTTGAGTGTGCCGTCGGCGAACCAGTTGATGTTCACATTTCCGAACTCGTAGGAGACATCCTTGACCTGGCTGAATGGCTTGATCCAGTCGATCCTCTTTGCCTGTTCCGCCCAGAAGCCTTCGGGGTCGTTGATCGAGGCCGCGTACATTTCGTCATACGCGGCGGCATCGACATGCGCGCGGGAAATTACGTCTTGCGACGGCGCATAGGCGGCGGCTTCGGTCTTGGTGGCGGTCGTCATTTGGGCTCCTCCCTCTGACTGATGTCTTGCCCGGCCTTCATAGCACCTGTGTCCGTTGCCATGAAATCCGAACTCCTCCTGACCCCACATAATACGCGTGACTGAAAATAATGAAATAACTTACGGTAAAGACACGATTTGTCTGTAAAGTTTTTTGATGCATTCTGGATGTATTGTAAATTTTTGCCAGAATGCCTTGAAAAACCTCATTTCCGCACAAGCGGCCGGAGTCAACGCGTTCAGTGGCTGGAAATCGGGTTACCGCTATCAGCGATGAACCGGCGAGGCGAAGGCGGCCCAGACAAGACCTCAATGGATAGAGAGTCATGGTGATTGTACTCTCAAACGCCCCGACTCGCGCGCCGAGCCCGAAAGGGCGAGGGGTTGGCACGCCATTCACTTGGCGCTAGCTTCGCTGCCAAGCGGCAATCGGGAGAGAGGCCGCATCAATAGGGAGAGAAATCATGACCAAGTTTCTGACCGGTACGGCCGTGGCCGCGCTGAGCTTTGCACTCGTGTCCGAGGCCGCCGCGACCGAATGGAATGCCTCAGTCTGGGGCAAGCGCCGCGCCTTTACCGAGCATGTCGAGAAGCTGGCCGAGCTGGTTGCAGAGAAAACCGGGGGCGAGTTCACGATCAATGTCAGCTATGGCGGTCTGTCCAAACCGCGCGAGAACCTCGACGGAATCTCGATCGGCGCCTTCGAAATGGCACAGTTCTGCGCTGGATATCACCGCGACAAGAACCGGGCGATCACCGTTCTCGAGCTGCCTTTCCTCGGTGTGTCCAACCTCGAAGAAGAAGTCGCAGTCAGCCATGCTGTCTATGACCACCCGGCGGTTCAGGACGAAATGGCGCAATGGAATGCCAAGATCTTGATGACGTCGCCCATGCCGCAATACAACCTCGTCGGCACTGGCGATCCCCGCGAGACTTTGGCGTCGATGGACGGCATGCGCGTACGCGCGACCGGCGGCCTGGGCGAGGCGTTCTCGGCCGTGGGCGGTGTGCCGACCTCGGTTCCGGCGACCGAAGCCTATAACGCAATGGAATCGGGTGTGGTCGATACGGTTGCCTTCGCGCAGCATGCCCACCTGTCTTTTGGTACGATCAACCGCGCCGACTGGTGGACCGCGAACCTCAACCCCGGCACGGTGAATTGCCCGGTCGTCGTAAATACCGATGCTTACGAGGCCCTGTCCGATGAGCATCGCGAGGCGCTGGACAGTTCGATCGACGAAGCCATCGAACACTACTTGGCAAACTACGCCGAATTGCTGGAGCGCTGGGACACGGTGCTTGAGGAGAAAGGCGTAGCCAAAGTGATGATCTCTGACGAGGTCCTTTCGGAATTCCGCGCCAAGGCGGCCGATCCGATCCGCGAAAAGTGGATCGCGGACATGTCAGGCCAGGGTCTGCCTGCGCAGGAACTCTACGATACTGTTGTTCAGGCGCTGGAAGAGGCCCGCGGGGGCAGCTGATCGCTTTTTCTCGTGCCGGGCGCGGATTCGTGTCCGGCTCATTCACCCCCCTGGAAATGACAAGGGAGTTCTGCCATGGCAGGACATGCATCGGTCTTGGAGGACGAGTCCAGGCTGAGCCAGATCGACCGTTCGCTCTTGCGGCTCGAAAAATTCATGGCGCTTCTGAGCGGCATAGCGGTTTTTGGACTGATGGTGCTTGCCGTGGTCTCCGTGGGTGGACGTAACCTGATGAACGCGCCCTTGCCCGGCTATGTCGACTGGATCGAGGCGGCAATGCCGCTGATCGCCTTTCTCGGCATCTCCTACGTGCAGCGCGATGGCGGCCATATCCGCATGGACATTGTCATCAGCCGGTTGAAAGGCCGAGCGCAATGGCTGTTCGAGCTGTTCTCGGTCTTGCTGATCCTGCTTGTGGTGGTCGCGTTGATCTGGGGGAGTTGGTCGCATTTTGGGCGGTCCTTTGACTTCAACGCACCAATGTGGAGCCGTGACAGCTCTATCGACATTGGATTGCCGATCTGGCCGGCAAAGCTGCTGGCGCCGGTTGCCTTCTCGGTGCTTGCGCTGAGGCTCGTTCTGCAGGTCTGGGGATACGGACGGGCCCTTGTCCTTGGACTGGCTAATCCGGTGGCCGTACCCTTGGTGCAGGACGCAGCGGCGCAGGCGGCGGCCGAGGCCGAACAACTCGACGGGCAGGGATAAGCCATGGATACGATCGAAATCGGGCTCTGGGTTACCGGAGGTCTGCTCTTCCTCGTCGTCACAGGCATGCGCGTGGCCTTTGCCGCTGCATTGGCCGGTCTCGTGGGTCTTCTTTGGGTTTTCTGGTCTAAACGGGGCTATGACCCCGAGGATTTCGGCTGGGCATTGACCGTAGCGGTGAAAACGGCGGGGCAGGTACCGCATTCAAAGGTTGCTGCCCACACGCTGAGCCTGATCCCGACATTCATCCTGATCGGTTACCTCGCCTATTACGCGGGCTTGACCCGCGCGCTGTTCGAGGCAGCGAAACGCTGGGTGGCGTGGGTGCCAGGTGGCCTCGCCGTTTCGACCGTGTTCGCGACAGCGGGCTTTGCCGCCGTATCCGGCGCATCGGTTGCGACCTCTGCTGTCTTTGCACGGATCGCCATACCGGAGATGCTGAAGATTGGTTACAACAAGCAGTTCGCGGCGGGGGTCGTCGCGGCCGGCGGCACGCTGGCCTCGCTCATCCCTCCGTCGGCGATTCTGGTGATCTATGCAATCATCGTGGAGCAGGACGTGGGCAAGCTGCTGCTTGCAGGCTTCATTCCAGGAGCCTTCTCAGCCATCATCTACGGCACGCTGATCGTGGGCATCGCCGTCATATTCAAATCAGTCGGTCCACCTGTACGGGGGTTCACTTGGGGCGAGCGGTTCGCGGCGCTTCCCGGTGCGCTGCCAATCGTGGCCGTCATCCTCATTATCATCGGGTTCGTCTACAACCCGTTCGGCGAACAGGCCTGGGGCACACCGACCGAGGGTGGTGCGATCGGGGCCTTCATCGTTTTCCTGTTTGCACTTTGGCGCGGTATGCGATGGGAACAGTTGAAGGCGGCCCTGCTCGAAACGGCAAAGCTGACCGCGATGATCTTTTCAATCATCTGGGGCGTGTTGATCTACGTCCGTTTCCTGGGCTTCGCGGATTTGCCGGGTGCGTTTTCCGACTGGATAACCGGGCTCGAGATGTCGCCGATGCTGATCCTGATCTGCATCCTTCTCGCTTACGCCGTTCTGGGCATGTTCATGGATGCGATCGGCATGCTTTTGCTGACATTGCCGGTGGTCTATCCTGCGGTGATGGCGCTGAATGGCGGCGAGACGGTGACCGCGGCCGAGAGCACGTTTGGAATGTCGGGGCCGATGTGCGCGATCTGGTTCGGTATCCTCGTGGTGAAGATGGCCGAATTCTGCCTGATCACCCCACCCATCGGGCTGAACTGCTTTGTCGTTGCCGGCGTGCGGCCAGACCTGAGCGTTCAGGACGTGTTCCGCGGTGTCACGCCGTTTTTCATTGCAGACGGCCTGACCATTGCCGCGCTGGTCGCGTTTCCGGGGATCGTGCTCTATCTGCCGTCGCTTGCCCAATAGAACAGGGTGGGCGGACGCTCTGTTTCGCCTGCGCCGAAAGGCGCCCGCCCGCCGATCCGTTTGCCCAGGCGGTTCGTGAGTGTATCGGGGTAGTGCCGCAATAATTTCGATCGTGCCCCGGACCGGTTCTGCTCATCGCCTTGTGGTTTCCTAAGGCCGCGCAGGGGTATGGCCGTGTCGACCGGAGCTTCGCGACGCATGCGAATACGGTTTAACTCACGATACTGTCCCGATAGGTCGAGGGCGTCTGACCGCGTGCCGCGCGGAAGCGTTTCGAGAAATACGACGGGTCCGAGAACCCCAGCCGATACCCGATCTCGGACACGGGCAAACGGGTAAAGGCAAGCAGGCGGCAGGCCTCGTCGATGCGGGCTTGTTCGATATAGGCTGTTGCCCCGCGGCCCGTCGCGGCCCGACATATCCGGCTGAGATGTCCGGCGGTAAGGGAAAGAGCGGCGGCATAATCCCTCGCTGTCCAGCTGTCGGACATGTGTCGGGCGATCAGCACGTCCAATTGCGTGAGCCGCGTGTGATCAGCCTGAAGCGCATCGCGGGAATGTCCAGTCTCGGCAATCATAGCAAGCACGGAATGTGCCATTCCTACTGCGCGTTGAGCACGAAACGGACCCGTATCAATCGCCACATTTGCAAGCATTTCAGCGAGAGCTGCAAGCGCGGGCATGACCCTGCCCGAAACAGGTTGTGCAAGGGCGCGCATGAGATCGGCCGAGGACGGGCCGATTGCATTGACCACTGCCACTGGAACCGAAATCACTTGGCCCACGGTTTCAGGTCTGAACGAGAATTCATGCACTTTCTGAGGCGGAATGAAGAGGAAATGGCGCGCCTCCAGCAACATCCGGCCACCATCGATGACCGCCTCGCCGCGGCCTTTCGTGATCAGGAAAACCTGCGCTAGATGTGCGTGCCGGTGCGGCGGAATACGCCACCCATGTTGCGGCGACCGGACCGAGAGCGGTTCGGAATGGATTACGTCGGGAAACCGTCCGGTTTCGCCAAGAAGCGTGAAAACTGGGATCGGGTCTGAGCCGTTCATGCACGAAAAATACCATTGGCTGCCCGCCGCGTCCATTCTTTGACTCGTTCAGCGAGGCTAAGATGCCCCGATCAGCCGGGAGGACGACATGAAAACGCAGATCGCCATTATCGGGGGCGGGCCCTCCGGGTTGCTTTTGTCGCAGTTGCTGAACCGGGCTGGTGTCGAAACGGTGATCCTTGAACGGGCCAGCCGGTCCCATGTTCTTGGCCGGATCCGTGCAGGTGTTCTGGAATGGGGCACGGTCGAACTGCTCGAGGCTGCAGGCGTCGCCGACCGACTGAATGCCGAAGGCATGGTTCACGAAGGCTGTTTCGTCACTGATGACGAGTTGATGGTGCGCATCGATTTCAAGGCACTCACGGGCAAAACCGTCATGGTTTATGGTCAGACCGAGGTTACAGCGGACCTGTATGATGCGCAGGATGCGATGGGGACGACCATCCTGCACGAGGTCTCTGATGTGTCCATTCATGGCGGCGACACCGAGGCCCCGCATGTCACGTTCACCCACGACGGAATGCAAAAGCGTCTGGATTGCGCTTATGTCGCGGGCTGCGACGGGTTTCATGGCGTCAGCCGCAAAACGATCCCCGCCGAAAAGCGACAGGAGTTCGAGCGTGTGTATCCCTTTGGCTGGCTGGGTATCCTGTCCAGAACGGCGCCCGCCAATCATGAATTGATCTATGCCAACTCGCCGAACGGCTTTGCGCTGGCCTCGATGCGCGGGCCGCAGCTCAGCCGGTATTACGTTCAGGTGCCATTGTCGGACAAGCCCGAGGATTGGAGCGATGCGCGTTTCTGGGAGAAACTGAAATCCTGCCTGCCGTCCGAGGTTGCGCAGACCATGGAAACGGGACCGTCTATCGAGAAATCCATTGCGCCTTTGCGCTCTTTCGTCAGCGAGCCATTGCGATGGGGGCGTCTGTTCCTAGCCGGGGATGCGGCGCATATCGTGCCCCCGACAGGCGCAAAGGGGCTGAACCTTGCAGCCTCGGACATATTCTACCTGCACCAGGCGCTGATCGAGGCCGTCCGGGGCGATACAGGCGGTATCGATGCCTATTCGGAACGGGCATTGGCACGGATCTGGAAAGCCATGCGCTTCTCCTGGCAGATGACCACCATGCTCCACCGGTTCGAAGGCGAAGACAGCTTTGCCGAACAGATGCGTCGTGCCACATTGCTGCATCTGTCGCAGTCGGAAACGGCGCGGCGTGAACTGGCCGAGAATTACATCGGCCTGCCGTTCTGAGGGAGGCGGGATGAGCGAGCGACACAACAAGGGAATGGAAGTGCGGCGTGCCGTTCTGGGGGCGGCCCATGTCGACCGCGCCGAGGCGAACCGGACCGAAGACGATACGCCTTTTCAGACGCTGATCACCGAAGGTGCCTGGGGTACGGTCTGGGCGTCCGATGCAATTTCGCGCCGCGACCGATCGATGTTGACTCTGGCGCTCTTGGCGGCGACTGGAAATTTCGAGGAAATTCCGATGCATATCCGCGCTTGCGCGCGGACCGGGGCCACCAGGTCCGATGTGATGGAGGCGTTCCAGCACGTTGCGATCTACGCGGGCGTGCCGCGCGCCAACCACGCGATCAAGCTCGCCAAGGCGACTTGGGCCGAAATGGCGGCTGAACAGGAGGGAACCCATGACTGAGACCGCTGCACTCATGCCGCGTCAGCGCGACAAACACCCGGTGCCGTACTGGCCCGACTACAAGACGTCTGTTTCGCGTTCACCCTCTTTGCCGCTGCTGTCGATGGAGTCCACGCCGAGCGAAGAAACCGGGCCCCGTTTCGGCCACTCGCTGCTGGGGCCGCTCGATAACAACCTGATCCTGAACTACACGCAGGGCAAGGCCCCGGCCGTGGGGGAACGCATCCGCGTACACGGGCGCGTTCTGGACGAAACAGGAAGACCGGTGGCGAACACGCTTGTCGAGATCTGGCAGGCCAATGCGGGCGGACGTTATCGCCATGTCAAGGATACCTATTTCGCGCCGCTCGACCCGAATTTCGGTGGTTGCGGCAGGACGCTGACGGACGAGAACGGATATTACGAGTTCATGACCATCCGGCCCGGCGCATACCCGTGGCCCAACCGCGCCAATGACTGGCGGCCCATGCATATCCATTTCTCGGTCTTCGGCCACGCCTTCGGCCAGCGCCTGATCAGCCAGATGTATTTCGAAGGGGATCCGCTGATCGATCGGTGCCCCATCGCGGCAACCATACGTGACCGGGGACAATTGGAACGCCTCGTGGCGCCGCTCGACATGCAAAGCTCGCGGCCGCTCGACTATCTTGCCTACAAGTTCGACATCGTGTTGCGCGGGCGGCGGCAAACCATGTTCGAGAACAAGCCGGAGGGAATGTGATGACGCAAGCGCTGGACCTGTTGACCGAAACGCCAAGCCAGACGGCAGGGCCTTATGTGCATATCGGCTGCATTCCCAGTTTCGCGGGAGTCGAGGGGATCTATCCGCAGGACCTGGGCCAGAGTCCGTTTTCCGAGGGGGCCAGGGGCGAGGTGATCACCATCACCGGATCGGTATTCGATGGCACAGGCTGGGCGATGCGCGACGCGATGCTGGAAAGCTGGCAGGCGGATGCCGCGGGTGTCTATCCTGGTCAGGCAGGTGCCGATCCGAACGTGGCGGGCTTTTGCCGTTTCGCGGCAGACAAGGACAGTGGAGAGTTCACCCTGCGCACGATCAAGCCCGGTGCAGTGAGTGGTCGTGGTGGCGCCGCCATGGCGCCGCATATCTCGCTCTGGATCGTTGCACGGGGGATCAATATCGGACTCAATACACGGATCTATTTCGAGGATGAGGCTAATGACGCCGATCCGCTGCTTGCCCGGATCGAACAGCGGCAGCGTGTCGATACGCTGGTCGCGAAGAAAACCGGTGAAGGCCACTATCGGTTCGACATCCGGCTTCAGGGCTATGACGAAACCGTTTTTCTGGATCTCTGATCGTGACGCGGGTTCTTATTGCCGGGGGCGGCATAGGCGGGCTGGTGACGGCCCTGACACTTCACCAGATCGGTGTTGCCTGCACCGTGTTCGAAGCGGTCGACGAAATGCGCCCGCTTGGTGTCGGGATAAACCTGCAACCGAACGCCGTACGCGAGCTGCTCGACCTCGGCCTTTCGGAGGAGGATCTGGCTTCGGTCGGGGTCCCGATTCAGGAATGGGCGCTTCTCGGGTTGAACGGGCGCGAGGTCTATGCCGAGCCGCGCGGCAGGGCAGCCGGTTATGGCTGGCCGCAATTTGCGGTACACCGCGGGGCGTTGCACATGCTGCTCTACCGTACGGTGCTGGATCGTCTCGGCCCTGACGCGGTGCTGCTTGACGCGCGTATCACCGGCTACACGGTCGAGGCTGACGGAGTTGTTGCCCATCTGCAAACCGGCGAAAGCGTATCCGGTACATTGCTGATCGGCGCGGATGGCATCCACTCGGCCATCCGTGCCCAGATGCATCCCGATCAGCCGCCGATCCATTGGGGCGGTGCGGTCATGTGGCGCGGAACAGTGCGCACGCGGCCGATCCGCACCGGTGCGTCCTTCATCGGACTGGGTACCCACCGCCATCGGATGGTGATCTACCCGATTTCAGCCCCCGACTCCGATGGCCTAGCGCTCGTCAACTGGATCGCAGAAGTTACCGTGGACAGCACGGATGGATGGACCGGCGAGGGCTGGTTCCGTCCCGTCGCGGTCGAGGATTTCGTCCATCACTTCGATGGTTTCCGGTATGACTGGCTGGATGTGCCGGCAATGCTGCAGGCGGCGGATTGTGCCTATGAAAACCCGATGATCGACCGTGATCCGGTCGAAACCTGGGTTCAGGGGCCGGTTGCCCTGTTGGGCGACGCCGCGCATGCAATGTATCCCACCGGTTCCAACGGGGCGAGCCAGGCAGTGATCGATGCGCGAACGCTCGGCGCAAAGCTGCTACAGCACGGTGCAACGCCGCAGGCGCTCGCGGCGTATGACGACCAGCTTTGCGGACCGGTCTCAGAATTGGTGCTCCGCAACCGTGGGGCGGGGCCTTTCGGCCTGCTGAACCTTCTCGACGAACGCTGCGGCGGGGTGTTCGACGATATCGACGCGGTGATCCCCGAGGAGGAACGCCGCGCCTTCATGGCGGGGTACAAACAGGCGGCAGGTTTCGCCATTGACGCCCTGAATGCCGCACCGCCGACGATCCCGCAGGGCGCGCGCGTTCAGTCGGGAAGTTCGCTGTAACGGAGGTGCTCATCCAGGTGGATCGCGGTCCAGGGGCCGCCCGGCTCCAACACCCCGACGCCGCGCGGCAATCGCAGCACCCCGGCAGGGACGCCCGTGGCCATGGCAAGGGCCTGTTCAAGCGGCAGCCCGACCTCACCCGTCATCACCTGAAGCGCGCGGGTCAGCGTCAGGTCCGCCCCGGCCAGTGTCCCGTCCTCTAGCGTCAGCCGCCCGGAATGACGCAGCACGCGTCGACCGCTCAACTGAAACTCACCGATGTCCGAGCCGACAGTCGCCATTGCATCCGTGACCAGAAAGACCCTCTCAGCACCCTTCGCCGCCACTGCTGCACGGATTGCGGTTGGATGGACATGGATGCCGTCGGCGATCAAGCCGGCCTTTACGTGCGTGGCCAGAGTTGCACCGACCAATCCCGGCGCGCGGCTCGACATCTGGCTCATCGCGTTGAACAGATGGGTGACACAAACCGCACCGGCACATAGCGCCTCCTGCGCAGTCTCCGCGCTGCAATCGCTGTGACCCAGCGCGAGGATTACCCCGGCAGCGGCCAGCTGACGGATCTGTTCGACCGACACGCTTTCCGGTGCGATCGTCACCATCAGGTTCGGCAGGCGTACGGCTGCCTCGCTCAGGAATTCGAGGTCACGATCCTCCATCGGCCGGATCAGGGCTTCATCATGTGCGCCTTTCCGCCGGGGATCGAGATGCGGTCCTTCGAGGTGTAGTCCGATGATGCCGGGCACGTCCTGTTCGATTGCCGAGACCACCGCGTCGACCGCAAGCCGTGTGCGCTCGGGCGTGTCGGTAATAAGCGTGGGCAGTATCGCGCGGGTTCCTGTCGCCCGGTGCGCGGCGGCGACCGTGGCCAGCCCCGCGACAGTTGTTTCGTCGTTGAACATCACGCCGCCCCCGCCATTGACTTGGAGATCGACGAACCCAGGGGTCAGAACACCCCCTGCAAGAGGGATGATACTGACATCGGCGGGAAGCGCATCTTCGGCGACAGCCCCGACGTAGCGATCCTGTTCGACCAGTGCGGCGTGACCTTTGACTAGGGTTCGGCCGTCGAACAGCGACGCGCCTTTGTACGCTCGAAGCGTCATGCCGAATCCTCGGCCAGGTGCTGGGCAAGATACAGCGCGCCATCCAGAGCATCGCCTGCGGGCGGCGCGATCCTGCTGCGAAACGTGGGCGAGAGAAACCGCTCGTAGTGCGGGCCAAGGCCACCGGACAGGCAGACGACCTCGTCGGGATGCAGGTCCATCATGGCCAGAGCCTCGTCGAAATAGGCGGCCCCTTTTTCCATCAACGTGGTTGCCGCTGCGTCCCTTGCATCTGCGGCGGCCACGACTTCGGGCGCGAAAACGGCATAGTCGCCCGGGCTCGCGTCGCGTGCAAAATCGACGATGCGACGCGTCTCTCCTTCGAAACGGGCCAGGACCGTATTGGTCAGGGAGCTATGGCGGCGCAGACCGTCTTCGGCCATCAGGATATGGCCAAGCAGTTCGCGACCCATCCACGCGCCTGAACCCTGATCGCCCAATTGCAGGCCCCAACCCCCTATGAAGAATGTAATTTCTTTCCAGCGGCGCGCGACGAAGGAACCTGTTCCGGCGGCAAGAAGCGCGCCGTTTCTTGGTCCGAGCGCACCGTGCAGCGCGGTCTTCTGGTCGTCGCTGACCGTCACGCGGGCAAAGGGCAGGCGCTGCGCGACCGCGTCGCCCTGATCGGCGCCAAGCAACCCGGCAAGACCAAGATGCGCGGTCAAGTGTTCGAGTTTGGGCGCATGTGGCCCAAGCTTCAGCGCTGCGCGTTCGACTGCCGTCATGATGTTGAGGACCGCGCCGCCGGGGTCGGTGGTGATGTTGGCGGGGCCGGCTTCGGCGCGGGACAGGACCTTGCCGGTGAGGGTGGCCAACGCCGCGCGGCATCCCGTGCCGCCGCCGTCAACGGCGCATATCAGGGCTTCTTCGCTCATGATCCGAGATGTGGCAGAGCCGCGCGCGGGAGGGAAGCCGAAACGCTTTGCCGTGGACCTTTTCCCGCGGTCCGTCCTATATCCGGGGCATGGCTGAACTGCTCATCGTCTATCACAGCCGCACCGGCGGCAGCGCCAGCATGGCCCGCGCCGCGGCCGAGGCCGCACGGGTCGAGACGAACACTCGGCTGTTGCGGGCGGATGAGGCGGAGCCCAAGGATATCCTTTCTGCACAAGGGTTTATCTTTTGCGGGCCAGAAAATCTTGCGGCGCTTTCGGGGGCGATGAAGGAGTTTTTCGACCGCTGCTACTATCCCGTTCTGGGGCGTGTCGAGGGGCGGGCCTATGCCCTGATGATCTGCGCTGGGTCCGATGGGGAAGGAGCGGCGCGGCAGGCGGCGCGGATCGCCAAGGGCTGGCGCCTGCGCGAGGTTCAGCCGCCACTCATCATCTGTACGCATGCGCAGACAGCCGAGGAGATCATGGCGGAGAAGACCCTTTCGGAGGCGCAGCTGGCCCCCTGTCGGGAGCTGGGGGCGGCGATGGGCGCGGGGCTGGCGATGGGTGTGTTCTAGGGGTTGGTACCCCCCGGATTGACCGTTTTGTACCCGGTTCAGGCCGGGCTTTGACCGTTTTGTACATGAATGTACCCCCGCAAAGACCGGCGGTCGCGCCGCCTGCTCATCCCCTGCTCGAGAACGGGTCGGGCGGAGTGTTCAGCCGCATGTGCCGCATGAAGGCGCGGGCGATGCGCGGGGTCGAGCGGCTGGCCGAGGTCACGAAGTAATTGCGGTAGAGGATCGGCGATTCGAAGGGGACGAAGGCCACGTCGTCGGAGCGGTAGTGATAGAGCGGGAAGGGGTTGATGACGGTCAGTCCCAGACCCTCGCGCACGAGGTCGGCGGCGGCAAAGCTGGTCGAGACCTCGGCGACGAGCCGAGGCTCGGCCTTGGCCTGATGCAGCAGGCGCTCGAGCTGGCCGCGGCGGGCATGGCGCGGGGTCAGCGCGATCAGCCGTTCACCATCGAGGTCGGCGGGCCGGATCACGGCGCGTGAGGCAAGCGCGTGATCGCGGGGCAGGGCGCAGACGGCGGGGGAGTTGCGATAGGGCAGCATCTGGAGGTTGGAGCGCGTCTGTTCGACACCGGTGATGCCCAGGTCGAACCGGTCGTCGAGGATGCCGCGGATCACCTCTTCGGAGGTGTTGACCTCGAAGCTCACGTAGAAATGCGGGTGGATCGTCAGGAAACTGCCGATCAGCGACACCATGAAGCGATGCGCGTAGGTCGGCGGCGCGATCAGGCGCAGGGTTTCCTGCACCGGCTCGGGCGCGCCGTCGATCCGTTCGAGCGCGTCGAAGAGCGGGTCGAGCCTGCGGTTGAGGCTGACCGCCTCTTGCGTGGGGCGCAGGCGCCCGGCATCGCGTTCGAAAAGGGTGGTGCCGAAGCGGTTTTCGAGACTGGCGAGCGATCGGCTGACAGCGGATTGCGACACGCCCAGCCGGTGCGCGGCCCCGGTTGTAGTGCCGGCCTGCATCAGCGCGCGCAGGGCGTTGTATTCGCTGAGCGAGTGCCAGGTGCGGGATTTGGCCATGCGGTCCTGCGGAGCGGTTTGGTGAATGAGAAAAACTCATAGCATTTGGGCTAAACAATGCGAAGCGCTTTTGATTAGTCTCATGCGAAGACAAATCACTTGGTCTCAAGCAAAGACAAATCGACAGGGATGGTAAGGTTGAACGACGGCGGGCCATTGGTGTTCGACGGGCATAACGACGTGCTCTCGAAACTGTTTCGCGCAGGCGGCATGGCGCAGATCGACGGGTTCCTGACCGGTCGGGACGGGGCCATCGACCTGCCCAAGGCGCGTGCGGGCGGGTTCGGCGGCGGGTTTTTTGCCGTCTACGTCCCCTCGCCGATGGATCGTGCCTTTCGCATGAGCGAGATGGACAAGCCGAGCTATGACCTGCCGCTGCCCGAATCGGTGGAGTGGGAAGACGCGTTGCCGGTTGCGGTTGCGCAGGTGGCGATTCTGCTGGAGATGGAGCGGCGCGGCGCGCTGGTCGTCTGCCGGACAGTGGCCGATATTCGCGCTGCGATGGATGCGGGAAAGATGGCCGCGATCTTTCACATCGAGGGTGCCGAGGCGATCGACGCGGACCTGCACATGCTGGACGTGTTCCATGCCGCGGGGCTGCGCTCCATCGGGCCGGTCTGGAGCCGGCCGACGATTTTCGGCCATGGCGTTCCGTTCCGCTTTCCTTCGGGGCCCGACACGGGCGACGGGCTGACCGACCTGGGCCTGCGGCTGGTGCGGCGCTGCAACGAGCTGGGCATCATGCTGGACCTGTCGCATCTGAACGAGGCGGGGTTCTGGGACGTGGCGCGGCAATCCTCGGCCCCGCTGGTGGCGAGCCATTCCAACGTCCATGCGATCTGCCCGCATTCGCGCAACCTGACCGACAGGCAGCTGGCCGCGATTGCCGAAAGCCGCGGGCTGGTGGGGCTGAATTTCGCCGTGGCCTTCCTGCGCGAGGATGGCCGGATGGCGGCGGATGTGCCATTGTCGCAGGTGATGCGGCATCTCGATCACCTGATCGGGATACTGGGCGAAGACGGCGTGGCGCTTGGCTCTGACTATGACGGGGCGGTGGTGCCGGAGGACCTGACCACTGTCGCGGGTCTGCCGAAACTGAAACAGGCCATGAAAGAGCACGGGTACGGTGACGATCTGATCCGGAAACTGTGCCACGAGAACTGGCTGCGGGTGCTGGAGGCGACATGGCGCGCCTGACACCCGTGGACCGCAACATCCAACAACAGGAGAGAGAAGAAACATGAGTGCATTCAGCAAGTTCCTGAACGGTGCGGCCGTCGGCCTGGCGCTGGCGGTTACCGCGGCCCCGGCCGTCTGGGCCGAGACCCCGGCCAACATGCTGGTCATCGCCAACCGGATCGACGACATCACCACGCTGGACCCGGCCGAGAGCTTTGAGTTCGCGGGATCGGACGTGATCCGCAACGTCTACATGAAGCTGGTCAATTTCGACCCGGCGGACCTGGACAAGGGATACGTGCCCGAGATCGCCGAAAGCTGGACGGTCAGCGAGGACGGCAAGTCGATCACCTTCACCATCCGCGAGGGGCTGAGCTTTCACTCGGGCAACCCAATCCGGGCCGAGGACGTGGAATTTTCGCTGCGCCGCGCGGTTGTCCTGAACAAGACGCCGGCCTTCATCCTGACGCAGTTCGGCTTTACCGAGGAGAACGTCGAACAGACCATCGTCGCCGATGGCAACACGGTGACGATCACCACCGACAAGCCCTATGCGACGTCTTTCGTGCTGAACTGCCTGACCTCAACCATCGGGTCGATCGTCGACAAGGAAATGGTCATGGCGAACGAGGCCGATGGCGACATGGGCAACGAGTGGCTCAAGACCAACTCGGCCGGGTCGGGTGCCTACACGCTGACCAGCTGGAAGCCGAACGAGAGCGTGACGCTGACCGCCAATGCCGATTTCTACCTTGGCGCGCCCGCGATGGAGCGGGTGATCGTGCGTCATGTGCAGGAAAGCGCAAGCCAGCGTCTGCTGCTGGAGCGTGGCGATATCGACATCGCGCGTGACCTCAACCCCGAGGACGTGGCCGGTGCGCGCGAGGCAGAGGGCGTCAAGATCCATGACGAGCTTCGCGGGCGTCTGATGTACCTGGCGTTCAACCAGAAGCATCCCGAGCTGTCCAAGCCCGAGGTGCGGCAGGCGATGAAATACCTCGTGGATTACGAGGGGATGCAGAACAGCTTCCTCAACGGTCAGTACACGATCCACCAGAACTTCCTGCCCAAGACCTTCCTGGGTGCGGTGGACGAGAACCCGTTCAGCCTCGATATCGAGAAGGCCAAGGCGCTGCTGGAAGAGGCGGGCATTCCCGAGGGCATGACCATCCGTGCGGGCGTGCGCGAGGCGCAGGAGCGTATCGAGATCGCGCAGTCCTTCCAGAACGCGTTGGGCCAGGTCGGCATCACGCTGGACATCACCGTGGGTACGGCCAAGCAGATCCTGGGCGAGTACCGCGCGCGGGAGCTGGACGTCTACATCGGCGCATGGGGCCCGGATTATCCGGATCCGCATACCAATGCGGGCACCTTTGCCTACAACCCCGACAATTCGGACGAGGCGAATGCCACCGGCCTGCTGGCCTGGCGGAACGCCTGGGATACCGGCGGGCTGACCGACAAGGTGGCCGCCGCCGTGGTTGAAAACGACACCGGCACGCGCACCGAGATGTACCAGGAAATCCAAGCCGAGTTCCGCGAGACCTCGCCCTTCGTGGTGATGTTCCAGCAGATCGAGCAGGCCGGGATGCGCGACAATGTCGAGAACGTGAATTTCGGCGGCGCGACCACCGCGGTCAGCTACTGGCCGATCACCAAGTAAAAGGGCATGGCCAACGTGGACAAAACAGACCGGAGGCGCCTCAGGGCGCCTCTTTCCCCGTGGTTCCGGGGGACGGTGACGACGCTGGGCAGCGTCGCCGTCACCATGCTGGGGCTGCTATTCGTCACCTTCCTGATCGGGCGCGTGATGCCGATCGACCCGGTGCTGGCCATCGTGGGCGAGCGGGCGAGCCAGGAAACCTATGACGCGGTGTACGAGCAGCTGGGCCTCGACAAGCCGCTGCTGGTGCAATTCGCCTATTACCTGTGGGACGTGCTGCATGGCGATTTCGGCGACTCGCTGCTGACCGCCCGCCCGGTTTCCGAGGATATCGCACGCGTTTTTCCCGCCACGCTGGAGCTGGCGACGCTGGGCACGATCCTGGGTGTCGTGCTGGGCGTGCCGCTGGGCGTGATCGCCGCCGTACGGCGCGGCAGCTGGATCGACCAGGTCGCGCGTGTCGTGGCGCTGGTGGGCTATTCGATGCCGATCTTCTGGCTGGGCCTGATGGGCCTGCTGGTGTTCTATGGCATTCTCGGCTGGGTCGGCGGACCGGGCCGGCTGGACATTTTCTATGAAGATATCGTGCCGTCGCGGACGGGGATGATCCTGCTCGACAGCGCGATCGCGGGCGAGTGGGGCGTGTTCCGCAACGCGTTTTCGCATATCGTGCTGCCCGCGACTCTCCTGGGTTATTACTCGCTGGCCTATATCAGCCGGATGACGCGGTCCTTCATGCTGGAGCAATTGAGCGCGGAATACGTCACGACGGCCCGCGTCAAGGGCATGTCGGAACGGGCGGTGGTCTGGGGGCATGCGTTCCGCAACATCCGGGTGCAGTTGATCACGGTGATCGCGCTGAGCTATGCGCAATTGCTGGAAGGCTCGGTTCTGACCGAGATCATCTTTTCCTGGCCGGGCATCGGCAGCTACATCACCACGGCGCTGCTGAGTGCCGACATGAACGCTGTTCTGGGCGGCACGGTGGTCGTCGGGCTGATCTTCATCTGTCTCAACATCCTGTCCGACCTTCTTTACCGTTTCCTGGATCCGAGGGCGAAATGAGCGATATGACATTGCGCCAATGGCTGCTGACCGATGCGCCGACCTCGCGGCGTCATGCGCGGATGGCGAGCTTTTACAAGGGCTGGCTGACGCTGCGCTCGAACACGATGGCGATGATGGGGCTGGGCATCCTCGTGGTGCTGGTACTGGCGGCGCTGTTTGCCCCGGTCATCGCGCCGCATGATCCGTTTGCGCAGGACCTTGGCAACCGTCTGGCCCCGCTGGGCACGCCGGGGCACATCCTGGGCACCGACAGCCTGGGCCGAGACATCCTGAGCCGGCTGATCTATGGCTCGCGCATCACGCTGTACATCGTGGCGCTGGTTGCGCTGCTGGCGCCGGTGGCGGGGCTGCTGGTGGGCACGGTCGCGGGCTATGCGGGCGGCATCGTCGACGCGGTGCTGATGCGGATCACCGATATCTTCCTAGCCTTTCCAAGGCTGGTTCTGGCGCTGGCCTTCGTGGCGGCGCTTGGCGCGGGGATCGAGAACGCGGTTCTGGCGATCTCGCTGACGGCGTGGCCGCCCTATGCGCGGATCGCGCGGGCCGAGACGCTGACCATCCGCTCGGCCGATTACATCAGCGCGGTGCGCCTGCAGGGCGCGGGGCCGATCCGGATCATCACCCGGCATATCTGGCCGCTGTGCATTTCCTCGCTGATCGTGCGGGTGACGCTGGACATGGCGGGCATCATCCTTGCCGCTGCCGGTCTGGGGTTCCTGGGCCTTGGGGCGCAACCGCCGTCGCCCGAATGGGGTGCGATGATTTCCGAGGGGCGGCGCTTCATCCTCGATCACTGGTGGGTGGCGACGATGCCGGGGCTGGCGATCTTTACCGTTTCACTGGCCTTCAACCTGCTGGGCGACGGGCTGCGCGACGTGTTGGACCCGAAGGATGAGGGCAAATGAGCTTGCTGGATGTTGAAAACCTGCGGGTGAAGTTTCCGAACCGTCAGGGCGTGTTCGAGGCGGTGCGCGGCGTGTCGTTTTCGCTGGGAAAAGAACGGCTTGGCATCGTTGGTGAAAGTGGATCGGGCAAGTCGATGACGGGCCGCGCGATCCTGCGGCTGATCCGGCCGCCGGGGATCGTCGAGGCGGATGGCATCCGGCTGGAAGGACGCAACCTGCTGGAGCTGTCCGAGGCCGAGATGCGCAAGGTGCGCGGCGAGCGGATCTCGATGGTGATGCAGGACCCCAAGTTCTCGCTGAACCCGGTGATGCGCGTGGGTGACCAGATCATGGAGGCCTATCTGCTGCACAACCGGTCCTCGAAGGCCGAGGCGCGGCGCAAGGCGATCGAGATGCTGGAGGCGGTGTCGATCCGCGACCCAGAGCGGGTGCTGCGCGCCTATCCGCACGAGGTGTCGGGCGGTATGGGCCAGCGGATCATGATCGCGATGATGCTGATCCCCGATCCGCAGATCCTGATCGCGGACGAGCCGACCTCGGCGCTGGACGTTTCGGTGCAGCGGCAGGTGCTGGGCATCATGGACCGGCTGGTGAAGGAGCGGGGGATGGGGCTGATCTTCATCAGCCACGACCTGAACCTCGTGTCGGAGTTCTGCGACCGGGTGCTCATCATGTATGCGGGCCGGATCGTCGAGACCTGCGCCGCGGACAAGCTGCACGAGGCGACGCATCCCTATACGCAGGGCCTGTTGAACTCGCTGCCGCGCCTGGACGAGCCGAGGCGGCATCTGGAGGTTCTCAAGCGCGATCCGGCCTGGGCCAACGAGACCGCGGCAGAGGAGGGCGGCAAATGAGCGTTGCCTTGCGAATCGAAGGGCTGGACGTTTGGTTCGGCGACGGACGCGACCGGGTCGACGCGGTTCAGGGCGCCGGGTTCGAAGTGGCGACCGGCGAGAGTTTCGGCCTTGTGGGCGAAAGCGGGTCGGGCAAGTCCACCATCCTGCGTGCGATCACCGGGCTGGCGCCGACATGGTCGGGGCTGATCGAGATCGAGGGCAAACGGATCGAGGGTGCGCAGCGCGATCGGGGTTTCTTCAAGACCGTGCAGATGGTGTTCCAGGATCCTTACGCCTCGCTGCACCCGCGCCACACGGTCGACCAGGTCCTGAGCGAGACGCTGTCGCTGCACGGGCTGGGCGATATCGACAAGCGGGTCGTGCGCCTGCTGGACGATGTGGGGCTGGGGTCACGGTTCCGGTTCCGCTATCCGCACCAGCTGTCGGGCGGGCAGCGGCAGCGCGTGGCGATTGCACGCGCGCTGGCGGGTGAGCCGGATATCGTGCTGCTGGACGAACCGACTTCGGCGCTGGATGTGAGTGTGCAGGCCGAGATCCTGAACCTTCTCACCGACCTTCGGGCGGAGCATGGGCTGACTTACTTGATGGTGAGCCATGACCTGCCGGTGATCGGGCACATGTGCGACCGGCTGGCGGTGATGAAGGATGGCCGAATCGTCGAAGTGATGGGCGTCGAGGCACTGCGCCGGGGCGAGGCGCGCGATGCGTATTCGCGCGACCTCCTTGCGGCTTCTGTCGGGGCCTGAGCGTCAGGCGGGCGGGGCCATCGGCCCTGCCTGTTCCACCGCCGCGATATAGCCGGGCTGCTCTTGCAGCCGTTGCCAATAGGCCTGCACCTGCGGATGACCGTCGAGCAGACCCATGCGGTCGAGCATGGCGAGCAGGTACGAGATCTGGATATCGGCCAGCGTCAGGCCGCTGTCGCAGAAGAAAGGCCCGGAGCCGATTTCCTGAGCGATGTAGCCCAGATGCGTGTCGAGCGCTGCCTGTGCCTCTTCGGGGATTTCCTTACCCTGAAAGGCGGGCAGAATCGCGGCCAGCGCCACCTCGGCAAAGGACGCCTCGACATAATCCAGAAGCGATTCGTGGCGCCAGTACGCCTGTGTGCCGCGCGCCGGCTGGTGGCTGTCATCGCCGTATTTCGCAACGAGATAGCGCAGGATCGTGGCCGATTCGGCAATCTTCTGGCCGTCGTCCTCTATCACAGGGGATTTGCCGAGAGGGTGCACGCGGGCCAGCGCCTCGGGCGCGCGAAAGCCCGAGGTGCGTTCGTAATCCACCCGGTTGCAGGGCTGCCCCAGATCGGACAGCAGCCAGAGCACGCGGATGGCGCGGGAATATTGCAGGGCGTGAAGCGTGATCATGGCAGGTACACCGCCTTGGCGTTCACGAATTCTTTCATGCCGAACCCGCCATGTTCGCGGCCATAGCCGGAATCCTTGACGCCGCCGAAGGGCATGTTGGGATCGGCCGCGCCGAAAGAGTTGATGCGCACCATGCCGGTGTCGAATTCGGCGCGGGCCAGTTCGATCGCGCGCTCTTCGTTCTGCGAGAAGATGCCGCCGCCGAGGCCGTAGCGGCTGTCATTCGCGAGGCGCATCGCCTCTTCGTCGTTGCGGGCCCGGATGACGGATGCGACGGGGCCGAAGATCTCGTCGTCATAGGCGGGCATGCCGGGCTTCACATCGCCTAGCACGGTCGCGGGATACCATGCGCCGGGCTTGTCGGGCGCATCGCCGCCGCACAGGAGGGTTGCGCCTGCGGCGAGGCTCTCTTTGACCTGTTCTGCAACCGTGTCGAACTGGTCCTGACTGGAGAGCGGCCCGAGCTTGGTGTCCTGGTCCATGGGGTCGCCCAAAGCGATCTTGTCCATCTGGTTCACGAAGGCCTCGACGAAGGTGTCGTAGACGGCGTCGGTGACGATGAACCGCTTGGCCGAAACGCAGGTCTGGCCATTGTTGTAGAGCCGTCCCATGGTCGAGAATTTGACGGCCGTTTCGATATCGGCGTCGCTGAGCACCAGATAGGCGTCGTTGGAGCCCAGCTCTAGCACGGTCTTTTTCAGCGCGGCAGCGGCCTTGGCGCCGATATGGCGGCCTGCGCCGTCGCTGCCGGTCATGGTGACGCCGCGCACCTTGGGATGCTCGATCAGCTTGTCGCTGGTGTCATGGTCGATGACGATGACCTGAAAGATGTCCTCGGGCAGGCCGGCCTCGACGCAAAGCTCACGCAGGCGCAGGGCGGAGCCGGTGCAGATCTCGGCATGTTTCAGCACGCAGCCATTGCCCGCCATCAGGTTGGCCGCCAGCACGCGGATAGGCTGGTAGAGGGGGAAGTTCCAGGGTTGGATCGAGTAGATCACACCGATGGGCTGATAGGTGACAATGCCGCGCTTGCCCTTGGGGCCGTGGGTGCGCTCCTCGTCGGCCAGAGCCTTGGGACCCTGGTCGGCGGAATATTCGAAGATCTGCGCGCAAAGCTCGACCTCGGTCAGGCCATCCTTGTAGAGCTTGCCGGTCTCGCGCGTCATCAGCTGAGCCAATTCATCTGCACTGTCGCGCAGCTTGGCGGCGATGTTGCGCAGATGCGCGCCGCGTTCGTCATGCGACAGCTTGCGCCAGTCGAGGAAAGCCGCGTGGCAGGCCTCGACCTTTCCGGTCGCCTCGGCTTCGGTCATCTGCTGATAGGTTTCCAGCGTCTCGCCGGTTGCGGGGTTCTTTGTCGTTATCGTGGACATCGGGTTTCCTTTTGCCATTCGCGGGCAAAACGGCCTGTGCGGCGCGATGTTCCAACACAATTTCGAAAACTGTCGTCCTAGGGGATGAGGGACTTGAACCCCCAACCAAAGCGTTATGAGCGCTCTGCTCTAACCAATTGAGCTAATCCCCCAGGAGAGGCCGGCCGGTGGACCCGGCGGCGTCCTCTGCCTATCACGGTGCGCGCCCGCGTCAAGCCTGACCGTTGCATGCGCGCGCGCGATGCACTAACCCGCGCGGGAGCGACAGAGAGGTGGGCGATCCATGACATCGGGGACATCGGGCAAGAACGGCATGACCTATGCCGAGGCAGGGGTCGATATTGACGCGGGAAATGCGCTGGTGGACCGGATCAAGCCGGCGGCCAAGCGCACCGACCGTGCAGGCGTGATGAGCGGGCTGGGCGGGTTCGGCGCGCTGTTCGACCTGAAGGGCGCAGGGTATAGCGACCCGATCCTGGTCGCTGCAACCGACGGTGTCGGAACCAAGCTTCGCATCGCGATCGACACCGGGCTTGTCGACGGCGTGGGCGTGGACCTTGTGGCGATGTGCGTGAACGACCTTGTCTGCCAGGGGGCCGAGCCGCTTTTCTTCCTCGACTATTTCGCGACGGGCAAGCTGGAGACGGACGTGGCCGCACGGATCGTCGAGGGAATCGCCGATGGCTGCGCGGCGTCGGGCTGCGCGCTGATCGGTGGCGAGACGGCCGAGATGCCGGGCATGTACCCGCCGGGCGATTTCGACCTTGCAGGCTTTGCCGTGGGCGCGATGGAGCGTGGTACGGCGCTGCCCGATGGCGTGGGCGAGGGTGACGTGCTGCTTGGGCTGGCCTCGGACGGGCTGCATTCCAACGGCTATTCGCTGGTCCGCCGGCTGGTCGAGCACGCGGGCCTTGGCTGGGACGATGCCAGCCCGTTCGGCGAGGGGCAGGTGGGCGAGGCGCTGCTGGCGCCCACGCGGCTTTATGTGCGCCCGGTCCTGTCCGCGATTCGCGCGGGTGGCGTGCATGGGCTGGCCCATATCACCGGCGGCGGTCTGACCGAGAACCTGCCCCGCGTGTTGCCCGAAGGGCTGGGGGCCGAGATCGATCTTGGCGCGTGGACGCTGCCGCCGGTCTTTGCCTGGATGGCGCAGGTGGGCGGCATCGCCGAGGCCGAGATGCTCAAGACCTTTAATTGCGGGATCGGCATGGTTGTGGTTTGCGCCGCCGATCAGGCCGAGGCGTTGACCGCGCTGCTGGAAGGTGAGGGCGAGACGGTTCATCGCCTTGGCCATGTCGCTGCGGGCGAGGGTGTTCGCTACGCGGGCGCATTGGCGTGAGCCACAAGCGCGTTGCCATCCTGATCTCGGGCGGCGGGTCGAACATGCTGGCCCTGCTGGACAGCATGGTGGGCGACCATCCGGCGCGACCCTGCCTTGTTCTGTCGAACGATCCGGCCGCGGGCGGGCTGGCCAAGGCTGCGGCGCGCGGCGTGCCGGTGGCGGCGGTGGATCACCGGCCCTTCAAGGGCGACAGGGCGGCGTTCGAGGCGGAACTGTTGAAACCGCTCGAAGAGGCGCAGCCCGACATTGTCTGCCTTGCCGGGTTCATGCGGGTTCTGACGGGCGAATTCGTCTCGCGCTTTCAGGGCCGGATGCTGAACATTCACCCCTCTCTCTTGCCGAAGTACCCCGGCCTGCATACCCATTCCCGCGCGCTGGCGGCAGGCGATGCCGAGCATGGTTGCACCGTGCATGAGGTGACCGCGGTGCTGGATGACGGACCGATCCTTGGACAAGCGCGGGTGCCGGTGAAGGCGGGGGACACGCCTGAGGCGTTGGCGGCGCGGGTTCTGGAACAGGAAC
This sequence comes from Lutimaribacter marinistellae, assembly GCF_042648365.1. Lineage (NCBI taxonomy): Bacteria > Pseudomonadati > Pseudomonadota > Alphaproteobacteria > Rhodobacterales > Roseobacteraceae > Lutimaribacter > Lutimaribacter marinistellae. The sequence continues at coordinate 359,215 of NZ_JBHRXI010000049.1, read as the reverse complement.
ACCACCTGTACCCGGCCGTGCTGCGACGGTTCGCCGAGGGGCGGCGGGATCCTGTGCACTTGGGGTAACCCCGCGGGCTTTCTTGGGGCGGGTGATTTACTTGTCGGCGGCCTTCGGCCTATGGTTGCGGAACGGACAGTGACGACCTGCGGCAAACGCCGGGCGCCATGACAAGCAAGAACAAGAGCAAGACGCAATCGCCCATATGAAAACAATCACCAAGACCGACGAGCTGGCCGCATTCTGCGAGGCCGCCGCGCATCATCCCTACGTGACCGTGGATACCGAATTCCTACGCGAGCGGACCTATTATTCGAAACTCTGCCTGATCCAGATCGCCCATCCCGGCGGCGGCGAAGACTCGGCCGTGCTGGTCGATCCGCTGGCGGACGGCCTGTCGCTGGATCCGCTTTATGGCCTGTTCCGCGATGAAAGCGTCGTCAAGGTGTTCCACGCCGCGCGGCAGGACCTCGAGATCTTCTGGGTCGAGGCCGGGCTGTTTCCCAAGCCGCTTTTCGACACGCAGGTCGCGGCGATGGTCTGCGGCTTTGGCGAGCAGGTCGGCTATGAGACGCTGGTGCGCAAGATCTGCAAGACCGGCCTCGACAAGACGTCCCGCTTTACTGACTGGTCGCGCCGGCCGCTGACGGATGCGCAGAAGACTTATGCGCTGGCCGATGTCACGCATCTGCGCCAGATCTACGAATATCTTGCGGCGGAACTGGAGAAATCCGGCCGGTCGCATTGGCTGGCCGAGGAGTTGCGGGTCCTGACGAATCCGGAGACCTATGACATCCGGCCCGAAGAGGCGTGGAAGCGGATCAAGACGCGGACCAATTCGGCCAAGTTCCTTGCCGTCGTGCGCGAGCTGGCGCAGTTCCGCGAGAGCTATGCGCAAGAGAACAACGTGCCGCGCAACCGGGTGTTCAAGGATGACGCGCTGATCGAGCTGGCCTCGACCAAGCCACGGACACCCGCCGATCTGGGCGGGTCGCGCCTGCTGTTGCGCGAGGCACGCAAGGGGGCGATTGCCGAAGGGATCCTGGAAGCTGTGACGCGCGGAATCGAATGCCCGCCGGACAAGATGCCCCGGCCCGATACGCGGCGCGACAAGTTGCAGGTGAACCCGGCGCTGGCGGACCTGCTGCGCGTGCTGCTGAAATCCAAGACCGAGAGCGCGGGCGTGGCCGCCAAGCTGATCGCATCGAGCGCGGACCTGGACATGATCGCCGCAGGGGAACGCGATGTGCCAGCGCTGTCGGGCTGGCGCTACGAGGTGTTCGGTGAGGACGCGATGCGGCTGTGCGAGGGCAAGATCGCGTTGGCCGCCAAGGGGCAGAACGTCGCCGTCGTGTTGCTTTAGCGGCGGCGCGTTTCGCGCGCGTTCTGTGCGCCGGAGACGCGGATCGTGGAAATTCCCGCAAGGCTCTGCCGCGAAAGGGTGACGGCGGCCCGGATCGTGCGACTGTTCTGGGTGCCCTGCGGGGTCGGGTCCTCGGGGTAGACGACGCGGAACGTGTAGGCGAGCGTGCCTTCTGCCGCGGTCGGGTCGAGCCGCAATTCGGCATTGAACGCGCCCTGGCGCAGGGCCACGCCGGTGGCGCGGATGATGGCGCCCGAGGGTGTTTGCGCCACTTCCAGCTCGGTGACATTCATGATCGGCTGCGAGCGGTCTTCGGCTTCGGGGCGGCGGAGGAGGTTGGTGCCGGTGCTCTGCGGGATGAGCGGGTTCGTTTCGGCCGAGACGGGAACTGTGTCCACGGGAACCTCGCTGCTGCCGCCGAACCAGTTCGACGGGTTGACCCGCGAGTCGCTCCAGCCACCGCAGGACGAAAGCGCGAATGTCGCCATCAGTAGACCCGTGAAAGCAATGCGCATGGTGTCCTGCCCGTATCCGTTCCTTGTGTCCTTGCCTCGGGTTAGCGCATCAAGACGCGGTTGAAAAGGCGCTTGCGCACTGGACAGGGGGGCGGGTGCGGCATAGGTCACGGGACGACGGCACGCAGATGAAACGGAGACAGCAATGGCCAGCCCTGCCTTTGAGGAAATCGTAGAGGATTTCGAGTTTCTCGACGACTGGGAAGACCGCTATCGCCACGTGATCGAGCAGGGCAAGGCGATGGACCCGCTGGACGAGGCGCTGAAGGTGCCCGCGACAAAGGTCGATGGCTGCGCCAGCCAAGTCTGGCTGCATCCCAAGATCGAGAATGGCGTGTTCCGGTTCGACGGCGATAGCGACGCGATGATCGTGCGCGGGCTGATCGCGGTTCTGCGCAAGCTTTACAACGGGCTGCCGGTGGGCGAGGTGCTCAAGGTCGATGCGCGGGCCGAGTTCGGCCGGCTTGGGCTGAACGATCACCTGTCGGCGCAACGGTCGAACGGGCTGCGCGCGATGATCGAGCGCATCCGGCTTGTCGCCGCGGAAAACGCCTGAACCTTTTACCGGGGCGAGGTCACGCGCGCCCAGCTGGTGAGGGTGGTCTCTAGATCGCCATAGGCGGTGGCGCGCCGTTCGAAGGCCAGACCCAGCTTGTCTGCACAGTCGCGGGCGCGTGCGGTCAGGGCCGGATCGTCCGTCTGGGCGAGGTAGACGAGTTTCTCGTAATTGCCGAAATACATCTCGCGCAGCTGCGGGTGACGGTCGAGGCCGAGCGGTTTCCAGACAAAGGCGTCGAATTGCCGGGCGAGGAAATCGGTGAGGTAGAAGGCCGTCGTTTCATCCTCGGCGCGGGAGGCGAAGAGGTCGTTTCCCTCGAAGAAGGAATAGCAATGCGGCCCGCGCACCATGTCGACGCCGAGCCGTTCGCAGGCCTGTTCCAACAGGCCGCCCGTGCCGCAATCGGCATAGACCACATGGATCGCGTCATATTCGGCACGGTGACGGGTCACGATCTCTTCGACGGCGGCAGGTATCCGTTCGGGGTGGTTATGGAGGATCGCGGGCAGGCAGCGCAGGTCGATATGCGTCCAGCCGTTGCGGGTGCGCAGGTCTAGGATTTCGCGCGCAAGGGCGCCGCAGGCGATCAGCAGGATGCGGCCGCGCCCGTCGGAGATGGTCGTGCCGCTGGTGGTGAGGCTCTGGTCATCGGGAGGTGCGGGGTCGGTCATGATGCACCGTTCTCCCGGGATTGGTGGGGCGCGGTCGGGGCGACCGCGCCGCGGCCCTTGTCAGGTGGCCATCTGGTTGTGCTTGCGCGAGACGAACTGCTTGGCGGTTTCCACCGCGACAGCCGCATCCCGGCAATAGGCATCCGCGCCGATGGCCTTGCCGAATTCCTCGTTCAGCGGCGCGCCGCCGACGAGGACGATATACTCGTCGCGCAGCCCCTGTTCGACCAGCGTGTCGATCACGACCTTCATGTAGGGCATGGTGGTGGTGAGCAGGGCGGACATGCCGAGAATGTCGGGCTGTTCGCTTTCGAGCGCCTCGAGATAATTCTCGACCGGGTTGTTGATGCCGAGGTCGACCACCTCGAAGCCCGCGCCTTCCATCATCATGGAGACGAGGTTCTTGCCGATGTCGTGGATGTCGCCCTTGACGGTGCCGATGACCATCTTGCCGACGCGGGGAGCGCCGGTTTCGGCCAGGAGCGGCTTGAGGATGGCCATGCCGCCCTTCATCGCGTTGGCGGCGAGCAGAACCTCGGGCACGAAGAGGATGCCGTCGCGGAAATCGGCGCCGACGATCGTCATGCCGCCGACCAGCGCCTTGGTCAGGATGTCATAGGGCGCCCAGCCGCGTTCGAGCAGGATGTTGACGCCTTCTTCGATCTCTTCCTTGAGGCCGTCGTAGAGGTCGTCGAACATCTGTTCGACGAGTTCTTCGTCGTTCAACTCGGACAGGATGATGTCTTCTTCTTCCGACATTGGCGCTTTTCCTCAGATTCTTGGCGGGGTTTGTCCCGTCAGGGCCGGTCGTCCCTTCTTTGCGCGAACGTCCGGTTTCGACTGCGTCGATTGCGACACAGACTCGGCTGCAACCGACCTATAGGGGGAAAACGCGCGGATGTGTAATGAGAAATCCGCAGCATGATCTTGGGTTTCGCGCATGTTCCGCCGGTGGTGGCGCGGCGGGATGGATTGCGCGTGTTCCCTGTATGTTCTAGTGTGTCCGTCATGGAGACGAAACCGGCAATCAGGCAGGAGCGGCCGCGCGCACGCGGCGCGCTGAGCAACGCGGCGGGGCGGTTCGACTTGGCGCGTGACGCGGTCGATGACGGTTGGGATCTGCCCGAGGAGGAGGTGCGACTGATGACGGAGGTGCGGGAGGAAGTGGCCCGCAGCATCATCACCTACAACCGGTCGCCGGACCTGCCCTTTGACCGGTCGATCAATCCCTATCGCGGATGCGAGCATGGCTGCGTCTACTGCTTCGCGCGGCCGAGCCATGCCTATCTGGGCCTGTCGCCCGGGCTTGATTTCGAAACCCGGCTGGTGGCGCGCCCGAATGCCGCCGATGTCCTGGCCCGCGAGTTGAGCGCGCGGCGTTACAAGGTTGCCCCGATTGCCATCGGCACCAATACCGACCCCTATCAGCCGATCGAGCGGGACCGGGGCATCATGCGGGCCTGCCTGGAGGTTCTGGCCGCTTTCAACCACCCGGTGGCCATCGTGACCAAGGGGGCGATGGTCGAGCGTGATATCGACATCCTGGCGCCTATGGCTGAAAGGGGGCTGGTGCGGGTGGGTCTGTCGGTCACGACGCTGGACCCCGATCTGGCGCGGCGGATGGAGCCGCGCGCGCCGTCGCCCGCGCGCCGGCTGGCGGCGATCCGGCGGCTGGTGGATGCGGGCATCCCGGTAAGGTTGATGGTCTCGCCGGTCGTGCCGGGACTGACCGACATGGAGATGGAGGCGATCCTTGCCGCGGGGGCCGACGCGGGGGTGGATGCGGCAAGCTGGATCATGCTGCGCCTGCCACGCGAGGTGTCCGGGCTGTGGCAGGAATGGCTGACCGAGCATGCACCGGGCCGCGCCGCCAAGGTGATGGCGCGGCTGCGCGAGATGCATGGAGGGCGGGATTACGACCCCAAATGGGGACACCGGATGCGCGGCGAGGGGGTGTTCGCCGACCTGACCGCCCGGCGTTTTGCGCGGGCCTGTTCACAGCTTGGTCTGGGCAGCGGGTCTGCCCCGCTGCGCTGCGACCTGTTCGCTGTGCCGCCCCGTCCGGGCGATCAGCTATCGCTGTTCTGACCTCAGACCTGGTAGGCGTTCTCGGTCCCGCGCTGGACAAGCATGACGTTGTCGAGGCTGACCGATGCCGCCGCCACGACGGCCGCGGGTTCGCCATTGGCGGTCAGCGTCTGGGTGCCGTCGCCATTGTCGGTCAGGTCGAGCACCGGCTCGTCTTCGCCCGCGTCATAAACGTAGACTAGCGCGTCTTCGCCATCGTCGTAATCATTGATCATAACGACCTCGGTTCCATTGCCGAGCAGGACGAATTCATCCGCGCCCTCGCCACCGGTCGCCTGATCGAGACCGGCGAGGAACAGCACGTCGTCGCCCGCGCCGCCATTGACCTCGTCCGCCTGTTCGTCGCCGGTGATTTCGGGCGAGAGCCCAGCGGGGAGGGTCAGCGGGTCACCGGCCTGAAGGCTGGCACGGGTTGCGGTCAGCTCGTCGAGCGTCAGGCTGCGCGGAAGGTAGTCGCCGGAATAGAGCCGGTCGTCACCATCGCCACCGTCGAGCGTATCGGCGCCTTCGCTGCCGATGACGATGTCGTTTCCATCGCCGCCCGAGACACTGTCATCGCCTTCGTTCGCCTCGACCCAGTCGGTATCGGCGCCACCATCCATGCTGTCGTCGCCCTCGTTGCCGAGCATCAGGTCGATACCCTCTTCGCCCGACAGGCTGTCATCGCCTTCGCCGCCTGCGACGATGTCGTCACCTTCGCCCGCCATGACCGTGTCATCGCCGCCCGCAGCAAGGACATCGTCATCGCCTTCGGCGGTGTCGATGGTTTCGTCGGTCTCATCGCCCTCGACGGTGTCATTGCCGATGAAATCCATGGGCGAGCTGCCCTCGCCATCGGTGTCCTCGGTCATGTCCATATCATCTTCGGTTTCGGATGAACTGCCGGACACGTTGTCCTCGCCATCTGAAACGCCGAGTTCGTAGACGCCGTAAACGGCCAGAGCGCCCAGCAAGCCGAGCAAGTAAATCGGTAACATCTGTCTTCCCCCACTCAATCCGCCGTGGGCCGGGACGATGGAGACAGCAATGGGACAGCATGTCAGGACGCATCGAACCGCAGGCCCGTGTACGGGTACCGGGCGAGCGTAGCACAGTCTTGGCCCTGACGCATGGACCCGCCAGAGCGCGAGAGCGGTTTTTGGGATGCGCAGGAACAGGTTTGCGGAGAAGGCTTTGAAAATTTTAGAAAATCCTGCGGCAGCGTTTCGCAGGTCGCGCGGGGCGGACAGGATGGATGGCGCGTGAGAGTTTCCAGAAGTGAAACAATCCCCATCGGCCACGCCGAAATGTTAAGACCCCGGCCAATCGGTCGGGGTCTGTTCGCAGTCTTCCTGAGAAGACCGAGTCGCCTTAGCGGTCCTCGATGTCGACGTAATCGCGCATGGTCTCGCCGAGATAGAGCTGGCGGGGACGGCCGATCTTGTTCTGCGGGTCCGCGATCATCTCTTTCCACTGGCTGACCCAGCCGACGGTCCGCGACAGGGCGAAGATCGGGGTGAACATCGAGGTCGGGAAGCCCATCGCCTCGAGGATGATGCCCGAGTAGAAATCGACGTTCGGGAACAGCTTCTTGTCGGCGAAATACGGATCCTCGAGCGCCTGCTTTTCCAGCGCCTTGGCGACCTGCAGTTTCGGATTGTCCTCGATCCCCAGCAGATCCAGAACCTCGTCGGCCGACTGCTTCATGACCTTGGCGCGCGGGTCGAAGTTCTTGTAGACGCGGTGGCCAAAGCCCATCAGGCGGAACGGATCGTTCTTGTCCTTGGCGCGGGCGATGAACTCCGGAATGCGGTCGACGCTACCGATCTCTTCGAGCATCTCGAGGCAGGCCTGGTTGGCGCCGCCATGTGCGGGCCCCCAGAGGCAGGCGATGCCGGCCGCGATACAGGCGAAGGGGTTGGCGCCCGAGGACGAGGCCAGACGCACCGTCGATGTCGAGGCGTTCTGCTCGTGATCGGCATGCAGGGTAAAGATCCGGTCCATCGCGCGCGACAGGATCGGGTTGACCTCGTATTCCTCGGCGGGAACGGCAAAGCACATCCGCAGGAAGTTCGACGCATAGTCGAGATCGTTGCGCGGATAGACGAAGGGCTGGCCGATCGAATATTTGTAGGCCCAGGCCGCGATGGTCGGCATCTTGGCGATCAGGCGGATCGAGGCGACCTCGCGCTGCCATTCGTCATTGATATCGGTCGAGTCGTGGTAGAAGGCCGACATGGCGCCGACGACACCGACCATGATGGCCATCGGGTGCGCGTCACGGCGGAATCCGCGGAAGAAATACTGCATCTGTTCGTGCAGCATGGTGTGATGGGTCACACGGGTTTCGAAATCCTCAAGCTCGGCACCGTTGGGCAGGTGACCGTAGAGCAGCAGGAAGCAGACTTCGAGGAAGTGGGACTTCGACGCCAGCTGGTCGATCGGGTAGCCACGGTGCAGAAGCTCGCCCTTTTCACCGTCGATGAAGGTGATGGTGCTGTCGCAGCTTGCCGTCGAGGTGAAGCCGGGATCGTAGGTGAACACGCCCGCGGTGCCATAGAGCTTGCGGATGTCGATCACGTCCGGGCCGGCGGTGGGCGAGAAAATAGGCAGCTCGTATGAATCGCCATCCACGGTCAGCGTGGCTGATTTCTTGCTATCAGTCATTTATGTCCCTTCCTCTTTCGGGCACGGGGAGCGTGGTGCATCCGGAACCGTGCGGGCAGTGCCTGCGCGCGGGGCGCAGGGCGGGTCTTATCCAGGCGGCATGACCCGATCATGAAACCGGGCGGCCTGCTGCCTCAGCCAGCCGGGCGAGGCTTTCTTCGCGCCCCAGCACCAGCATCATGTCGAAGACCGACGGCGTGACCGCACGTCCGGCAAGGGCCGCCCGCAAGGGGCCTGCCAGCTTGCCGAACTTGGTATCCTTCGCCTCGGCGAACGCGTTCAGAGTCTCTTCGAGATCCTGTCGCGTCCAGCTAGCAGTTTGCAACTGCGGCGTCAATTCGCCCAGTATACCATCGGATACCGAAGCGAGGGCCTTGGCGGCCTTGTCGTCGGGTTCAATCGGTCGTTCCGTCAGCACGAAGTGAGCCTTTTCAAGGAGTTCCGGGAAGGTTCGTGCCCGATCCTTGAGGCAATACATCGCACGCTCCAGATCGTCACCTTGCCGTGACGTGAGCGCGGGCAGGCCAGCCGCGGCGCAGTAAGCCCCGATTTCGTGCCGCAGCGCGGCGTCATCGCTAACGGCGATGTGCTGACCGCAGAGATTCTCGAGCTTCTTGAGGTCGAAACGGGCAGGGCTGCGGCCGATCCCGTCAAGGTCGAACCACTCCTGCGCCTGCGCGTCGGTAAAGAACTCGTCATCGCCATGGCTCCAGCCCAACCGCGCAAGGTAATTGCGCATGCCGGCGGCCGGGTAGCCCATCGCCTGGTATTCCTGGGCGCCAAGCGCGCCGTGACGCTTGGAGAGTTTCTTGCCATCGGGGCCGTGGATCAAAGGGATATGCGCCCAGACCGGTACTTCCCACCCCATCGCGTTATAGATAAGCATCTGCCGTGCTGCGTTGTTCAGGTGATCGTCGCCGCGGATCACGTGGGTCACGCCCATGTCGTGATCGTCGACCACCACCGCCAGCATGTAGACCGGCGTGCCGTCAGAGCGCAGCAGGATCATGTCGTCAAGCTGGTCGTTGCGGATGCGCACGTCACCCTGCACCTGGTCGCGGATCACCGTTTCCCCCTCGATCGGGGCCTTGATACGGATCACATGGGGCGCGTCCGGGTGGCTGGCGGGATCGGCGTCGCGCCATGGTGAGCGGAACAGCGTGCTGCGCCCGGCGGCGCGCGCTTCTTCGCGGAAGGCGGCGATTTCCTCCTGCGTCGAGAAACATTTGTAAGCCTTGCCTTCGTCCAGCAACTGGCGGGCGACCTCGGCATGGCGAGGGGCGCGTTCGAATTGCGAGATGACCTCGCCGTCATGGTCGAGACCAAGCCAGCCCATGCCCTGAAGAATGGCCGCCGTCGCCTCGGGCGTGGAGCGTTCACGGTCCGTATCCTCGATCCGGAGCAGGAACTTGCCGCCGCGCCCACGGGCGTACAGCCAGTTGAACAGCGCAGTGCGCGCGCCGCCGATATGCAGGAAGCCGGTGGGCGAAGGCGCGAAACGGGTGACGACCTGGTCGGGCATTGCGTGGATTTACCTTTTGGAAAGGGTGAGCGTTCTACGTTTGGCGCCTGTCTACAGAGGCCGGGGAACCGGGGCAACCATGCAGCTTGTGGCGCGGATCGGGACCGGCCTTCTGGCCCAGCGGGGATACCTGTTTCCTTGGGCGCCGGTTTTCCTCTCGCTGGGGATCGGGGTGTACTTCGCGCTCCGGCAGGAACCGGACATGGGTGCGCTGTGCGGCTTGGGGCTGGCCGCGGGTCTGGGGGCAGGAGCGGCGCTGCGCTGGCCGGGGGCGTTTTCGCCTTTGCTCTGGGCGCTCGCGTTGATGGGTTTCGGGTTCGTCCTCGCGGCGGAACGGGCGCACCGGGTTGGCGGGCCGGTTCTGGGCTTTCGCTATTATGGCCCGGTCGAGGGCCGCGTCGTGGCGCTGGACCGGTCCGCGTCGGACGCGTTGCGCGTCACACTTGACCGGGTGCGCATGGGAGATCTGTCGCCCGAGAAGGTTCCGCGCCGGGTGCGTCTTTCCCTGCACGGACCCGAGGCGCGCCTGGTCCCGGGTGAGCGGGTGATGACCACCGCGCATCTGTCACCGCCGCAAGGACCGGTGGAGCCGGGCGGCTTCGACTTTCGTCGCTACGCGTGGTTCAAATCGATCGGCGCGGTCGGATATACCCGCGTCCCGGTCCTGACAGCCGCAATACCGGAGGGTGGTCTGCGCGTGTTCTCGCTGCGCATTTCGGCGTCGGAACGGATTCGCAGCATCCTGCCGGGGGATGTCGGCGGTTTCGCGGCGGCCGTGACCACCGGTGATCGCAGCGGTGTGGGACAGGCGGCGCTGGAGGCGTTGAGGGCAAGCAACCTGGCGCATTTGCTGGCGATCTCGGGGTTGCACATGGGGCTGCTGACGGGTTTCGTCTTTGCCGCTTTGAGGATCGGGTTTTCCTTGTTTCCGACACTGGCCTTGCGTTTGCCGGTCCGGAAGCTTGCCGCGGTAGGAGCGTTGATCGTCGCTGCGGGGTACCTGGCGCTCTCGGGTGGCAATATCGCGACGGAGCGGGCCTTTGTCATGGTGTCGGTGATGCTGTGCGCCGTCCTGGTCGACCGGCGCGCCATCTCGATGCGGGCGGTCGCAGTCGCCGCGCTGGTGGTGCTGGTTCTGCGGCCCGAGGCGCTGTTGAGTCCCGGTTTCCAGATGTCCTTTGCCGCGACAACGGCGCTGGTGGCTGTGTTCGGCGCGATGCGGGATGCCGAATGGCGGGTCAGCCATGGTTGGCGCGGTGCGGTCTTCGGGTTGGTGATCTCCTCGGCCGTGGCGGGGCTTGCGACGGCGCCGATAGGGGCGGCCCATTTCAATACGCTGTCGCATTTCGGGCTGTTCGCGAACCTGCTTTCCGTGCCGCTGATGGGGTCGATGGTCATCCCGGCGGCGGTTCTGGCGGCGGTGCTGGCGCCCATCGGGTTCGATTGGATCGGACTCGAGATCATGGGGCTGGGCCTGCGCTGGATCCTCGGCGTTGCAGATGTGGTGGCCGGGCTGGACGGAGCGCAGAGCCATGTGGTTGCGCCGGATGCGTGGATTTTGCCGGTCCTGGCGCTGGGGGCGCTCTGGGTCATGTTGTGGCGGGGTCGGCTGCGCTGGATCGGACTGGCGCCTGTGGTCGCTGCCCTGACCTTGTGGCCGCAGGCGGAACGGCCAAGCGTCCTGATCGCGGAAAATGGCGCTCTTGTAGGTGTGATGACCGAGGAGGGGCGGGCGCTGAGCAAGGCGCGCGGCAGCGGGTTTGTCGCCGGTGTCTGGCTGGAGAATGACGGCGATACCGCCGATCAGCCGCGCGCGGCCGCGCGTTGGCCGATGATTGATGACGGTATAGCGAAGATCACGGTGGCGGGCATGGAAATCGTCCATGTCCAGGGAAAACGAGCGGCGCGCGGGCTGACCCACTGCAAGCGAGGCCAGCTGGTTGTCGCGTCGATCCCGCTGTCGTTGGGAGGGGATTGCGACGTGCTGGACCCCAATGCCCTTGACGGGCGGGGCAGTTTTGCACTGGTCGACAAGGGCTGGGTCACGGCGCGTGCGCAGGGTGGCACGCGCCTGTGGAGCCCGCGGGAAAAGCGGGATCAGTAGGTGCGGATCAGCCCGACCAGCCGCCCCTGGATGCGGACCTTGTCCTCGGGGTAGACGCGGGTTTCGTAGGCGGGGTTCGCGGCCTCGAGCGCAATTGAGCCGCCGCGGCGATAATACTTTTTCAGGGTCGCTTCCTGATCTTCGACCAGTGCCACGACGATATCGCCATTGTCGGCAACATCGGTTTCACGGATCACGACGATGTCGCCATCGTTGATCCCGACCTCGATCATCGAGTCGCCCTTGACCTCGAGCGCATAATGCTCGCCCTGGCTGGACACCATCGTGCCGGGCACGGCCACCTGGCGGGAAGCATGGCTGATCGCCTCGATCGGCACACCGGCAGCGATGCGGCCCATCACCGGCAGTTCCAGCGCGTCGATCGTGACCGGCCCGGCATTGGCGGGACGGCCGCCGGCAGGACTATCCGGGCGATCCCCGTCGATGATGCGCGGCTGCACCCCGGTTCCGGCTTCACCGCCAAGGCTCTCGGGCAGTTTGAGGATTTCGATGGCGCGCGCTCGGTGGGCGAGGCGGCGAATGAAACCCCGCTCCTCTAGCGCCGTGATCAGACGGTGGATGCCGGATTTGGAGCGCAGGTCGAGCGCGACCTTCATCTCGTCGAAACTGGGCGGCACACCGTCCGCCTGCAACCGCTTGTGAATGAATTCCAGCAAATCGAGCTGTTTCTTCGTCAGCATTTCAGCACCTTACCGTCCCATGCGTTTACATTTGTTCTACGCATGTTCCTGTTTTGTGTCAACGCCATGCGCGGACAGCTACAACGGTAGGTAGAAAACCGTGTCTCCCGCGTCACGCGGGGGGTCGTTTGGCGGGCGCAGGATCAAGGCATCGGCATCGGCCAGCACGGTCAAGAGCGAGCTGTCCTGGCTGGGAAACGCGGTCAATCCACCAGAACCGATGCAGGCGCGCATGTAGTGCTCGCGCGGGCCGTTCGCGGACAGCGGCTCGGCAAGCTGCCCCTCCTTGAGTTGCGGGTCGGCGGGGACGAAGCCCATCATGCGGCGCAACATGGGAAGAATGAAAATATGGCCGCAAACCATTGAAGATACGGGGTTTCCGGGTAGGCCGACCATGCTGGCGCCGGCAAGGTGGCCCGCCATGAGCGGCTTTCCCGGCCGCATCCGCACCTTGTAAAAAGCGCGGTCCATGCCCAATCCTTCGGCCACCTGCGCCACGAGATCGTGATCGCCAACCGAGGCGCCGCCAATCGTGATCACCAGATCGGCGCCGCGCGCAAGGTTGAGCGCGGTTTCGAGCGAGCTGACGCGGTCGCGGGCGATGGGCAGGATGCGGGTCTGTGCCCCTTCTGCATCGAACAGCGCCTTGAGGCCGAACGTGTTGGACGCGATGATCTGGTCCGGGCCAGGTTCGCCGCCGGGCATCACCAGTTCGTCGCCGGTCGAGATCAGCGCGACTTGCGGGCGGCGCGAAACGGGGACGGCCGGGATGTTCATAGCGGCGAGCAGGGCGATATCGGCGGGGCGCAGGCGACGCGGCGCGCCGATCGTGTCCCCAGCTCTGAAATCGCCGCCAGCGGGGCGGATGTTATCCTTGTCGCCGGGGTCATCGGTTATGGTGATCAGGTTGCCCCTGGCGGTCACATCCTCCTGGATGACGACGAAATCGGCGCCTTCGGGAACCGGCGCGCCGGTGAAGATCCGCACCGCCTGACCGGGACCGACACGACCGGCGAAGCCATGGCCCGCCGCGGATTCGCCCACCAGTTTGAACATGGCGTGAAGCTCTACCTCGGCGCGTTTGACCGCGTAGCCATCCATGGAGGAGGCCGCAAAGGGCGGCTGGTCACGGGTTGCCGAGACGTCCTGTGCCAGAATGCGCCCCGCCGCCTGTGCCAGCGGCACCGTCTCGACCCCGACAGGCGTGGCCAGATCGTAGAGCTTGGCGCGGGCCTCCTCGACCGAGATCATGTCGCCTCGTACCGGCCTGATTTGCCGCCATCCTTCAGGGTGACGCGGATGCCGCCGATTTCCATCGCCTTGTCGGCGGCCTTGACCATGTCATAGACGGTAAGAGCAGCGGTTGAGACGGCGGTGAGCGCCTCCATTTCGACCCCGGTCTGCCCGGTGGTCTTGACGGTCGCCTCGATCCGCACGCCGGGCAGGTCGGGGTCTAGCGTCAGTTCGACGGCGACCTTGGTAACCGGCAGCGGATGGCAAAGCGGAATGAGGTCCGGTGTTTTCTTGGCGCCCATGATGCCCGCAAGCCGCGCCACGGCGAGGACATCGCCCTTCTTGGCGCGCCCCTCGGAAATCAGCGCGAAGGTCTCGGCCGCCATGCGGACATACCCTTCGGCCACGGCCACGCGGGATGTTACCGGCTTGTCCGAGACATCGACCATGTGGGCGTCGCCCTTGGCGTCGAAATGGGTCAGTGCCATCGTGACCTCACATGATGCCCGGAACGAGCGGGTTTTCGAGGATCTTGCGGGTCGCCTCGGTCACGTCGGGCTGGCGCATCAGGGCCTCGCCGATCAGAAAGCAGCGCGCGCCGTACCGGGCGAGGTCGGCCAGATCCTGCGGCGTATTCAGGCCGCTTTCGGAGATCAGGTTGCGATCATGCGGTACCATGCGGGACAGTCTGCGCGTGACGTCGAGTGAGGTCTCGAAGCTGCGCAGATCGCGGTTGTTGATGCCGATCAGAGGGCTTTTCAGGGATTCCGCGCGGTTGACCTCTTCTTGGTCATGCACCTCGATCAGAACGTCCATGTCCCAGTCAAAGGCGGTCTGTTCCAGTTCGGCGGCCTGCTCATCGCTGACCGAGGCGAGGATAATCAGGATGCAGTCGGCGCCCAGAGCGCGCGCCTCGACCACCTGGTAGGGGTCATACATGAAATCCTTGCGCAGGACCGGCAGCGAGCAGGCCGCGCGCGCCTCTGTCAGGAAGCTCTTGTCGCCCTGGAAACTGGGCGCGTCGGTCAGGACCGACAGGCAGGTCGCGCCGCCAGCCTCATAGGCCTGGGCGAGGGTGGCCGGATCGAAATCCTCGCGGATGAGACCCTTGGACGGGCTGGCCTTCTTGATTTCGGTGATCAGGCCGTAGCCCTGTTTCTGGGCCTGAAGCAGCGCCTTGCCGAATGGGCGCACCGGGTCGGCGGCGCGGGCCTCGGCCTCGACCTCGTCCAGCGGCTTGGCGGCCTTGTCGGCTGCGACTTCTTCGAGCTTGTAGGCCTTGATCTTGTCGAGGATGGTGTCGGTCATGCGAAGCCTTGTGTAATGCGGGCGAGAGTTGTGATCTTGTCGCGGGCCTTGCCGCTGTCGATGCTTTCGGAGGCCATGGCCACGCCTTCGCGCAGGTCGGCGGCAGCCTCGGCCACGACAAGCGCCGCGGCAGAGTTGAGCAGCACGGCGTCGCGATAGGCCGAGGGCGCACCGTCAAGCAGCGCACGCAGCGCATCGGCGTTCTGGGCTGGCGTGCCGCCAAGGATGTCCTCGAACGGGTGGACCGGAAGGCCGGCATCCTCGGGATGCAGTTCGACTTCCTTCACCGTTCCATCCTCGAGCGCGGCAACCCAGCTGAGCCCTGCAATGGACAGCTCGTCCGTGCCGTCCGAACCATGCACCAGCCATGCCCGGTCCGAACCAAGAAGACCCAGCGTTTCGGCCATCGGGCGGATCAGATCGCGGCTGAATGCCCCGGACAGCTGCCGTTTGACGCCGGCGGGGTTGGTCAACGGGCCGAGGATGTTGAAGATCGTGCGCGTGCCCAGTTCCTGCCGGGTGGGCATCACATGGGCGGTCGCAGGGTGATGCATCGGTGCCATCATGAAGCAGATGCCGACCTGTTCAAGAACCTTTTCAACCTCTTGCGCGCCGATCATCACGTTGATTCCCATCTGGCCCAACGCGTCGGCGGCACCCGATTTCGAGCTGAGATTGCGGTTGCCGTGCTTGGCCACTGGCACACCTGCGCCCGCGACCACAAAGGCGGTCGCGGTCGAGATGTTGAGCGTACCCTTGCCATCGCCACCGGTTCCGACGATATCCATCGCGCCCTCGGGTGCGCGGACTTTGTTGCATTTCGCCCGCATGACGCCCGCGGCGGCGGCGTATTCGTCGACCGTTTCGCCGCGCGTTCGCAGGGCCATCAGCAGCCCGCCGATCTGGCTGGGCGTGGCTTCACCCGCAAAGAGGATGGAAAAGGCGGCCTCCGCCTCGTCCCGCGTCAGGGATCGGTCGGCTGCGGTGCCGATCAGGGGCTTGAGACGGTCGCTCATGCGGGCACCTTCAATTCGGACAGGAAGTTCTTGAGCAGGTCATGGCCGTGCTGGGAAGCGATGGATTCGGGGTGGAACTGAACCCCGTGAATCGGAAGCTCGCGGTGCTGAAGGCCCATTATCGTCCCATCCTCGAGCTCGGCGGTGATTTCGAGGCATTCCGGCAGGCTCTCGCGGTCGACGATCAGCGAATGATAGCGCGTTGCCTCGAAAGGCGATGGCAGACCGGCAAAGACGCCTTTGCCGTGGTGATGCATCTGGCCCATCTTGCCGTGCACGATCTCGTGGCAGCGCACGACCTTACCGCCAAAGGCCTGGCCGATGGTCTGGTGCCCAAGGCACACACCCAGCACAGGGATGCGTGCCTCGGCTGCGGCATGAGTCAGGTCAAGGCAGATCCCGGCCTGGTCCGGATCACAGGGGCCCGGGCTGAGCAGGATGCCAGCGGGATGCAGGGCCATCGCCTGTTCAACGCTCAGCGCGTCGTTTCTGTGCACCTCCATCTCGGCACCCAGTTCGCCCAGGTAGTGCACGAGGTTATAGGTGAAGGAATCGTAGTTATCTATCAGCAGCAGCATCGCGGCGCCTCGGGTCCATCCGGCATTTCGGGCTGGTGGCGCGTGGCCACGGGAAGGTATATAGTCAGGGCCATACTTGTTCAGGCTTGCGCGGCAGCGTCAAGGGGACGTCCCGAGGGCTGCGTCGCGGGTGTGGCGGACAGGCTATTAACAACAAAAAAACCGAATGGACAGCGAGAGGCAAAAGGCGATGGGCGGATTTCTGGGCGGCGTGCTTGCAGGGCTTGTGGTCGTCGCGGGCGCGGGCGTGTTCTTTTCTCTGACATCGCCGCCGCCGCCGGCGCCGGAAGTTGGCAGCGACACGCCCGAGGCCGAGGCGCCGGAACCGCAACGCGACGGTGCGGCCGACCTGAGCGGTGCCGGTCGCGACGCCGACCTTGTCGAGCTTGCACCGCGCGCCCCCGATCGCGAGGGCGACACCAGCGACAGCCTCGCTGCGCTCGAGGGGGCCGATACCTCGCCGGCCGACAAGCCGCGCGTGGGTCCGGCGACCGGTGCGCTTGACCGTCCGGCCGAGGGGCAGGGCGCCGAGATAGCGGTCGAGACCGATGCGCCCGTCGCGCCACAAGCGCCTGCGGCCGTTCCGGACACGCCCGAGGGCGAGGCGCGGCCCGAAGTCGAGACATCGCAGCCACGCTTGCCCGCAGCCCCCGGTGAACCGCAGGCCGGCAGCGGCTTCGCGGCACCCAGCACCGAGGAGACCGGACCGGCAATCGGGTCGTCGCCCGATACCGCCGTTACACAGGAAGAGGCAGCGGCTGCCAGCGTGCCACAGGCCGAGTCGCAGCCCGAAGTGGATACCAGCCCGGCCCAAGAACCCGCGCCCGCACCGGTAGAGGAGGAAGTGGCCGTTGGGGACGCACCTGCGCCCGAGGCCGCAACCGATGCACCGCGCATGGCGGCGTTGCCACAGGTTGGCGATGACAGCCCGGCCACCACCAGCCCCAGTATCGGGACGCCGGTCGTGCCGCTGACGGAGAGGGGGCGCGCCCCGGAAATCCTGCGTGACCCCGAGGTGAAACCCATCGACGCCCATGCCGCGCCCTTCGAGAATCCCGAAGACAAACCTCTCATGTCGATCCTGCTGATCGATGACCCGGAGTCCCTGGGCGCCGAAGCTTTGGCCGATTTTCCCTATCCGCTGACATTCGCCATCGATCCCGAGGATCCTGCCGCCGCCGAGAAGATGACGCGTCACCGCGCCGCCGGTTTCGAGGTGGCGCTGCTGACCGATCTGCCCGCTGCCGCCACGCCACAGGACGCCGAAACCGCGCTGGCCGTCTGGCTGGACCGACTTCCCGAAACGGTGGCCCTTGTCGAAGGAACAGGCAGCGGGTTTCAGGGCAACCGGGCTCTGTCGGACCAGGTGACGGATATCGCCTCGGGTACGGGGCGCGGGCTGGTGACGCAGGATAGCGGGCTCAATACCGTGCAAAAGCTGGCCGCCCGCGATGGCGTGCCTGCCGCGGTGGTCTTCCGCGATTTCGACGGTGCGGGCCAGACGCCGACCATCATGCGCCGTTTCCTGGACCAGGCCGCGTTCCGCGCCGGGCAGGAGGGGGCGGTGATCATGCTGGGACGCGTGCGGCCCGACACGATCTCGGCGCTGTTGCTCTGGGGATTGCAGGACCGGGCAAGCCGCGTGGCACTGGCCCCGATCTCGGCGGTCCTGACGCGGGACAGCAACGCGGAGTAAGGCGCGCAAGGCGCCCTGCACGGATTTGCCGAGCCCAAGAGTGGGTGACGTTACCGGTTGCCGTCGCCAGTGAAGCGGGCCGCATCCGCCGCGGCCCGACGGATCGCGTTCGATTTGTGCACGGTTTCCATGTATTCGGCCTCGGGGTCGCTGTCATAGACGACGCCGCCGCCTGCCTGGATGTACAGCTTGTGATCCTTGACGATGGCGGTGCGCAAAGCGATGCACATGTCCATGTCGCCGCCCGCGCTGAAGTAGCCGACACCGCCGCCATAAACGCCGCGCTTTTCCGGTTCCAGCTCGTCGATGATTTCCATCGCGCGGACCTTGGGCGCGCCCGATACGGTGCCCGCCGGCATCCCGGCGAAAAAGGCGTCAAGCGCGTCCTTGTCCTCGGCCAGTTCGCCCACGACGTTTGAGACGATGTGCATGACGTGGCTGTAGCGCTCGATGATGAACTGCTCGGTGGGCCGTACCGTGCCGATTTTGGATACGCGCCCGGTATCGTTGCGGCCGAGGTCGAGCAGCATGAGGTGCTCGGCCAATTCCTTTTTATCGGCCAGAAGGTCGGCCTCGTTCGCGCGATCCTCTTCGGGGGTCGCGCCGCGCGGACGGGTCCCGGCGATCGGACGAATCGTGACCTCGCGCCCGAAGACACGCACGAGGATCTCGGGGCTGGCGCCCACGATCTGGAATCCGCCGAAGTTGAAATAGAACATGAAGGGCGACGGGTTGGTGCGCCGCAACGAGCGGTAGAGCGCGAATGGCGGCAGCGGAAAGTCCTGAGTCCATCGCTGCGCGGGAACCACCTGAAAAATGTCGCCTGCGCGGATGTAATCCTTGGCCTTCTCGACCGCTTCCATGTAGCCCTGTTTGGTGAAATTCGACACAGGCTCGGCTACTTCGGCCGCATCGCCGAGGCCGCGGCTTTCGCCGGGCAACGCGCGCTCGAGGTCGCGCACCGCGTCCATGACCCGCTCGGCCGCTTGGGCATAGGCGGCGCGGGCCGACTGCCCGTCGCTGACCCACGCAGGCGAAACCACCGTGACCTCTCCCTTGACGCCGTCGAGCACGGCCACGACCGACGGGCGCAGCATGAGTGCGTCAGGCAGGCCGAGCGGGTCAGGATTCACGTTGGGCAGCTGTTCGACAAGGCGCACCATGTCATAGCCGAGATAGCCGAAGAGACCGGCGGCGGCCTGTGGCAGATCCTGGGGCAGGGCGATGCGGCTTTCGGCCAGCAGCGCGCGCAGGTTGTCCATCGGGTCGCCGGTCTGGGGCTCGAATGCGTCGGGGTCGAACCGCGCGGCGCGGTTGAGCGAAGAGGTCTTGCCGTCGCACCGCCAGATCAGGTCGGGTTTCATCCCGATGATGGAATACCGTCCGCGCACCTCGCCGCCAGTGACCGATTCCAGCATGAAGGCATCGGTCTGTGCGCCGGTAAGCTTCAGCATCAGCGAGACGGGTGTATCGAGATCGGCGGCCAGCCGGGAATAGACCACCTGGTTCTCGCCCGCCTCGTAGGCGCGGGCGAAGCTTTCGAAATCGGGGACGAGCGCCATGTCGGTCCTTTGTCAGAAGTTCGACTGAACCGCGTTCAGCGCCTGCTGGTCGAGCATGGGCTGCGCGCGGCTTTGCGCGGTGCGGGCATAAATGTCGAAGAGGTTCTGTGCCAGCGCCTGGCCCAGCTGTACATCCAGCGCCTGGCGCATCTGTTGCAACTCGTCGGTTTCCGCCGGCGGCAGCACCTCGTCGAGCCTGACGATCAACGCGAGGCCGGGGGCAGGGATCACACGCAGCTCACCCTCTTCCATCTCGAAGATCTCGGCCATGAACCCTTGCGGGACGCCATCCAGAAAGGCGCTGCGCGTCAGGGCGTTCTCGACCTGAACGGGCAGGCCGGTCTCGTTGAAATCACCGGTTTCGGCGAGCGTGCTTCGCAGTGTCTCTGCGCGGTCCACGAGCGCATCGCTGAGGCGCTGCGCTTCGAGCGTGGCGGCAACGGTGTCGCGCGCCGTTTCGAGCGGTTCGGGCCGCGGTTCCAGCTCCTCGTCCAGCCGGATTGCAAAGATCGAACCGTCCTCGAGGAAATCGACCTCGGGGAAGTCGTCAAGCGTGACGGCCTCGGCGGCGCTGCGGAACTCGGCATAGGCGGTGACCCCATCCGAGCTGTCCTCTGTCCAGTCGACCTGTCCCAGCTCCATCGAGGTTTCCTTGGCCAGATCCTCCAGCGTGGCACCACCGGCCAGAAGGTCGTTGATGTCCTCGGCGCGCGCCTCGATCAGGCGGCGGGCCCGTTCGGCGGCAAGCTCGTCACGCAGCTCGTCGGCGACCTGCTCGAACTCGGTGATCTGTTCGGCCAGCACACCATTCACGCGGTATAGCGCCGGACCGAGATCGGAGGGCAGGGGGCCGACCACCTCGCCGACTTCGGCGGCAAAGACACCTTCTGCGGCGTCGCCGAGATCGCGTGCCGTCATATCGCCCATGTCGATATCCGAAAGGTTGAGGCCTCGGTTTTCGACCAGCTGCTCAAAGCTGGAGCCGCCAACCTCGAGCTGGGCCTTGGCACTTTCGGCAGCGTCCTGATCGGCAAACACGAGACGCTCGACAAGGCGGCGGGCGGGCTGGTTGAACTCGGCTTCGCGCTGTTCGTAAAGGCGGCGTACCGACTCTTCGTCAAGTTCCACCTCGTCGATCAGCATCGCGGGCGACAGCAGCGCGTAGGTGATGCGCTTTGTCTGCGGCAGCATGAACCGATCCGTGTTCTCTTCGTAGAACGCCGCAACCTCGGCGTCTGTCGGGGCTGTGATCGGCTCTTCGAGCTGTTCGGCCGTGACCGTCGCCATGGTAAAGCTGCGGCGCGCGCCCACGAATTCCGCCAATGTGTCCGACAGGGTCGAGGGCATGCGCACCCCATCCATCACGGCAGCCTGGATGAGGGTCCGGGCGGATTCCTTGCGCAGATCCTCTTCGAACTCGGTTTCCGAGATACCCGCCTGTTCCAGCTGGAAGCGATAGGATTCGCGGTCGAACTGGCCGTTCGTGCCCTGGAAGGCCGGAATGGAGACGATCTCGCGCTGGAGGTTCTCGTCACCGACGGAGACGCCTAGCTGCCGGACTTCGTTGTCGAGCGAGGCGAGCGCGATCAGCCGGGACAGGGCGATCCGGTCGAGTCCGAGCTCGCGAGCGCGGGTCATCGGCAACGGCTCTCCGATCTGGGCTTCGACGGCGCGGATCTCGCGTTGCAATTCGCGCGCATAGGCATCGACCGAGACCGTCTCGTCGCCCACCTCGGCCACGGTGCGGACGGTTCCCGATAGGTTGACCGCACCGAACCCAGCAAGCCCCAGCATCAATAGACCCATCAGGATCCAGACGAAGGTTTTCGAAAGTGCGTTGACGCGTGCGGCCATGATGCCCCCTTGCCTTCGGCCCGCATTCATCTCGGACCGGGTGTTTTATCGGCGCCCTGTCTACGCTGCGCGCGGACAGGGGGCAAGTTCAGAAGGAGAGGTTTTCGAGCCGCCGGAACAGCGTTTCGATCCCGGCGCGATCAAGATTGGCAAAGGCAACCCGAACCTCGCGCGCGCCACGTGCATCGCCATCGGGCACGAACATCGTGCCGGGCAGCAGAAGGATGCCAGCCTCGGGCACCAACCGGCGCGCCAGCTCATCCGAGGGAATGTCGAAAGGGTGCCGGAAATAGGCGAAATAGGCGCCCAGCCCGAGCAACTCCCACCCCTTTGCTTCGAGTGCCGGCATGCCCTCGGTAATCGCGGCGCGGCGGTCGAGGATCTCGTCCCGCTCGCCGGCCAGCCATTGCGACAGGTTCTGCATCCCCCACAGGGCTGCGAATTGTCCGATCTGGCCGGGGCAGATCGCTACCGTGTCGAGGAACTTCTCGATCTCGGCCAGCAACGCCGGCGAGGTGGCGATGGCGCCGACGCGGTGGCCGGTCAGGCGATAGGCCTTGGAGAAGGAATAGAGGTGGATCAGCGTGTCATCCCAGCCGGGTTGTTGGAACAGGTCATGGGGGGCGCCGCTGCGGCTGTCGAAGTCGCGATAGGTCTCGTCCACGATCAGGCGGATGCCGGTCTCGCGGGCGAGATCGAGGAATGCGCGCACCAGCGCGGCGGGGTATTCGACACCGCCCGGATTGTTCGGCGTCACCAGCGCGATCGCACGCGTCCGGTCCGTGATCAACGCGCGTGCCGCGTCGGGATCTGGCAGAAGATCCGGCCCGGTGGCAAGCGGCACCGCCGAAACGCCCGCCATGTCGAGCCACATTTTATGATTGAAATACCAAGGCGTTGGCAGGATAACTTCATCCTCTTCGCCGGTGATGGCACTGATCGCCGCGGCAAAGGCCTGGTTGCAGCCCGAGGTGATCGCAACCTGCTCCGCCACTACATTCGCGTCGTAATGCGCCGATATCTGCGCCGCGAGTTCGGCACGCAGATCGGAATTGCCGAGGACCGGACCGTAGAGATGCGCGGCGTCCTGCGACATGGTGAAATCCGCCATCGCGCGGCGCATTGCCTCGGGCGGCGGATCGACCGGCGCGGCCTGGCTGACATTGATGAGTGGCCGCTCGGGCGTGAATGTGACGCCCTCAAGCCAGCGGCGCGCCTCCATGACCGGAGGAGCGAAAGTGGTGGCGGTGCGCGTGAGATTCATCGCGGGCATCCTTGTGCCGGAACTATCAGATTGTGCGCCTGCGGCGCGCTCGATCCTGGTGTGGGCGGTCGGCCGCGCGCGATGCTGACCCGTTGTTCAGTCGGTACCGCGATAGGGCTCGACATATTGCAGGGCCATGTCCCAGGGGAAGAAGATCCAGGTGTCCTGGCTGACCTCGGTTATGAAGGTATCAACCATGGGCCGGCCCTTGGGCTTGGCGTAGACCGTCGCGAAATGCGCCTTGGGATACATCTGCCGCACGAGATCCAGTGTCTTGCCACTGTCGACGAGGTCGTCGACGATGAGAATCCCGGTGCCGTCGCCCATCAGTTCGGCATTCGGAGCCTTGAGCACTTCGGCCACGCCCTGCGCCTGATGGTGGTAGGATTTCACGCTGATCGTATCGACGGTGCGGATGTCCAGTTCGCGGCTGACGATCATTGCGGGCGCCATGCCACCCCGCGTGATGGCGACGACCGCGCGCCACCCTCCATCGTCAGGGCCCTGGCCGTCCAGCCGCCAGGCAAGCGCCCGGGCGTCACGATGAATCTGGTCCCAGCTGATGTGGAACCCTTTTTCATGGGGCAGGCGCCCGGTTTCGTTGCCGCTCATGGTTCAACCCTTTTCGATATCGGGTGCGTCGACCGCTTTCATGCCCACGATATGATAGCCGGAATCGACATGCAGGTTCTCTCCGGTCACACCCGAGCTGAGATCGCTCAGAAGGTAGAGCGCCGAGCGGCCGACATCCTCGGTCGTCACGTTGCGGCGCAGGGGCGAGTTCAACTCGTTCCACTTCATTATATAGCGGAAGTCACCGATGCCGCTGGCCGCCAAGGTCTTGAGCGGACCAGCCGAAATGGCGTTCACGCGGATGTTCTTTTTGCCCAGATCCTCGGCGAGATACATCACGCTGGCCTCGAGCGCCGCCTTGGCAACGCCCATGACGTTATAATGCGGAATCACCTGCTCGGCGCCATAATAGGTGAGCGTCACGGCGCTGCCGCCATCGGGCATCATCTTTTCCGCGCGCTGCATGACGGCGGTGAAGGAATAGACCGAGATGTCCATGGTGAGTTTGAAATTCGCACGGCTGGTATCGACATAGCGCCCGCGCAGTTCGGTCTTGTCGGAAAAGCCGATGGCGTGCACGACGAAGTCGAGCTTGCCCCATTCCTTTTCGAGAGCGGCGAACAAGGCGTCGATCGACTCCTCGTCGGCCACGTCGCATGGCAGGACGATCTTGCTGCCCAGTTTTTCGGCCAGCGGGTCGACCCGTTTCTTGAGCGCGTCGCCCTGGTAGGAAAAGGCAAGTTCAGCCCCGGCCTCGGTCAGGGATTTGGCGATTCCCCAGGCGATGGATTTGTCGTTGGCCAGCCCCATGATGAGGCCCCGTTTTCCGGCCATCAACTGATTAGACATGTTCGGATCTCCGCCTGTCGTCGCGTTGTATCGTCGTGGTTTATGCGATTGACCCATGCGCATCAAGCCTGCTGCTCTTGCCGAGGCGCAGGGTGCGGCCTAGGGTTCACAGCGCACACTCACGAGGGACGGGACATGACAGACCGCAGCGGCATTTTTGCCGGCGACGATCCTTTTGCAATTGCACGTACATGGCTGGCCGAGGCCGAAAAGACCGAGCCCAACGATCCAAACGCGATCGCAATGGCCACGGTGGACCCGTCCGGTTTGCCGAACGTGCGTATGGTGCTGCTCAAGGAGATCGAGGACGCGGCATTCGTATTCTATACGAATTACGAAAGCGCGAAGGGCCGCGAGATCGAGGCAGCCGGCAAGGCGGCTTTCGTCATGCACTGGAAATCGCTGCGCCGTCAGATTCGCGTGCGCGGAACGGTGACCCGTGAAGAAGGGCCGCAGGCGGATGCCTATTACAAGTCGCGGTCACTCAAGAGCCGTCTCGGAGCTTGGGCTTCGGCTCAGTCGCGCCCTCTCGACAGCCGCACGACACTGATGGCCGAGGTGGCCAAGGTCACGGCGCAACAGGGTCCCAACCCCTCACGACCGCCGTTCTGGGGCGGGTTCCGCATCACGCCGGTTGAAATCGAATTCTGGGCCGACGGTGCGTTCCGCCTGCATGACAGGTTCGTCTGGCGGCGCGGTTCGGCTGCGGAAAACTGGCGGATCGAGCGGCTGAATCCCTGACATTCACGTCACGTGAAATGCAAGCTGTTGGAAACAATCGTTTTTTAAAGCTTGAACTCTGCCTGCAAAATACTGCACATCAGGAGGCCTGAAACGCAGCCTAATAGCGTGATTGTGACACAGTGCCGAAAGATCTGACCGCGATGAACCGTGTTAAGGGACACGTAAAATGGTTCGACCCCGCCA
Source organism: Lutimaribacter marinistellae (assembly GCF_042648365.1). NCBI lineage: Bacteria > Pseudomonadati > Pseudomonadota > Alphaproteobacteria > Rhodobacterales > Roseobacteraceae > Lutimaribacter > Lutimaribacter marinistellae. Next base: position 334,186 of record NZ_JBHRXI010000049.1, on the reverse strand, counting down.
AGGGCTATGGCTTTGTCATTGCCGATAGCGGGGGAGAGGACATCCTGCTGCACGTGAACGTGCTGCGCAACTTCGGTCAGAGCTCGGTCGCCGACGGCGCCGGGATCGAGATCGTCGTGAACCGGACCGAGCGCGGAGCGCAGGCCGTCGAGGTGTTGACGATCGACCCGCCCGAGCGCGGGGACACTGCGGCGTTGGCCGATTTCGCCGAGCTGGAGCCGGCCCAGATCGAGGCCGCGCCGTTGGAGCCTGCCCGTGTCAAATGGTTCGACAAGGGCAAGGGGTTCGGGTTCGCCAATGTGTTCGGGCGCGACGAAGATGTTTTCCTGCATATCGAAGTGCTGCGCCTGTCGGGCCTTGCCGACCTGCAACCTGGCGAAGCCTTGGCGATCCGCGTGATCGACGGTAAACGGGGACGCATGGCGGTACAGGTTCTGCCCTGGGAGGCCGCGCAAACCAGCTGAGGAGAGCCGCAATGCGCCTGTTGTCGATCGCCCTTGTCCTGTTGTTCACGGCGGGGGTCGCGCAGGCGGAGTGCTCGCCCGAAACGGTGACCATCCGAGACGGCGAGACGGTGCTCAACTTTACCGTCGATGTTGCCGATACCCCGCGCGAGCGGTCGCGCGGCCTGATGTTCGTCGAAGACCTGCCGCGCCAGTCGGGAATGCTGTTCGTCTTCGACCGTCCCCGCGCAGTGACGTTCTGGATGAAGAACACGCTGATCCCGCTCGACATGCTGTTCGTCGACCGGACCGGAGTCGTGCGGCATATCCACCACGAAGCGATTCCCCATGACGAGACCCAGATCGAGGGTGGCGATTCCGTTTTCGCGGTGCTCGAAATCAACGGCGGATTGGCGCGACGCTATAGTTTGACCGTGGGCGCGGAACTGCGCCATCCAGTTTTTTCCGACGGACCGGCTGCTTGGCCCTGTTAGGGCTTTTCAAATCGGATTGCGGTCGCTAGGAAGGCGCACGGTCCGGGGCGTGGCGCAGTCTGGTAGCGCACCTGTTTTGGGTACAGGGGGTCGTGAGTTCGAATCTCGCCGCCCCGACCATCTTCTTCCATCGGTTTTTTCGCCAAAGCGCGGATCTGTCCGCGCGGATGGATTCGTGGGGCCGCTTCGGTTCTGACACAAGATATTGTGGCGCAACTCCCACACTTGTCTTGATCGTCTGGGCCGACAGAGCGCTTTCCGACATTGCGATGGCGACAGGTCTGAACGGTCGAAGTGGCCGACCGACATCGCCGATTCCCCGGGTAATGACGGGTCCACGCAACGCTGGGGATGAACCCACCAGGGGTGTATGGATTTTCGAAACCCGTGCTAAAGCCTGCTGAAAACAAAGGAAAAGGCGTTAACCTTTTCCTCGCTCCCGGTGGGCTGCTCTGGGGATTGCATGTGGAGGAATCGGAGCCGCCGGAGAGCGCAACCACCGCTTGCCATTGGTCAACAAAAAAGAGTCGCGCAGGGGGGTAAAAATTCCGTTGACCTCCTTGGCCGGGATACGCCAGATTGTGTGGGCCGGATGCGCCGATACTAAATCTGGTAGATACGATCAGGTTTCTAACGGCGCGGTTGGGGAAGGCAAAAAGTTTCGAGGAAACCATCAAGATGGGCAGGGTGCGGCCTCGGCTGCGCACAGCTCCGCTGTCTCCAACACGGCCCGCGAGGGCACTCGCATCATGAACGATCCTTCCGGGGTCAACGACCAGGACAGACGCAGGGGCAGCGCAACATGAAGATCGACCGCAAATTCACGAAGGCAGGGCAGGACGCCTATGCGGAACTGGAGTTCGTTTCGGCGACCTCGGAGATTCGCAATCCGGACGGGACCATCGTTTTCCGGCTCGAAGAGATCGAAGTGCCTGCCTCGTGGAGCCAGGTCGCAAGCGATGTCATCGCGCAGAAGTATTTCCGCAAGGCGGGTGTGCCCAGCCGCCTGAAGAAAGTCCGCGAAAAGGACGTGCCCGAGTTTCTGTGGCGCAGCGTGCCGGACGAGGAGGCCGAGATGGGCGGCGAAACCTCGTCCAAGCAGGTCTTTGACCGCCTCGCCGGCGCCTGGGCCTATTGGGGCTGGAAGGGCGGCTATTTCTCGACCGAGGAAGATGCGCGCGCCTATTATGACGAGATGCGCTACATGCTCGCCACGCAGCGCGCCGCGCCGAACTCGCCCCAATGGTTCAATACCGGCCTGCACTGGGCCTATGGCATCGACGGACCCGCGCAGGGCCACCACTATGTCGATTACAAGACCGGCAAGCTCACCAAGTCGAAATCGGCTTACGAGCATCCCCAGCCGCATGCATGCTTCATCCAGGGCGTGCAGGACGACCTGGTGAACGAAGGCGGCATCATGGACCTCTGGGTGCGCGAGGCGCGGCTGTTCAAGTATGGCTCGGGCACCGGCACCAATTTCAGCCATCTGCGCGGCGAGGGAGAGCCCCTGTCCGGCGGTGGCAAATCCTCTGGCCTGATGGGCTTTCTTAAAATCGGTGATCGCGCCGCCGGTGCGATCAAATCAGGCGGGACCACCCGTCGAGCAGCGAAGATGGTGATCGTCGATGCAGATCACCCCGACATCGAAGCCTTCATCCAGTGGAAGGTTCTCGAAGAGCAGAAGGTGGCCTCGATCGTTGCCGGATCGAAGATGCACGAGAAGATGCTGAACGGCATTTTCGAGGCCATCCGCTCTTGGGACGGTGCCGAGGCCGATGCCTATGACCCGGCCGTCAACGACGCTCTGAAAAAGGCGGTTCGCGAAGCCAAGAAGGTGGCAATCCCCGAAACCTACATCAAACGCGTGCTGGATTATGCCAAGCAGGGCCACACCAGCATCGAGTTCCCGACATATGACACCGATTGGGACTCGGAGGCCTACAGCTCGGTTTCGGGCCAGAACTCCAACAACTCCATCCGCGTGACCAACGCGTTCCTGCATGCGGTCGAGAAGGATGCCGACTGGCAGTTAATCAACCGCGTCGACGGACAGGTCGCCAAGACCGTGAAAGCACGCGATCTATGGGAAAAGGTCGGGCACGCCGCCTGGGCCTGTGCCGATCCTGGCATCCAGTTCCACGACACGGTGAACGAGTGGCATACCTGCCCCGAGGATGGCGAGATTCGTGGCTCGAATCCCTGCTCGGAATACATGTTCCTCGACGACACCGCCTGTAACCTGGCCTCGATGAACCTGCTGACCTTCCTCAAGGACGGGAAGTTTCAGGCCGAGGATTACATGCATGCCACCCGGCTGTGGACCCTGACGCTGGAGATCAGCGTGACGATGGCGCAGTTCCCGTCCAAGGAAATCGCGCAACTGTCCTATGATTTCCGCACATTGGGCCTGGGCTATGCCAATATCGGCGGGCTGCTGATGAACATGGGCTATGGCTATGACTCGGATGAGGGACGGGCGCTATGCGGTGCGCTGACCTCGATCATGACGGGCGTGGCCTACGCCACCTCGGCCGAAGTCGCCGGCGAACTGGGACCGTTTGCCGGTTACGAGCGCAACGCCACGCATATGCAGCGCGTCATCCGTAACCATCGCCGCGCAGCGCATGCCGAAACCGACGGGTATGAGCAACTGGCGGTCAAGCCTGTGCCGCTCGACCACGAAAATTGCCCCGACACGCATCTTGTCGACCTCGCCAAGAGCGCATGGGACGAGGCGCTGCGGCTGGGCGAGAAGAACGGATATCGCAACGCGCAGGCAACCGTGATCGCGCCCACCGGCACAATCGGCCTTGTGATGGATTGCGACACCACCGGGATTGAGCCCGATTTCGCGCTGGTGAAGTTCAAGAAGCTCGCAGGTGGCGGCTACTTCAAGATCATCAATCGCTCGGTTCCGGCGGCGCTGGAAAACCTCGGCTATACCTCGGCCCAGATCGAAGAGATCGTGTCTTACGCCGTGGGTCATGGCACCATCGGCAATGCGCCGGGGGTCAACCATACCTCGTTGACCGGTCACGGATTTGGCCCGAACGAACTCGCCAAGGTAGACGCAGCACTGGGATCGGCCTTTGACATCCGCTTCGTCTTCAACCAGTGGACGCTGGGCGAGGAGTTCTGCACTCAGGTTCTGGGCATTCCGCAGGAAAAGCTGAACGACCCGACCTTTGACCTGCTGCGGCATCTGGGCTTTTCGAAGCAGGATATCGACGCGGCCAATGACCATGTCTGCGGAACCATGACGCTGGAAGGCGCGCCGCACCTGAAGGAGGAGCATTACGCGATCTTCGATTGCGCCAATCCCTGCGGGAAAAAGGGCAAGCGGTTCCTGTCGGTCGACAGCCACATTCGCATGATGGCGGCGGCGCAAAGCTTCATCTCGGGTGCCATCTCCAAGACGATCAACATGCCGAATTCGGCCACGATCGAAGATTGCCAGAAGGCCTATGAACTCAGCTGGTCGCTGGGCGTCAAGGCCAACGCGCTCTACCGCGACGGGTCGAAGCTGAGCCAGCCGCTGGCCGCTGCACTGGTCGAGGATGACGACGAAGCCGCCGAGGTTCTGGAAAGCGGATCGGTCCAGGAAAAGGCCGCCGTACTGGCCGAAAAGGTCATCGAGAAAGTGGTGGTCAAGGAACTGATCCGCTCGCATCGCGAGAAGCTGCCGGAACGGCGCAAGGGTTATACGCAAAAGGCCATCGTCGGCGGGCACAAGGTCTATCTGCGGACCGGCGAGTACAAGGATGGCAGCCTTGGCGAGATCTTCATCGACATGCACAAGGAAGGTGCCGGCTTCCGCGCGATGATGAACAATTTCGCCATCGCGGTCTCGGTGGGCCTGCAATATGGCGTACCGCTCGAAGAGTTCGTGGATGCCTTCACCTTCACCAAGTTCGAACCGGCCGGGATGGTTCAGGGCAACGACTCGATCAAGAACGCGACCTCGATCCTCGACTACATCTTCCGGGAACTGGCGGTCTCCTACCTCGACCGGACGGACCTGGCGCATGTGAAACCCGAAGGCGCGACATTCGACGATATCGGCCGCGGCGAAGAAGAAGGCGTGTCGAATGTCAGCGAGGTGAGCGACAGCGCCGCGTCGAAATCGCTGGAAGTGCTCAAGCAGATCAGCTCGACCGGCTACCTGCGCAAGCGTCTGCCGCAGGATCTGGTGGTGCTTCAGGGCGGTATCGATGCCTCCAGCGCGCTGGAAACACTTGTGCCCGAGGTGTCCGTCTCGACCTCGACGACGACCATATCCGCCGCAACCACGTCGATGGACGCCCGCACCAAGGCACGAATGCAGGGCTACGAGGGCGATCCGTGCGGCGAATGCGGAAACTACACGCTGGTGCGCAACGGTACCTGCATGAAATGCAACACCTGCGGGGCGACCAGCGGATGTAGCTGAACAACCGCGCCGGCGATGGCGCGCAGGGGCCGGGAATTCTCTCGGGTGACCGGCCCCGACGAATAGGGTGGGAACGGACTATCGGTTCCTCCCATCCTCACACGGGGCGGGTGCGCTCGTCCCATGCGGCGTCCAGGCCGCAGGCAGAAAACACGGGCAGTCAACGAGGGAGCCTGGACGGCGAGACTGGTTAAGGGGGTCGAACGGCCCCCTTTTTTTCGTGCGCGGGGTCCCGCCGACGGGTGCGAACAGGGATTCAGGCAGCGTCTTGCCGATTTGCGAAAGACACTCGCGCCAAGATCTGCCGCTTTCAGGCTGCACAACCATTGCGGGCGTTGTTTTGCGCATGTGCAAAGCATCCATAGGCTGAACTTGGCTCAAGGCGTTTTGTCTTGCAAAAATGCTCTATTCAAATCGCGAGAGCGGTGCCATCTCATTCTCGTCCGGACAGACAAACCCTCAACACTGGAGTAATCCGATGACATTCACTCGCTTCACCCTCGCCGCCGCAACCGCAGCCCTCGTCGGTTCCGCAGCATGGGCCACCACGGAAGCCGCGGACGCCAATGGCGACGGCATGCTGACGCTGGAGGAAGTGCAGGCCGTTCACGCAGAGATCGACGCGGATGCATTCGCCGAGATGGATACCAATGCCGATGGCATGCTCGACGCCGACGAAATCACGGCTGCCCGCGATGAAGGGCTGATGCCGTCGCAGGAAGGCTGATACGGCCGGATCGGACGCCGCTGCAAACTGCGGCGTCCGATTACTATTTCAAATCAATGGCCTGACGAAGGTTTAAGGCGCCACTCCTCCCACACGAACGGGTAGTTCCAGTCGCATCTGTGAGTGAGTTCGAGATGAGAACGGATCTCGTCCCTTTGTGCTTTCAGATCCGGTGAGAAGAGATGGAACTGGATCTGCAGGCGGTCGATGCGGTCGATCAGGCCCGCCTCGATCAGGGCCGGAAGCAGTTCGTATTCCCCGCCCTCGATGTTCATCTTGGCCAGGCCGACCTTGGTGAGTCCGGCCTCTGCAAAGAAACGCGATGCCGAGATGGTGCGGGCTTCGAAGCTGTGTTCATGCGCGGCGACGGCCGAAGACGCATCGCCCGCATCCGACAGGCGCAGCACGCCATCTTCGTGTGCGAGTGCCGCGTCATGGACGTGAACCCTTGAATTTCCAGCGAATTTTTCGGCGATCTGGCGTGCGAAATCGGGGTGCGGTTCAAACACATGCACGGTGCAGTCGGGACAGGCGGCCAGAATCCGATCTGTCCATTCCCCGCGAAACCCGCCGAAATCCAGCACCGTCGCATCGGGTGGCAGGTCGGAGAAGTCGAAGAGACGGTCGATCGCCTTGTCCTTGCGGAATTGCGTGTATGCCTTGAGGGCCTCGGCTTTCCACGGGTGTCTGAGTTGGTCCAACCAACGTTTCAATGAGGCCATGTTACGCTCCGCTTCTCTTGCCGGTTCTTGTGTAGGCAACCGGTCATTGGCAGGCAAGCCGTGGCGGCACATGCGAATTGACCGTTTTGTACATCGATCCGCCGGGGGATTGACCGTTTTGTACAAGGGGGTACCGATGGGGTTGGGGCGGCGCGCGGCCCCGCCACGGGTCGGGATCGGGCCGCGTCCTGCCGCGACCTGTTCCCGGCTAATGCAGCGGAACACCCTCGACCGTGATGCGGTGCATCAGTCGGCGAAAGCCGTGATAGTCGTTGATCGCCTTGTGCCACGTTGCCCGGTTGTCCCACATGGTGATGTCCCCCTGCTGCCAGCGCACCCGGCACTGGAACTCGGGTTGCCGGCAATGCTCGTAAAGCATGGCCAGGATCGCGTCTGATTCCCCGGGCGTAAGACCCTCGATATGGGTGGTGAAGACCGGGTTCACGAAAAGCCCACGGCGGCCGCTGAGGGGATGGGTGATCACGACGGGATGGCGCGCATCCTGCGTCGCGGCCTCGGCATTGGACAGGCGTCCGCTTCGGGCGGCCTCGCTGTCTTGTGTCGCGGCGCCGAAGGCATGGCGCGACGAATGCATGGCGGTCAGCCCCTCCAGAAACCGGCGCATGACAGGTGAGAGCGCCTCGTATGCGGCGGCCATCGACACGAATAGGGTGTCGCCGCCAAAAGGCGGCATCTCGATGGCGTGCAGGATCGAACCCATGGCCGGCACCTGGTCATAGGAATGGTCTGTGTGCCAGCCCTCGCCAACGGCCTGTTTCTGATCCTTTTCCTTGAGAACCGTCGCGATCTCGGGGTAGCCGTCGACCGGTTTGAAGAAGCGGTTCACGTTGATCGGGCCAAAGCGGCGGGCAAAGGCCAGATGATCGTCCGGCGTGATGGTCTGACCCCGCAGGACAATCACCGCATGTTCCGCGAAAGCGGCCTCGATGTCCGCGAAATCCTCATCCCGGCGCACATCGGCGCCGTGGATTTCCGCGCCCAATCCACCTGTCAACGGTGTGATCTGCATCTCGTCCTCCCACAGCGTGACATGTGAAGGGTAGCAAGGGTTTGGCAGCCGGGAAATCGAATTTGAGCGGGTTGCGGCAGGAACTTCCCCGAGGGCCGGCCTGCGCGTATGTGTCTAGACGCGCTTGAGATCGGTGACCTTGCGCGCGTCATCGGCATTCCCTGTATTCACGGTCGTGGCGGGTTCCATCAACAGAACCTCGCAGATGCCGTCGAGGGCGACGGGACAGTGTTCCACGCCATGCGGCACGATGATGAATTCGCCCTGCTCGATGATCTCGTCGCGGTCGCGAAACTTCATCAACAGGCGCCCCTTGTGAACGAGGAACAACTCGTCCTCGGTCTCGTGGTGGTGCCAGACGAACTCTCCCTCGAACTTTGCCAGCTTGACCATCATGTTGTTGACCTGTCCGGCGATGCGCGGGCTCCAGGTTTCGGTAAACGAGGCAAAGGCGCGATCGAGGTTCTTGGGGGCGTTGGGCGACAGGTGCTGGTTCACCCCGGCCACGTCGCGCTGGATCGAGCGCAGCTGCATCTCGAGCGCGGGGCCGTCGGCGGGATACTCGCCATCGAGCGCGGCGGTTCCGATGGTGAAACCCGCCGCCCCCGAGCGGCGCGCTATCCTGATCTGTTCGCGGGATCCGATGGAACCTGCCATGATCACAGGCTTGTCCACGGCAGTACAGACCGCGGCCATCAGGCCGGTAACGTTCTCGGACGAGCGATAGGCAAGCAGGTCCAGCCCGTGAACCCCGTCGCGCGAGGCCAGATCGATGGCGCTGTCGACCACCTCGTCGATCGAGCCGGTCAGCACGCTGGGGTGGCCTTCGATCCTGCCGGGGAAGGGGAAATAGAGGATGCCGGTGCCTTGCAGCACGGGCAGGACCGCATCGACATTGGTGCCGCCGAGCAGGATGTCGACGCCGATTTCGACCGCGGCCCTGGCGGAGGTCACCTCGCTGTCCCTGTCCAGCGATACCACCTCGAGATAACTTGTCGCGCCCCCGGCCTTGATCGCGGCGTTGAGCTTTTTCAGCCGCTTGAAGGGCAGGCCCACATCCTTGAAGCCGATGTGATGCACCCCGGCGGCGAGGGCCGTTTCTAGGTGCCGTTCGGCCTCTTCGACCGTCTTGTCGTTGCGGGTCAGCATGAAGATGAAACGAAGTCCCATCGGGGTCATTCCTTTTTCCGGGCCGCGATCATTTGTCGGGCGCAGGTGATGGCCGTCAACAGGCTTGCAGCCTCGGCCCTGCCGGTGCTGCACTATCGAAGGCCGGGTCATGATCTGGGCTGGAGCGGAGGAAGGGCAAGCCAAGTGCGATGTTCATGCCATGGTCGAGGACGATGCCCGAGGGGGCGCCCATCTTGATGGCCAGCGGCCTGTTGCTGTCGGGACCGTTGTTCATGCGCCGAACCTACCACGTCGGGACGGGCCATCGATCGATTTGTTCTGACCGGTATTGGTGACATTTGATCACGGGTGAGACGAACGGACATGCCCACCCACGACGATCTGCGCGGCTCGGCTGGGTCCGTGCGGCGGCGACCCACGGGGCCGTAAGCCAGCGCAGCAGCAAGCTGTCGCGGGAGGGATCGACCTATGGGCTGATCCGTCAGCGCAGTCCGGACCTTACCGAAGGCGCGCCGTTTTTCGCCGACTGGTTGGGGGACCCCTTTGCGTCCTTGCGGGCGTAGGGTGGTTCGCACGGGAACAGACCGGGCGCGGCGACGGGGATGACCCTTGCGGCGATCGGTTCGAAATCGGCGCGGAAATGGGCGGTGCTTTTGACAACGACGATCCTTGCCTGCTGCGGCTGCAGACCGAAATGCGTGAACTGCGCGAGGTCGAGGCACTGGTTGCGGATGCTGGTGACCACGACGGTCACGTCGGCCTGCGTATCCTCGACATGCAGAACGCAGGATGGGCCCAGGGTGGCGATACCGCCGCCATACATCGCCCCGCTATAGGCGACGTTGCCATCGCTGATCGTCTGCACCCGGAACCGCCCGGCAAAGGGATGATCGTCGGGCAGGCCCGAGCGCCCGCCGAGCGCGCCCTCGACGATGGCACCCACGCCCGCCGCGTGGGCCTGTTCGGCCAGGAGAGGGTCGTGCATCAGCCCCAGCAGAACCCCCGTGGCGCGCGCGTCGACAAGGGCCCGCAAAAGGCCTGTCGTGTCGGAAGAGGCACCGGCGCCGGGGTTGTCCTGCACATCGGCAAGGATCACGGGTCCGTCGCCTGACATGGTCATCGCCTCGGCCACGGCCTGCGCCGGGCGGGCAAGCGAAGTATCGAACGCATCGCGGGCTGCCTGAAGCCGTTGGAGCGCGGCGTCGGCCTGCGCATCGGCGCGTGCCTGCGACGGGGCATAGGCGAGGACGGACGCGCCGACATCGGGCGTGTCGCCCGCGGTGAAACCGACGGCCATCTCGACATGTTCGTCGGGGTCGTCCGGCAAGGCGGCATAGAGGCCGCGCGCGGGCTCGGCCCCGGTGTTCTGCGCATGCAGTGGGATCAGTATGGAACTGGACCGGAATGCCTTGGCGGGGCGCGAGCCTTTGAGCAGGGGTTGCAGCCGGTGCCAGCAACGGGCGCCGGTTTCGGCCATGTCGAGATGGGGATAGGTTTTGTAGATGCAGATCACATCCGCGAGCTTTGCCATGCGGGCCGAGACGTTGGCATGCATGTCGAGGCTGACGGCGATGGGAAGCGAGGGACCGAGGGCCGCGCGGAGACGCTCCAGCAGGGCGCCTTCGCCATCGGTGTGGCTGTCGGTGATCATCGCGCCGTGCAGGTCGAGAAAGAGCGCGTCGAGCGGTCCGGCACTGCGCAGCCCGTCAAGGATGCGGCCCGCGATCGTGTCGAAGGCCTGATCCGTCACGGGGCCAGACGGCTCGGCCGCGCACCACAGGATCGGGTGTAGCGCTGCGCCTGCCTGCGATGCCGTCGCGGCGAAACCGGCGATGGGAAGGTTCATCCCGCGCGTGCCGGAAATGACGTCGTCCCCGGTCAGCAGCGCGGGCCAGCTGTCGGCCATCTCGAACTCGGCCAGCCCGGCGCGACCGATGCCGAAGCTGTTGGTTTCGTGTTGAAATCCGGCGATGGCAATCCGCGCCATGGCGTATCAGACCGGCGACAGGGCCTGGTCAAGGATCTCGCGCAGCTTGGCGGCGACCACCTCGGGCCTGTGCCGCACGAGCGAGACATGCCCCAGCCCCGGGATTTCGTGAAAGGTGCCGTTGGGGGCGAGATCCGAGACGACCTTGCACATGGAAGGCGCCGTCTGCACGTCCTCGGAGAAGGAGATGACATGGAACGGCACCGGGCAGGTCTTGAGCCCCTCGCGGCAGTCGAAATCGAGGCAGGCCTGCCATTGATCGATGGTGTCCTGCGGGTCGCGGTCGCGGAAGCGTTCGGTATAGCTCTCCTTGATCTGGGCCCAGAGTTGCGGGTCGTGCAGCGCCTTGGCCGGAAAGGCATAGGCGGCGTAATGCGGCGCGAGAAAGTAGTCGGGCAGTTTGATGCCGGCCTTGCGCAAGTCGATTTCGGCCTGCATCCAGTCCCGTGTGAACCCGTCGATATAGGCGGCTGTGCCCATCGGGATGGCAAGGCTGACCTTGTCGGGGAAATCGATGGCTGTGGCCTGCGTGACCAGACCGCCGAGCGACAGCCCGGTCACCACGGCGCGCCCGCCGCAAAAGGCATCGATCACGGCGGCGCAGTCGCGGGCGTAATCCTGCATGCTCCACGGCGGGGGCGGGGCGGTGGTATCGCCCGCGCCACGCGGGTCGTAGGAGATGCAGCGGTACCGGTCAGACAGATGCGCGAATTGCTGCGAATAGGCATCGGCGACCTGGTCGCCGCCGGGCACGAAGACGATATCGGGCCCCGAGCCCTGGATGACGACGCGCATGGTGACGCCGTCATCGGTGGTCAGCGTGTGGAATTCGGCCTTGTCGCCAAAGCCCGGAAATACGGTCATGTCTGTCCTCCTCGGACGGGGTCGTGGGAAACGTGGTTTCCCGGTCTTGGGTCAATCAGGCGTGGGCATGGTCTGCGTCACATGCCGTTTCGCGGGATCGCGAAGGTTCTTTCGCGTTCGAAGATCAGCTCCTCGCCGGACCAGCAGGTGACGCGTGACAGGAGGTGAAACTCGGTCGCCGATGCGGTCTGTTCGGCGAAGCAGTGGATCCTTGCCTGCCAGTCGTCGCGGGTGAAGCTGGCGGTCTGTTCCATCGTCGCCCTTGCCGAAAGCGGGTCGTCGGCGCGGATCGTGTAGCGCCGATCCGAGATGTCGCTGAGCACGGTGCCGATCTCGTCCAGCCGCATGTCCCCCACCGGGCCGAACACGCCGCCGTCGAGGAAGAACCGATGCGTGATCTCTCCGGTGGTCAGGTCGGTGTGGACGGACCGTTCCATTGCACCGTCGCGCACGCGGGTGACGGGGCGCTTGGCGATGGGCTTGTCGGGCTCGGGCAGGGGGCGCAGGGCGGGTGCATCCGTTGCATCGGTCCGGACCGGCAGGTGCAGGGTGGAGGTACCGGGTGCCAGTGTCAGCGTGACCGGTTCCGGCGCGGGCCACAGGATCGGCCAATAGGCCGAGGCGAGTTGTACGACGATGCGGTGACCGGCCAGCACCCGGCAGCCGATGCCGTGAAGCGGCACGGTGATCTGCATCTCTTCGCCGGGGGTCACTGGCGTGGGCGCGGTGTCGCTGTCGCGGTGCGTGAGATTGCAGAATCCCCGGCTCAGCAGGGTTTGCGCGCCATCGGGGGCCTCGTCTATCAGCAGTGCCGCCACGATGCCCTGTGCGCGGTCCGCCGACAGCCGGAGCGTCAGGCGGGCCTGGCCGAGCAGATCCAAAGGCGTGTCGAGCGCCGCGCCCCGGAACTCGAGCGCGCCGCCGGCATCGCCCCTGCAGTCGATCGGCATGTCGCCGGGGATCGCGAAAGAGCACATGTCGCCGCCGGTGGCGCCGAAGCTTTGCGGGGAGCAGATCGAGAGAGCGACCCCGGCCTGTGGCGTGTCGTCCAGCGTTCCGGCGTTCAGGGAGAGTTCTGTCATCGTCACGTTTCGCGACGGCCATGACGGCTCTTCGACCCAGCGGCCTGTGCGCTGTTTGTGCGCGCCGTTCGGGGCGACGCTTTCCTGCATGAAGAAGCGCAGAGGCGGTTCATCCATCAGGCCGGTGTCGACGCCCTTGAGCCAGTGATCCCAGAAGCGGATCGCCTCTGCGACGAAATCGGCCTTGGGTCCGGGAATGCCCTCATGCGGGTAGAGATGCGCCCAGGGCCCCATCATCACCTTGACCGGGCCCTTGAGATGTTCGGCGATGCGAAAGGGCGTGTCGCGGAACAGGTCGGCCCAGCCGCCGAAGAAATAGACCGGGATGTCGACATCGGCATAGGCCTCGCAGATCGAACCGCGGCGCCACATTTCGTCATGGGTTTGATGCTCCAGCCACATGGCAGGCCAGAACTCGGCGCCTTCGAGCCTGCCGCGCCACATGTCCAGCCACCTGTCCGCACCCACGATGGCCGGGTCCGGGGGCATGGCATTGTAGAGTTGCATGATCGAGCCCCACCAGAAATTGTCATTGGCAAGGCAGCCGCCATAGAAATGGATATCTTCGCGCCAGCGATCGTCAGTGCCCATCACCGTGATGATCGCCTTGAGCGCGGGGGGACGGGTCGAGGCGACCTGGAAGGCGTTGTAAGCGCCCCAGCTTTTGCCGAACATGCCGACATTGCCGTCGCACCAGTCCTGTTCCGCGATCCACTGGACCACGGCGTGACCGTCCTGCATCTCTTGGTGGGAATACTCGTCCTCGGCCAGCCCGTCGCTGTCGCCGTAGCCGCGAATGTCGACGCGGATCGAGGCATAGCCCGCCTCGGCGAAGCGGGGATGCATGGATTCGTCGCGCATGCGGGTCCGGTCGCGGCGGCGATAGGGGATGTATTCGAGGATGCAGGGCACCGGGTTGGCACGGGCGCCTTCGGGCAGCCACAGGCGGGCGGCCAGCCGCGCGCCATCGGCCATCGTGATCCAGACGGTTTCGTGTACTTCGATCATGCGGTGGCCTTGCTGACAGGAGGTTTCGCGCCGGGTACGAGCGGAAAGTGGCACGCGACGTCGCCCGAGGGCGGGGGCGTCTGCGCGCACAGGGGCTGCGCCCAGGGGCAGCGGGTGTGGAATTCGCATCCCGAGGGGCGCGACAGAAGCGAGGGCACTTCTGCCGGCAGGGTGATGCGGTCATGCGCCTTGTCTGGGTCCGGTTCGGGATTGGCCGACAGCAAGGCAGCGGTATAGGGATGGCGCGGGGCGGCGAACATGGCCTCGGTCTCGCCGACCTCGACGAAGCGGCCGAGATACATCACCGCCGTGCGGTCGGCCACGTGATGGACCACGTGGAGGTTGTGGGTGATGATGACCATGGCAAGACCAAGACGTTCACGTAGTTCGTTGAGAAGGTTCAGCACCTCACCCTGAACGGAGACGTCGAGCCCGGCGGTCGGCTCGTCCGCGATGATCAGCGCAGGATCAAGGGCGATGGCCCGGGCGACGCCGACGCGCCGGGCCTGCCCGCCGGACAGCTGGTGCGGATAGCGGCTGGCGAAATCAGCCGTCAGCCCGACAAGGGATAGCAGCCGCGCGGCCTCGTCGGTGAGGTTGCGGCCCTCGGCGCCATGAATCCTGTAGGGTTCGGTGATCAGGTCGCCCACGGTCATCCGCGGCGACAGCGAACCCACGGGGTCCTGGAACATCATCGACATGCGTTTGCGGATCGGCTTCATCTGGCCTTTGCCGAGCCCGTCGATGCGCGATCCGTCAAAGACGATCTCGCCGTTGGAGATCTCCTGCAGGCCGTTGATGGCGCGGGCCAGCGTGGTTTTGCCCGAGCCGCTTTCACCGACCAGCGCAAAGGTTTCACCGGGGCGGACGTCGAAGCTGACACCGGCCACGCCGAGAATGGCGCTGCGGGTGGCGAGGCCGCCCACGGGAAAGGACACCTGCACATCGTTGACGGAGAGGATTGGAGCGGTGTTCATGCGTCGACCCCCGTGCCCTCGGCTGCTTGGACAAGGTTGCAGCGGGCGGCATGATCGCGCCCGAGCATCCGTTCCACTTGCGGGCGGTCGCATCCCTCGTGCCGGTCGAGGCAGCGCGCGGCAAAGACACAGCCACTGGGCCTTGCCCGCAGGTCGGGGATTTCGCCCGGAATGGTCGGCAGGATCCTCGTGCGCTGGCTCTGCCTCGCCGGGTCGCAGTCGAGCAGGCGGCGGGTATAGGGGTGGCCCGGGTTCTGGAAGACGTCGCGCACGGTGCCCCGTTCGACCACCTCGCCCGCATACATCACCACCACGTCGTCGCACAGTTCCGCGATCACGCCGAGATGGTGCGAGATGAACATCACCGAGCAGCCGATCTTTTCCTGGAGATCCTTGAGAAGCTCGATCGTGGTGACCTCAAGCGTTGCGTCGAGCGCTGTGGTCGGTTCGTCGGCGATCAAGAGCGCCGGTTCCATCATCAGGGCCATCGCGATGGCGATCCGCTGCTTCATCCCGCCCGAGAACTGGTGCGGATACCGCGCCAGCGCGCTTTCGGCATCGGGGATGCGCACGAGTTTCAGCATCTCGATGGCGCGGGCGGCTTTCTCGGCCTTGGACTGGTCCGAGCGATACTGGATGTTGATCATCTGCTGACCCACCGACAATACCGGGTTGAGCGCGCCCATCGGGTCCTGGAACACCGTCGCGATGCGGGGGCCGCGCAGGTCCTGCATCTGGCGCGGGGACAGGCGTGTCAGGTCCTGGCTGCCCTCGAACAGGATCTGGCCGCTGCGGATTTCGCCATTGTCGGCAAGCAGGCCGAGGATCGCGTTGATCAGGGTGGACTTGCCGCAGCCGGATTCGCCCACGATGCCGACGATCCGGCGTTCGGGAACCTCGAATCCGACCTCCTTCAACGCGTGCAGGGGGCCGTCCTCGGTCGAGAAGAAGACGTTCAGCCCGGATATCGAAAGCGTGCTCATCAGCGTCCTTTCAGGCGCGGGTCGAAGACGTCGCGCAGCGTTTCGCCAAGGAAGGTAAACCCGAGCGTGGTCACGATAATCGGCAGGCCGCCGGCGATGGCGATCCACGGGGTTTCGCGGATCTGGCTGAACCCGTCGTTCAGGATCGAACCCCAGCTTGGTGTCGGCGGGCGCACCCCGAGGCCCAGAAAGCTCATCCCTGCCTCGATCGCGATCACGACGGGGATGTCCATGGAAGCGAGGATCACAAGTGGCCCGATCACGTTGGGCATGATGTGTACGCGCAAAATCCGCGCGGTGGAGGCGCCCATGCTTTGCGCCGCGGTGACGAATTCCGAGGACTTGATGGCGATGGTCTGGGTGCGCACGATCCGCGCATAACCGGGGACGTTCACCAGAACCACCACGATCATCACCGCCGTCAGGGAGGGGCCCACGATGGTGACGAGGGCGAGGGCGAGCATCACGGTCGGAAAGCTTTTCATCGCGTCGAAGAGCAGGATCATCAGGTTGTCGAGCCAGCGCGGCCCGTAGCCGGCGATCAGGCCCAGAACGATCCCGATGGCGAGCGAGATCGCGGTCGAGACCAGCGCGACATAGAGCGCGATCCGGCCGCCGTAGAGAACGCGGGAAAACAGGTCGCGGCCCAGCTGATCGGTGCCCAGCAGGTGGTCGGCGGAGGGCCCGAGGAAGCGGTCGCGCGGGTTGATGCGGGTGGGGTCCCACTGCGTCAGGAAATCGGCAAAGACGGCACCGAACACGACCAGCAGGACGAGGCCGAGTCCGAACACGCCCAGCGGTTCGCGCAAGAGCCGCCGCAGCGAGCGGGCAAACTCGGAAGAATGCCGGACAGGCGGGTTAGAAGTTGCTTCTGACACGGGGGTCCAAGGCTCCGACGATGAGGTCTGCGACGAGGTTCAGCAGAACGAAGATGACGGTTGTGACAAGCACTGCCCCGGTAACGACGGGGAAGTTGCGGGTCAGGATGGCGTCGTAAACCAGCTTGCCCACGCCCGGGCGGGCAAAGACGATCTCGGCGAACACGGCCGAGGACAGCATCTGCCCTATGCCGACGCCGAGAAGCGTGATGGTCGGCAGGATCGCGATGGTCAGTGCGTAACGGTAGGTTATGACGCGATCCGGAAGGCCGAAGGCGCGGGCGGTGCGGATGTGGCTGGCCTCGAGCACCTCGAGCATGGAGGCGCGCACCATCCGGGCAATGTAGCCGACCCACCCCAGGCCCACCGCAAGCGATGGCAGGATCAGGTGCACGAGCTGGTCGCCGATATCGCCGGGCTCGCCCGCGCCAATGGCCGGAAGCCATCTCAGCGTCACGGCAAAGATGAGCAGGGCGTAGATCGCGATGACGAAGGAGGGAACGGCGATGACCGCGACCGACAGGATGCCGACCAGACGGTCCGCAAGGCTGCCGCGGTTGATCGCCGCCCAGCAACCCAGCGGAATTCCCAATGCGACGGACCAGCTGATGCCGCCTGCGATCAGGATCAGGGTATAGGGAAGCTGTTCGAAGACCACGTCGAGCACCGGGCGGCCAGACAGCACCTCTTCTCCGAGGTCTCCGGTCCAGGCACCGCTGAAGAAGTTCCAGAATTGCACCCAGATCGGCTGATCGAGCCCCATCTTGATGCGCAGCGCCTCTTTCATCGCATCCGTGGCGCGCGGGCCGAGGGCGACCGAAGCCGGATCGCCCGGCACCAGGTAGATCATGCAGAACAGCAGGAACATGGCGAGCGACACGATGGCCACGGCCAGCCCCAACCTCTTGACGGCGTAGTTCAGCATCTTGCGGGACCTTCGCAGTTGCAGGGGCGGGCCCGGTGAGGGCCCGCCGGGGTGCCGATCAAGCCGGTTTGAAATCCGACAGCAGGGATTCGCCGTTCGGTTTCAGACCGGGAACGATGCTGTCCTTGTGGATTGCGCCGACGACCTCGTGGGTGAGGAAGACGTAGCAGCCCGACTCGTCCATGAGCGCCTGCATCTTCTTGTAGATCTCGTCGCGCATCGCCGGGTCGGATTCCACGAGACCCTGGTCGTGGAGCTCCTTGTACTCGGCATTGTCGAAACGTTCCCAGTTCCACACGCCGACCTGTTCGGGCGTGAACCATACCGTTGCCCAACTGGGATCGGGCTGCATCGAGAACCGGCTGAGCACCAGCTGAAGGTCCATGAAATAGTCGCCATCCTTGGACCCGAGCGACCAGAAGGTGCCGCTGTCGTTCTGCTTGATCTCGCAGTTCACGCCGATATCGGCGAGGTTGGCCTGGATGACCTGGGCGGCGGTCAGGCGCTCGGACTGGTTCAGGATGTCGAGCGTGACGTTCAGCCCCTCGGCGCCGGCCTCGGCCAAGAGTTCGCGTGCCTTGTCGGGATCGTAGTCGTAGGTCACGCTGTCGCGCGAGCCGGGCAGGCCCGGCGCGATGATGCCGTTGCCCACGGACGCCGCGCCGAAATAGGCCGCGTCGACAACGGTTTCGCGGTCGATGGCATGCTGGATCGCCCGGCGGATGCGCACGTCCTTGAGGGCTTCGTTGTCCTGGTTCATGCCCAGCCAGACATAGGCCAGCGAGGGCTTTTCCAGAACGACGCTGCCCGCAGGCGGGTTTTCCTTGAGACGGGGCAGGGAGGACACGGATGTCCATGTGTAATCAAGGTCGCCCGCCTCGAAGCCGCGTTCGGCGGTGGCGGGGTCTTCGATCGGGATGATGTGGATTTCCTCGAACCCGCCGTGTTCGTGTTTCCAGTCGGGATTGCGCTTGAGAACGGTGCGCTGTTTCGGGACCCATTCGGTCAGCAGGTACTGGCCGGACTGCGCCACCGGGTCGGTGCCGATCTTGCCGCCCAGCTCTTCGACCGCCTTGCGCGACACGATGCAGGAGGCCGGCGTCGGCAGGGTCGTCGTCCACAATGGCACGAACTTGTTCTTGAGGTGGATCAGGCCCGACAGCTTGTCCTTGACCTCGACCTCTTTCAGCGCGGCCCAGTCGCCTGCATAGGGGCTTTCATTCGCGGGGTCGGCGATCCGTTCGATCGAGAACTTGACGTCGTCTGCGGTGACTTCGCCGTAGCCATCGGTAAAGCCCATGCCCTCCTTGAGGGTGAAGGCGATGGTCAGGTCGTCGAGCTGCTCCATCGAGGCCGCGGCGACGGCTTTCCATTCCCACGTGTCGCCGGAAACCGGTTCGATCAGCGGCGGATAGATCGCGCGGATGATGTCATCCTCGGGCAGGGACAGGCGAAAGGCCGGGTCCAGAAGCTGCAGGTCGGAATAGGAGCGGACGGTGAGGATCTTGCCGTCCTGGCTTACCGCCATGTGCGGAAATGCCGTGCTGGCCGCACCGAACGCGGCCGTGCTGGCAAGGAAGGAACGGCGCGTCAGGCCGGAACGTGGTCTTGTTGTCATTGCGGTCTCCCTGGCTTTGTCGACTTGAGTGCTGTCATGTGCCGGTGCGTTTCTTGTTCGCGGCCCGCGCCTTGTCCGGCGGGGTTTCTGTTTCTTCGTGGACCGCGTATTTCGGGATGATGACGGGCGAGTTCACCCAGATCAGGCGAGCAGGCCGGTCGCTCATGTTTCGGGTGCTGTGCAGGATGTCGCCCGGAAAGCTGAAACTGTCGCCGGCGCGGACGGTGATGACCTCGGTCTCGAGCGTCAGAACCAGCTCGCCTTCGAGGACGAGGCCATGCTGCTCGCCGGCGCGGCTGTAGATCTCGTCAGCGACCGCTTCGCTGTGCGGGGCGTATTCGGAAATACCCATGTGGAACGCGCCGCCGAGGGACGAGGACAGGAGTTCGTCGGCATAGCCCGACACCTCGGCCGTTTCACCGTAAAGCAGGTTCAGATTGCGGCGGTTTTCGTGCCGGACGACATAGGTCCTTTCGAGCGGGCCTTCGCCTTCGCGGCGGTTGAAAAACCATTCCTCGGGCACGCCGAGGCCGATGGCGATGCGCGAGATCTTTCCCAGCGTCGGGTTTACGCTGCCGCGTTCGATCGCGCTGAGATGGCTGAGCGAGACACCGGAAGCCTCAGCGAGGTCGGCCAGCGTCATCTGACGGGCCCTGCGCAGTTCGCGCACCTCTGCGCCGAAGGTCGCCATGCTTTCATCCGGCGAAATGTTCGGCTTTTTGGGCTTCTTCGGCGGTTTCACGAATCCCTCCGTGTCATCCTGACGCAGGGGAAGCTTATAGCAATGCAGCCGTTTGAGAAGAAAAATCTTCCAAATTTCCTGTATTCGAAAAATTGACAGGAATTTTCCATTGCTTTCACCAGCGTAGACCGATGCGCAGGGCGTCGTAGATTGCTGCATGGATGTTGCGGGACGAAACCGCATCGCCGATCCGGTAGAGAAGGAAGCCGTCCTTGGGGCCATGCGCGGGGAACAGGTCGCCATCGCCCTGGACCAGCGCGCCATGATCGATTTCGCCGCGATTGCGCGACAATGGCTTGAGATCGAAATACAGATCGTCGAGGGGCAGGATGCCCTGGTTGACGACGACCTGATCGAAACTGCGCGTTTCCTCGTGGTTCGAATAGTCGGTGCCAATGGTCGCGCAGAGCTGGTTGCCGTCGCGCGTGACGCGTTTCAACGTGCGTGCAACCGTGAAAACTGCATCCTTGTCTTGAAGCGCACGCATATAAGGAACGAGGTTCATGCCCATGATTTCAGGCGCAAAACTGCGATCCCGGGTCATTACTTCGACATGGCCGCCCGCTTGCGTCACCACCTCTGCCGCCATGAGCGCAGGGTGGTCGCCCGCATCGTCATAGATCAGGACGCGCCCGGCCGGTTTGGCATCGCCCGAGATCAGGTCCCAGGCCGTGATCGCAAGCTCGTTGCCCGCGTCGAGGATGGTGGTATCGGGCAGGCCGCCGGTCGCGATGACGACCATGTCGGGCGAGAGCGACAGGATATCGTCCCTGTCGGCGAAGACGTTGAACCGAAATTCGACGTCACGCGCGGCGCATTGCGCCATGCGCCAGTCAATGATGCCGATCATCTCGGAACGCCGCCGCGATTGAGCGGTCAGGCGCACCTGTCCGCCGGGATCGGATGCTGCCTCGAATACGGTGACCTGATGGCCGCGCTCGGCCGCCACGCGCGCGGCTTCGAGCCCGCCGGGACCGGCACCTACGACGACGACGCGCTTGGGCGCATCCGAGCGGGGGATTTCATGCGGCAGAGACAGTTCGCGACCGGTCGAGGGGTTGTGAATGCACAGCGCATCCCCCGCCTGGTAGATGCGGTCGAGGCAATAGGTGGCGCCGACACAGGGGCGGATATCGTCCTCGCGCCCCTCGGCGATCTTTTTCACGATCAGCGGATCGGCCATATGCGCGCGGGTCATGCCGACCATGTCCAACAGCCCGGACGAGATAGCATGGCGCGCCGTGGCAACATCGGGAATGCGCGAGGCGTGGAAGGTGGGCATGCCTGTTTCGGCCCGCACCTTGCCCACGAAATCGAGGTGGGGCGCGCTTTTCATGCCCTGCACGGGGATCACGTCGGTCATCGCGGGGTCGGTGTGGATGCGGCCCCGGATCACGTTCAGGAAATCGACCTGTCCCGATGCCTTGAGACGGCGCGCGATCTCGAGCCCTTCATCCTCGGAGATGCCGCCGCTTTCCACCTCGTCCGCGGTATAGCGAACGCCCACGATGAAATCGGGACCGACCCTGTCGCGGATCGCCTGCAGGACATCGAAGCCGAACCGCAGCCGGTGGTCGAGACCGCCACCATAGGGCGGCTCCATCCGGTTGGTCAGCGGCGACCAGAACTGGTCGATCAGATGTCCGTAGGCCTGAAGCTCGATCCCGTCGAGGCCGGCGGCCTGCATGCGTTCGGCGGCATCGGCGTAATCGGTGATGATCCGGGTGATGTCGAAATCTTCGAGCTTTTTCGGAAACGCCCGATGCGCCGGTTCGCGGAAATGCGAGGGCGCGACCGAAGGAAGCCAGTCGCCCTTGTTCCAGCCGGTCCTGCGCCCGAGGTGGGTGAGCTGGATCATCACCGCGCAGCCATGCGCATGGCAGGCATCGGCAAGGCGTTTCATCCATGGCACGACCTCGTCCTTGTAGGCCAGGATGTTGTTGAACACCGGCGGGCTGTCGCGGCTGACCGCGGCCGAGCCTGCCGTCATCGTCAGGGCGACACCGGCCTTGGCGCGGGCTTCGTGATAGGCGCGGTAGCGATCCTTGGGCATCCCGTCTTCGGGGTAGGCCGGTTCGTGCGCCGTGGTCATCACCCGGTTCTTCAGTGTCAGGTGCTTGAGCTGGTAGGGCTGCAGAAGGGGGTCGCTGCTCATCTATTCCGTTCCTCTGCCTGGGGCGTTTTTTGCGAGGCTGCCGTTTTGGGGATGACCACCGGCGAGACCGCCCAGATCAGTTTGCACGTCTTGTCCGAGCGGTTCCGGGCATGGTGCGGGATGCGGGCGTCGAAACTGTAGCTGTCTCCGGGCTTGAGGATCACGGTTTCGTCGCCGATGCGCATCTCCAACTCGCCCTCGAGAACGATCCCGTGGGTTTCGCCCTCGTGGGTCTGCATCCGGTCGTTGGGTGTTTCCGAATGGGGCGCGTAGACCGCGAGACCCATGTAGAACTGCCCGCCGATCGAACTTGACAACAGGCTGTCCTGGTAGCCCAGCGCGCCGGCATCCTCGTCATACAGAACATTGAGGTCGCGCCGGTTCTGGCGCCGCACGACAAAGGCCTGCTCCAGCGGTCCCTTGCCGTTGCGGCGGGCAAAGAACCAGCTTGGCGTGACATCGAGCGCCTGCGCCAGCGTGTTCAGCACGTCGATGGACGGGTTTGCCGCGCCACGTTCGATGGCCGAGATGTGACTGAGCGAGATCCCGGCGATCTTGCTGAGCTGCTTGAGAGTCAGGTCGCGCGCCTTGCGCATTTCGCGTAGCTCGGCCCCAAGCGACGACAGGCTGTGCGCGAGTGCGACAACGTTGTCCGAATCGGTCATGAAACCTCTCTCCGTCAGATGGCACAGCGATGCGGCCAGTGTGCACTCTGTAGAATTTTCCTGTCAAATTCTTTTGTAAGAAAAGTTGTTGCCAAAAATTCTGTAACTCTGTTTGAGTGCGATCAACAGACATCGAAACGACCGTCAGGGGTGAGACTGTGCAAAGCTCTTCGTGCAATGGCCAAACCGGGGTGACGACGACCGAGCATCTTTGGATCGAGATGCCGGATGGCACGCGACTGGCGGCGCGGCTGTGGATGCCCGAGGGTGCCGAGACGGCCGCCGTGCCGGCGATTTTCGAGTACATCCCGTACCGGAAGGCCGACATGGTCCGCGCTCGCGACGAGCGGAACCACCCCTATTTCGCGGCGCATGGCTATGCCTGTCTGCGCGTCGACATGCGCGGGTCCGGAGATAGCGAAGGCCAGATGCCCGACATGTATTCCGAGCACGAGCTGTCCGACGCGCGGCACCTGATCGATTGGATCGCCGCGCAGCCGTGGTGTGACGGAAACGTCGGGATGTTCGGCACCTCGTGGGGAGGAACCGCGTCGTTGCAGGCCAATCTCGACGCGCCCGGCCCGCTGAAGGCCATCATTGCCGTCTGCGCGACGCATGACAGGTACGAAGACGATATTCATCACAAGGGCGGTTGCCTGTTGACGGATACGTTCGAATGGGGCGCGACGCTGCCTGCGATCCTTGGCGCGCCACCCACGCCCAATGTCGGCCCGGACTGGAAGGAGCGGTGGAAAAAGCGTCTAGACAGCCTGAGCTTTCCGGTCGAGGCATGGGTGCGCGAAGAGGCGCGTGGCAACTATTGGCGGCACGGGTCCGTCATTCATCAGGCCGACCGTCTTTCGCGCCCCGTTCTGGCGGTCGGTGGCTGGTCGGACCGCTACTCGAACTCCGTCATGTCACTGGTATCCGCGCGGCCTGACCTGGTCTGGGGCGTGGTCGGGCCATGGGGGCATCATTATCCCGATCATGCCCATCCCGGACCGGGGATCGGATTTCAGCAGCTGGCGCTGGACTGGTGGGACAGCTGGCTGAAACCTGGGCCAAGCGCACCCGACTGGCCGCGCTTGCGCGTCTGGCTGAGGGAGTACGACCCGCCCGCAAACGCGATCGATATCCGCAACGGTCGATGGATCGAGACTGGGCCAGCGGAAACGGTGACACGCCCGCTGACCCTGCATCTGTCGGACGGGACGTTGTCCGAAAAGAGCGCCGGTTCCATAAGGGAAGGGCACATCCCCAGTGACCTGCGCGTTGGCCGGGCATCGGGCGATACCGGGTATTTCGGACGCTTTGGCGGATTGCCCTTGGACCAGCGCGAGGACGATGCGCTGTCGCTGACCTTCGAGACCGCGCCGCTGGAGGAGGACGTCGTTCTTTACGGTGTTGCGACGGCGCAGCTTGTCGTCCGCTCCAGCTCCGCCCTTGGGCAGCTGTGTTTGCGGCTGAACGATGTCACCCCGGATGGGACCTCTGTCCGCGTCGGGCTGTGCGTGCGGAACCTTGCGCTGGATGACGCCCTTGATGCGCCCGAGGTTTTGGCAAAGCCCGAAGACCACACAGTGAACATCCCGTTTCACACCAAGGCCTACAGGTTCGGGAAAGGGCATCGGATACGGCTTTCGGTGACGTCGTCATATTGGCCGATCATCTGGCCATCGCCGGAGGAGGCCACGCTCACCCTGTTGCGCGGTTCGCTGATATTGCCGGTATTCGAGGGCACGCCGGAGAATCTGAAAGCCGACTTTCCCCCGGCACTGGACCTTCCCGTGAAAAAGACACATCGCATCGTGTCGACCCCCGAGCTCCGTCGGTTCCAGAACGAACACCCGCGGGGCGGGTTGCTGAACGGATGGGAGCAGCCCTTTGCCGAGGTATATTGCTCGGAAACCGGCACGGCCTTTGGCTATGCGACCCGCGCGGAGCATGACGTGGTGCGGGGTGATCCCGCCTCGGCCCGGACGAGGTTCGAACACCATGCCCGCTACAGCCGGCCCGACGGTGTCGCCGACATGAAAAGCGCGTTGACCGCGACATGCGATCCCACGTCCTTTTTCCTGAAAGGGACGTTGACCGCGGAGTGGGACGGGGAGAGGATCGCCGAACGAAGCTGGACGGTGTCCATACCGCGCCGGTATGGCTGATCCCGTTTCGGCGACCTTGCCCGGCTGGAGTTGGAGACATGGCAAGACTTGGTTTCATCGGAACGGGGCACATGGCCGGCGCCATGGTCCGGCATCTTGCGCCCAGGGGGCACGAGATCACGGTCACCCATCGCGGGGCAGAGGTTGCACAGGCGCTGGTCACCGAATTCCCTTCAATCACCAAGACCTCTGCCGCCGAAGTGGTCGCGGGGTCGGATATCGTTTTTCTCTGCCTCCGGCCCGAGGTCGCCGCCGAGGCGTTGCAGGATCTGCCTTTCCGCGAGGATCAGCGCATCATTTCGGTCATGGCGGGGATCTCGCGCCAGAGCCTGGCAGAGTGGTGCGCGCCCGCCGCGCAGGTGACCCTGATGCTGCCCATGGAGTTGATCCAGCGCGGGGGATGCCCGATCGTCGTCTGGCCGGAGGCCGAACCGGTCAGGTCACTGTTCGAACCCGAGAACGGCGTTATCGCCGTTGAGAACGAGGCGGACCTGTCGGCATGTTTCGCGGCCACGACGCTCGTTTCGGCCGTTGCCGAGGTGCTGGATGTTGGATCGGGTTGGCTGGGCGAGCGGATCGGGCCGGATGCGGCGCAGGAATTCGTGGGGCGACTGGTGACGGGCATGCTGGACATCCATGCCGACCGGTCCTCTCGCTTTGCGCTTCTGCGCGACAGCCTTGCGACGCCCGGCACGTTGAACATTTCCATGGTGCAGAGGCTGCGCGGCATCGGCCTTGCCGATCATCTGCGCACCGAACTGGACGAGCTGGAGCGTTAGGTGTCCACGCATCGCGGGGCGAGACGCTAGAAGATCGACACGACCCACTTGATGATGACTGCATTGGCCAGGTCGACGAAGAATGCCGAAACCAGCGGAAGGACGATGAAGGCGACGGGCGACGGGCCATAGCGCTGGGTCACGGCCGTCATGTTTGCGATGGCGGTCGGTGTCGCGCCGAGGGCGAAGCCCGCGAACCCAGCCGACAGGACGGCCGCGAAGTAGTCTTTGCCCATCATCCGAAAGACGATCAGGATGATGAAGAGCGTGGCGGCAATCACCTGCAGCAGCATCGTCACGGCAAGGACACTTGCACTGGAGGCCAGTGTCCAGAGCTCCATGCTCATCAACGACATGGCAAGGAAGACCGACAGGCTGAACTCGGAGATCAGGTTCGTCGCGCTGCCGCGCGGGCTGAGTTCGCGTTTCGGGAACAGCAGCGGAAGGACGTTGGTCAGAACGATCCCGCTGATAAGGCAGGGCACGAAGAGTGGAAGCTTGATCCCGGCGGCTTCGAGCGCCTCGAAAACCGAGTATCCGATCGCGATGGCGACGTGAATCCACAGGATGCTCGACATGATCGAAACCTGAGTGATGTCGGAGCCGGTATCGCTTTCGTCACTGGTCGCTGCGGTCGGAACATGCACTGCGGAGGGGGTTTCGGGGACAAGCTTGTTTCTCTGGATGAGAAACCGGGCGATCGGGCCGCCGATGACGCTAGCAAGAATGAGGCCGATCGTTGCGGCGGCAATTCCAAGCTCGGCCGCGCCCTGCACTCCGAAATCGTTCTGGATCGTCGGCCCCCACGCAATCGCCGTACCGTGCCCGCCGATCAGCGACGCAGTGCCAAGCAGGACACTTGCCTGCGGCGCGAGACCGAACAGGCTGGCCCCGATGAGGCCGATGACGTTCTGGACCAGCATGAAGGCGATGGTCAGGCCCAGGAGGATGGCAAGGATCGGCCCGCCCTTTACCAAATCCGAGACGCGGGCGTTGAGGCCGACCGTGGTGAAGAAGTAGACCAGGAGAAAGTCCCGCACGAGCAGGTCATATTCGATTTCGCGCCCGGTCAACCACACGATACCAAGGGCGAAGAGGGCGGCGGCCAATCCACCGCTCACCGGCTCGGGGATGCTGTAGCGCTGAAGAACCGGAAATCGCAGCGTGAGGCGGGCGCCAAGGAAATAGACGACGATCCCGAGCGTGAAGGCGCCGAAACTATCGATCACGATGGGCTCAAGCGGAAGGTCGGCGTTCATGTCATTCCCCTCGATGCGGGTTCTGTCCGGTTGCACTTATTGATCCTAGCAAGGATCACCTGCGGACAGAATGCAACTGCCAGGTTCTTGAACCGGTGGACGGGAAGCACCGCGCAGACGGCGGAGCAGGGCCTGTCCGGCGAGAGGGGCCGGTACGAAGTGTTTGTGCGATGTGGTGAACCGCCATGTGCACAAGACGGATGCAGTGGCGCAGAAAGAGGCCAGAGGCGTCACCCGGACCGAGAGCTGCCAGATGCGATGTCCTTTTCGATCTGTTCGACCAGGGGTTGCATCTTGCATCTTCGAGCGATCTCGACGGCCTCGTGCAGAGTGGCCTTGGCTGCGGCGGTTTGCCCGGTCCGGGTCAAAACCGTTCCAAGCGTGTGGAGCCCGTAGGCCAGGACGCTCTCGTCGCCGGTCTGGCGGGCTTTGGCGATGGCGACGCGGGCCTGATCCTCGGCCTTGCGCATCTCGCCCAGCGCCGCCCAGCAGGCGGCAAGGTGTACCGCTTGCGTGCCACGACCGCCGCTCCCGCTGGTTTCCATGTCCACCGCATGCTGCAGGAGGGGGAGGGCCTCTTCGGGTCGGCCGAGCCGGATCAACGCAAGCCCAAGCGGGGATGCAACCGAGTGGAACCAGGCGAGGTTTTCATCCTCTTTCGTCAGCGACAGGACCGATTGCAACGTGTCGGCAGCCAGTTCGTCACTGCCGTAGCGCAACCAGAACAGCCCTGTGGCGATGCCCGCGAGAATCCGGAAAAACGGCGGGCGATCCTGTGCAAGGTCGTTTTGGCAATCGAGAACTTCGAGTTTCACCTCTTCGAACCGGCCAAGCTCGGCCGCGCACCAGATCAGCCACATGCGCGCGAGGGCATAAGTGACAGGAGACAGGGCAGGATCGGTTTCAGGCCTGTTCCGGAACGCCTCGACCACGGTGTGGGCGGATGCGAAGGCCTGCTCGAACCGACCAAGAGCGGCAAGGATCTGGGCCTGCAGGAACCGCAGTTCGACGGTTTCGTTGTCTTCGCCTTGCGCGCAGTTGTCCGAGACGAGACCGTCGACACGCGCCAGGGCGTCGTGCAGCTGCCCCTGCGCCACGGCATTGCCGATCAAATGACGCCGTACGAGGCGAGACCGTTGGTCATCGCCGATCCGGTCGCAGATCGCCTGCGCCTCGTTCAGGTGTATGTCGATGTCGTGAAACCGCGACTTGGCGAATAGCCCTTCGCGCAGCGTGAGGCGGATGTCGATGGCAAGCTTGTCGACCGCCTCTGTCCGGGTTGGCACGCGGGTCTCTGCCTGCAACGCGTGGCAGAGCATTTCGATACTTTCGGCATAGGCCAGGCGCGCCCCGGCCGTGCGACCTGCCGCGTAGTAGGCGCGGGCGGCCTGTTCGAACAGACCGGCTCGAAGAGCCTGCCGCCCCATCATCGAATTCCGCCCGCGCCCGTGATAGCCGGATTTCAGGAACTCGTAGATCTTGTGATGCAGACGCTGCCGTTCGAGACGCAGTAGGGATCGATACGCCGCTTCGCCCACCACCGGATTGACAAAGGTATAGAGCGTGCTGGGCAGGAAACCGGTTTCGCGCACCAGCCCGCTTTCGATCACGGTGGCGAGCAGGTTCTGCATGTCGTCAGCTCTTATTTCCGTCAGGGCGACAAGCGTGTCGAGGGTTGCCGGCTGCTCGAAAGCGGCGCCGACCTGAAGCAGATACCGAGCACGGTCCGGCAGACGGTCGATCCGCTCTTCGAACAGGTCCGCGACGCTGTCGGGCACGCTCATGCCGCCCGATGTGTCATGGCCGTCAAACGCGCCTTGCCGCTCGGCCATGTGACGGGCGAACTCGGTCAGGAACCGTGGATTGCCTTCGGCGCGGTCCAGAACGCGCTCTAACATCTCAGGGGACACGTCTGAATCGGCCAGGTGGAGCGACAGGAGTTGCCCGGATGTCGGGCGGTCGAACGGCCGCAATTGCATGACCTGACGCACGATGGGTCGGAAATCCGCCATATCCTCGCGTCCGAAGAGGAGCAGCAGCAGGGGGGTGTTTTCCACGATGCTTGCCGCGGCTTTCAGGAAGGTGCGACTGGAGGCGTCGGACCATTGAAAATTGTCGATGGCAATGACCAGAGGTTCTTGCCGGGACAAATTCGTCAGCATCCGTTTCAAGGCTGTCAGGGCCGACAGGCGCCTGTGTTCGACAGTTTGCGGATCGGCCTCGTCGCTTTCCGACAGCAGAAGCCAGTTCACGTCGTCCACATGTTGGGCCAGCCCTTCGTCGAGCTGAACCAGTTTCCGCGCGATGTCCTTTGCGGGGTCGGACCGGTCGCCGGGGTCGATCATCAGAAGCGCCATCACAAGGCGGCGCAGCAGGGCGTTCGGCTCGGCCCGGTCGAGCGACTGGCTGGCGGACAGAGCGACCCGGATGTTGGCGGGTTGCATGTGCTGGCTGAATTCAAGCAGCAGGCGTGTCTTGCCCAGCCCCGCGCCTCCGAGAACCGAAACGATGTCGCCGACCCCGTCCGATAGCTGACGCACGGCGCGGAGGAGGAAATCCATCTCGCGGTCGCGACCGACGAACGGCAATTGCGCGGCTGCTTCCTCGGGCAGCAGGTCATGCGGGTTGCTGCCCACCGAGATCAGCTGAAAGGCGGTGGTACCCTCTAGGGGCCGGACATCGATGGCATGCGCGGCAAGGCGTCGGGTGGCCGCACTGATGAGCGCGGTACCGGGCTGCGCCGCCGCTTCGAGGTGGGCGGCGTTGTTGACGACCTCGCCGATGGCGTCGAGGTTGATGGCCCCGTTCGCCTCGGTCACGTTGACGACCGCGGTCCCCGAACAGAGCCCGACCCGCAGTTGCATCCGGCCGCCATCCGGTGCTTTGAGCTGAGCGGCGGCCGCGAGGACTTCGAGAGCGGCGTGACAGGCGCGATAGGCGTGATCCTCCTGCGCCAAGGGTGCGCCGAAGACGCAGAACATCCCGTCACCCATGACCTTGGCGACAACGCCGCCCGCGGCCTCGATCGCCGGTCGCAGCGCATCGATCGAGCAGGTGAGGAAATTGCTGGCATCCTCGGGGTCGAGACCGGCGACAAGCCGCGTCGATCCCACGATATCCGCAAAAACGACCGTCACATGCTTGCGCGCTTCCCGTGCGGTGCCATTGCTCTGCGTATCGGTCGGGACCGGCCCATTACCTGGCGGTGATGCGTCGACAGGCGCGCCACATCGGTGGCAGAACCGGGCGCCCGGTTGCAGTTCCGTGCGGCAGGCCGCGCATCGCGGAGTCCGCTGTGCCCCGCATCCGGGGCAAAAGCGGGCATCGGCGGGAAGGGCGCTTGCGCAGGATGCGCAGGTTGCGGGGATTTCGGTCTCTGACAAGGCCGTGTCAGGGCGTCAGGTCGAGGGCCTCGACGACCCGCACATACGGGATTTGCGCGGCCTTGTTGACCGCTTCGACATCGGCGGCGCTTTCAGCCTCGAACAGGCACATCGAGCGATCTTCGCCCGGAACGAAGGTGGTGCGGATGTAGCGCACCACGCGACCGTCCTCTGCGAATTGGTTGGAACAATCGATGGCCCGTTTCTGCGCGGCGGCGAGTTGGTCCATCGTGATCCCCTTCAAGTCGCGTTCGACCATGAATACCGACATTTCATCATCCTCCTGCTGACAATCCGGCTGGAGAGAGAGACTAGCAAATCGCGGTTGCGGAAAGAAGCCCGCGACGGGGCGCACGTTGTCACGCGGTCATCCGCCCGCAGTGATCGGCGTTTGCCAAAGAGTGAAAACTTGGGCATTTTTCGCAAATGCAGATGCTGGAGTTCAGCCACGATCCGATACTTGCCGTGATGGCCTGCGCCATGGCCATCGTCGCGGGGTTCACGGGGCTGTCGCTGACCCGCAACATGGCGGCCAAGACCACGTCGCAGCGCAAGATCGCGATTTCGCTGGCCTCTGTCGCGCTGGGGGGCGGCATCTGGTCGATGCATTTCGTGGCGATGCTGGGTCTGCAGATGCCGATCCCTTACTACTATGATGCCGCGATCACGCTGGCCTCGGCCCTGATCGCCATCCTGATCGTTGGCTGTGCCTTGATCCTGTTGCATTTCACAGAGCGCAGCACGCCGATGATCCTGGTCGCGGGCGCGGTGGTGGGGCTGGGCGTGCTGGTTATGCATTATGTCGGCATGGCCGGACTGCAGCTTTGCCGCGCGGTCTACACCGTTCAGGGGGTCGCGTTGTCGTCCGCGGTGGCGATTGCGCTTTGCATGCTGGCGGTGTGGGTGGCCTATCAGCGGCGCACCAACCTGCACATCTTTCTGGCGACGCTGTGCTTCGGTCTGGCTGTCAGTTCGGTTCATTTCCTTGCCATGGCTGGCACCAATTTCGTGGCGGTTCCGCAGCCGGGCGATTTTGGTCCGGCGATGAGCAACGAAACACTGGCCATCGGCGTGATCCTGTCGGGCTTTGTCATCTTCGGGGCGTTCTTGTGGGTGGGGACAACCTATCTCGAAGGGCCGGGCGCGGAAACAACCCCCCAAGATCCGCTGGATGTTCAACCCGTGCCGGTCGACTCGACGCTGCAAATCCCGTGCGAACGAGAGGGGGCCAAGGTTTATGTGTCGCCACGGGAGGTCGCCTTTGTGCGTGCGGACGGACACTATACCCAAGTCTACACCTATAGCGACCGCCTGTTCTGTGCCTGGCCCATCACCGAGGCTGGCAAGCGTCTTTTACCGGCCGGTTTCGTTCAGACCCATCGCAGTTACCTGGTGAACCCGGACAAGGTCGCCCGTTTCGAACGCACTAAGGACAAGGGGCGCTGCACCTTCACCGACACGGATCTTCCGCCTGTTCCGGTCAGCCGATCCAAGCTGAAGGATATCGAGGCGATCCTGTCCGGCCAGATTGGCGCAACTGGTGCGGCATAGGGCGCATTTCGTGCAAAAACCACGAAAACCAATGGAATCCTGAAGCCTGAGCATACTGCGGTATGCACGTTTCTTCCCAGCCAGAACATTACGCAGGGAGGAGCGAGATGATTCCAGCGGCTTTCGAGTATTACCGGCCAAGAGACATTGGTGGGGTGATAGCTCTTCTGGAAGAACATGGAGATGACGCACGCGTCATGGCGGGCGGGCACAGCCTGATCCCGATGATGAAGCTGCGGATGGCGGACGTTGCCCATCTGATCGACTTGCAGGATGTGAGCGGCCTGAACGCGATCGAAGTCGGAAGCGACAGCATCCGCTTCGGCGCGATGGTGACGCAGGCAGAGATCATCGACCATGACGCACTTGCAAGCGCCGCTCCGATCCTGCGCGAGGCGGCATTGCAGATCGCCGACCCGCAGGTGCGTTACATGGGGACCGTCGGGGGCAATGTTGCCAACGGAGATCCCGGCAACGACATGCCGGGCCTGATGCAATGTCTCGACGCCCGGTTCACTCTGGTCGGCCCCGGCGGCGAGCGCAGCGTCGCGGCGCGAGAGTTCTACGAGGCGGCCTACATGACCGCGCGAGAGGACGAGGAGGTGCTGACCGCCATCTCTTTCCCTCTGCCGCGGGGCGGTTACGCCTATGAGAAGCAAAAGCGCAAGATCGGCGATTACGCCACGGCCGCCGCCGCCGTCCAGATCGAAAAGTCGGGCGACACATGCGCCTCGGCCTCGATCGCGATGACGAACCTGAGCGACACGCCCGTGTTTTCATCCGCCGCCGGCGCGGCGCTGGTCGGCACGCAAGTCGATGCCGAGGCCATCAAAGCCGCCGTCAGCGCGATGATGGAGGATATCGACCCGACCGAGGACAACCGGGGCCCGGTCGCTTTCAAGAAACATGTCGCTGGCGTCATCCTGACCCGGGCGATCGAACGCGCCTGGTCGCGGGCCTGACAAGGAGGTCGTCATGCCGAAGAAAATGCACATCACGCTGACGGTGAACGGCAAGGAAGAGGAATTCCTGGCCGAACCGCGCGAGCTGTTGATCTATACCCTTCGTGAACGTCTGGGGATCACCGGCCCGCATATCGGGTGCGAGACCTCGCATTGCGGGGCCTGCACGGTGACCATCGATGGCAAGTCGGTGAAATCCTGTACCATGTTCGCGGCGCAGGCCGACGGCAAGACCGTCACCACGATCGAAGGCATCGGCGCGCCCGACAGCCTGCATCCGTTGCAGGAAGCCTTCAAGGAGCATCATGGCCTGCAATGCGGTTATTGCACGCCGGGCATGATCACCCGCGCGACCAAGCTTCTGGAAGAGAACCCGAACCCGACCGAAGAGGAAATACGCTTTGGCATGGCGGGCAACCTGTGCCGCTGCACCGGCTACCAGAACATTGTCAAATCCATCAAGGCCGCAGCGGCCCAGATGAGCGCAGCCAAGGAGGCGGCAGAATGAAGGACGAAATCGAAAGCCGCGAGGATCGCGTCGCCAACCTGAAAGGCATGGGGTGTTCGCGCAAGCGCGTGGAGGATGCCCGCTTTACCCAGGGCAAGGGCAATTACGTCGACGACATCAAGCTGGACGGCATGCTTTTCGGTGATTTCGTGCGCTCGCCCTATGCCCATGCGCGTGTCGTGAGCATCGACACCGAAGAGGCGCTGAAGGTGCCCGGCGTCCTGGCCGTCCTGACGGCTGCAGACCTGGAGCCGCTTGGGCTGCACTGGATGCCGACGCTGGCCGGTGACAAGCAGATGGTCCTTGCCGATGGCAAGGTGCTCTATCAGGGGCAGGAAGTGGCATTTGTCGTCGCCGAAGACCGTTACGCCGCTGCCGACGGCATCGAGGCGGTCGAGGTCGAGTACGAAGAGCTGCCGGTGATCGTCGATCCGTTTGAATCCCTTAAGTCGGACGTGGTTCTGCGCGAAGACCTGGACCCGAATGCGCCCGGAGCGCACGGCCCGCGCAAGCATCCCAACCACATCTTCACCTGGGAGGCGGGCGACAAGGACGCCACCGAACAGGTCATCAGCGAAGCCGAGGTGGTGGCCGAGGAGATGGTCTATTACCACCGGACACACCCTTGCCCGCTGGAGACCTGCGGCTGCGTGGCGTCGATGGACAAGGTGAACGGCAAGCTGACGCTCTGGGGAACCTTCCAGGCGCCACATGCGATCCGTACCGTCGTCAGCCTGATCTC
Source organism: Lutimaribacter marinistellae (assembly GCF_042648365.1). Lineage (NCBI taxonomy): Bacteria > Pseudomonadati > Pseudomonadota > Alphaproteobacteria > Rhodobacterales > Roseobacteraceae > Lutimaribacter > Lutimaribacter marinistellae. The sequence continues at coordinate 299,977 of NZ_JBHRXI010000049.1, read as the reverse complement.
CGGCATCGAAGAGCACAATATCCGCGTGATCTCGCCCGATATCGGGGGCGGTTTCGGCAACAAGGTGGGGGCCTATCCCGGCTATGTCTGTTCGGTCGTGGCCTCGATCGTGACCGGCAAGCCGGTCAAGTGGATCGAAGACCGGATGGACAACCTGATGACCACGGCCTTTGCCCGCGACTACTGGATGAAGGGCAAGATCTCGGCCACGAAGGAGGGCAGGATCACCGGCCTGTGGTGCCATACCACGGCCGATCACGGCGGGTTCGACGCCTGCGCAGATCCAACCAAGTTCCCGGCCGGGTTCATGAACATCTGTACCGGGTCCTACGACATTCCGACCGCATATCTGGCCGTTGACGGCGTCTATACGAACAAGGCGCCCGGCGGGGTGGCCTATCGCTGTTCGTTCCGGGTGACCGAGGCGGCCTATTTCATCGAACGGATGATCGAGGTCCTTGCGATAGAGCTGAACATGGATGCGGCTGAGTTGCGGCGGATCAACTTCATCAAGGCCGACCAGTTCCCGTACCAGTCCGCGCTGGGGTGGGAATATGACTCGGGCGACTATCATACTGCCTGGGACAAGGCGCTTGCCGCAGTGGGTTACGATGACCTACGGGCCGAACAGGCGCGACGCGTCGAAGAGTTCAAGGCAGGCAAGACGCGCAGGCTGCTGGGTATCGGCCTTACGCATTTCACCGAAATCGTCGGCGCCGGACCGGTGAAGAACTGCGATATTCTCGGGCTGGGAATGTTCGACAGTTGCGAGATACGGATCCATCCGACGGGCTCCGCCATCGCCCGGCTGGGCACCATCTCGCAAGGTCAGGGCCATGCTACTACGTTTGCCCAGATTTTGGCCAGCGAGATCGGTCTGCCGGCCGACAGCATTACCGTGGAGGAGGGCGACACGGACACCGCACCCTATGGATTGGGGACATACGGGTCGCGGTCGACGCCGGTCGCCGGTGCGGCTACGGCGATGGCGGGGCGAAAGATCCGGGCCAAGGCGCAGATGATCGCGGCTTATCTGCTCGAAGTGCATGACGACGACGTCGAATTCGATGTCGACCGGTTCGTCGTAAAGGGCGCGCCCGAGCGGTTCAAGACGATGAAGGAGATCGCCTTTGCCGCGTATAACCAGGCGATACCGGGGATCGAGCCGGGTCTGGAGGCGGTCAGCTATTACGACCCGCCAAACATGACCTATCCGTTCGGGGCCTATATCTGCGTGATGGAAATAGACGTGGATACGGGCGAACATGAAATCCGCCAGTTCTATGCGCTGGACGATTGCGGGACCCGGATCAACCCCATGATCATCGAGGGCCAGGTGCATGGCGGATTGACCGAGGCGCTGGCCATCGCCATGGGACAGGAGATTGCCTATGACGACATGGGCAACGTGAAAACCGGAACGCTGATGGATTTTTTCCTGCCAACCGCGTGGGAGACACCCAACTACACGACCGACCACACCGTCACGCCCAGCCCGCATCATCCGATCGGGGCAAAGGGCGTGGGCGAAAGCCCCAACGTCGGCGGCGTGCCGTGTTTCTCGAATGCCGTGCATGATGCCTTCCGGGCCTTTGGCCTGCGGCAGAGCCATATGCCCCATGATCAGTGGCGGATCTGGAAGACCGCCAACGATCTGGGCCTGCACAGCTAACCGAAAGAGGGGAGGCGCGCGGCAATGCGCGCCTCCGGATCCAGACATGACTTGGACCGATTTACAGACCGCACTGGCCGCCGAAGGCTATGTAGCCTCTGACGACCTGGCGGTAGCGCTGCATCTTGCCCTGACCTTGGGCCGCCCCTTGATGCTGGAGGGTGCAGCAGGCGTCGGCAAGACCGAGGTTGCGCGTACGCTGGCGGCCGCACGCGGCACCCGGCTTATCCGGCTGCAGTGTTACGAGGGACTCGACGCGGCGCAGGCGATCTATGAATGGAACTACCAGCGCCAATTGCTCAGCATCCGGGCCGCCGCCGAGGATGGTCAGACAGGCGAAGCCGTCGAAGAGCGGATATTCTCGCGCGAGTTTCTGTTGGAACGCCCGCTGCTTGCTGCATTGACGCAAGAGGTACCGCCGGTTCTGCTGATCGACGAGATCGACCGCGCCGACGAGGAATTCGAGGCTTACCTGCTGGAGATCCTTGCGGATTACCAGGTCTCCATTCCCGAACTGGGGACGATAACGGCCAAGACGCGGCCCATCGTGATCCTGACATCGAACGGCACGCGAGACCTGTCGGACGCCTTGCGCCGCCGGTGTCTTTATACTCACGTGGATTACCCGGACCGCACCACCGAGTTGAGGATCCTCAAGGCGCGCTGCCCTGAGATCGAAGCGCGACTAGCCGAACAGATCGTGGGGTTCGTTCAGGCATTGCGCAAGGAAGAGTTGGAAAAAACGCCGGGCGTCGCCGAGATGCTGGATTTCGCAGCCGCGCTGATGGGGCTGGGTCTGGCCGATCTGACAGCCGATCCGGCGATCCTTCAGTCGACACTGACGACGCTTCTCAAGACGCAAAGCGATCAGGCAAACATAACGACCGAAGTGGCCCAGCGTATCGCCGGGCGTGCGGCATGAGCAGGGTGACGCGTTTCGCCGGCCGAGACCCCGGGCCCGCTGCGCGCGTCGCCGGTTTCATGGCACATCTGCGCGAAAACGGTTTGCGCCTGGGCGTGGCCGAAGCCGAAGTCGCGCTTGCGGCACTTGGAGCGGTCGAGGCTGCGCAGCCAGAAAACGCGCGTCGCGCCCTGAAAGCGGTCTGTACCGGATGCAAGGCCGATGTCGATATGTTCGACGCCCTGTTCGACAGCTACTGGATGGATGCCGGGCGGGTCCGCACCAGGGTCATGCCGTCACTGTCGGCACCGTCAGGCGACGGTGTGCACTCCTCTCGCGATGCGAAGGGAGAGAGTGCCGCGGGGGCCGGATCTGCAACGGCCCCGGATGGTGGAGAGGGCGACGCCGAAAGCGATGGTGAGGGCAAACTGGTTGCGACCGAGATCCGCAACCTCATGCGCAAGGACCTGCGCGACCTCGTTCGCCCGGAAGAGGTGGCGCAGGCGGAAACGGTGGCTCGCCGCCTGGGTGCGGCGCTGCGCGACCGACGGTCCCGTCGCCGCATTGCCGCGCGCAAGGGCGACAGGATTCATTTCCGCAAGACGATACGGCGGAGCCTCTCGACCGGTGGAGAGCCCTTGCGCCTCTTGCGCAAGCGCCGGCCCGATCGGACCCGCAAGATCGTCGCGCTCTGCGACGTGTCCGGGTCGATGACTGTCTATGCACAGGTTTTCCTAGCCTTTCTTGCCGGTCTGATGCGTGCCGATACCTCAGCGGATGCCTACCTGTTTCATACCCGCCTCGTGCGCATTACCGAAGCCTTGCGGGACAAGGACGCGATGCGTGCCATTGGGCGCATGTCCCTGATGGCCGATGGCTTTGGCGGCGGGTCGAAGATCGGTCCTTCGCTGGGGCGGTTTGCAACGACATATGCCAAGCGCTTTGTCGACGGGCGCAGCGTGGTCCTGATCCTGTCGGATGGCTATGACACCGCGCCACCCGACGAAATCGACGCGGCGCTGGCCAAGCTGAAACAGCGCGGTTGCAAAGTGATCTGGCTCAACCCTCTCAAGGGGTGGGCCGATTATGCCCCGGTCGCCAGCGGAATGGCCGCCGCCCTGCCGCATCTGGACCTCTTTGCCGCAGCAAACACACTGGGCGACCTTGCGGCCCTCGAAGCGGAGTTGACACGCCTATGACCCCTGCAGAGATCCTTCATCAGGACCTGGCGCAGACAGCGCAGGAATTGCGCGCCCGCCAGCAACCGTTTGCCTTTGCAACCATCGTGCGCACGGCCGGGCCGACCGCGGCCAAGCCCGGTGCAAAAGCCCTGTTGAGCGCCGACGGCACGATCGTTCAGGGTTGGCTGGGTGGTGGATGCACGCGCGGCGCTGTCAAGAAAGCCGCACTCGAAGCCCTGCGCAGCGGCGCGCCGCAGCTGGTATCCGTAGCGCCCGAGGATCTTCTGGCCGAAAAGGGCGTCAGTTCCGGCGACACGATCGACGGCACGCGCTTTGCCCGCAACGGCTGCCCGTCGCGCGGCAGCATCGACATTTTCATCGAGCCATGCTTGCCGATGCCGCTGCTGACGGTGATCGGCGCCTCTCCTGTGGCCGAGGCGCTGTCGTCATTGGCTCCGGAGTTCCACTGGTCCGTGGGGTCGGACGTGCCCGCAGACCCCGTGACAAACCAGAACGTCATCATCATCGCCACGCAAGGGCAGGGGGATTTGGCCGCGTTGGAGCGGGCAATCCTGGCCCGCCCGGACCATATCGCCTTTGTCGGGAGCAGGCGAAAATACCGCGCGCTGGCGGAAAAGCTGATCGCCAAGGGCATCGATCAAAAGGAGATCGATGCCGTCCGAGCGCCTGCGGGCTTGGATATCGGCGCGGTGACACCCGAAGAAATCGCCCTGTCGATCCTCGCCGAACTGGTGAAGCTCCGCAGGTCCGAGGTCAAGCGGGAGGGCGAGCGGTGATGCACAAGACAACCCCGACGCCCGCAAAGGCCGGCTATCCGGTCTGACTGAAATTTCATTGCTGTTGAGGACAAGAGAATGGAACTTGCTGACGAAATCCGCATCGATGCCCCCAAGCATCAGGTTTATGATGCGCTGAACGACCCGGAAGTGCTGAAACAGTGCATTCCCGGCTGCGAAGAATTGATCAAGCATTCCGACACCGAGCTGGAAGCCAAGGTCGTGCTGAAGGTCGGCCCGGTCAAGGCGCGGTTCACGGGGAATGTCACCTTGAACACGGAAGGTGCGCCTGATGCCTTTTCATTGACGGGTCAGGGCAATGGCGGCGCGGCTGGTCATGCGAAGGGCGGGGCAGATGTCGAACTGATCGCCGATGGTGACGGAACGCTTCTGAAATACAATGCCAAAGCGGATGTCGGCGGCAAGCTGGCGCAACTCGGCAGCCGCCTGATCCAGAGCACGGCGAAGAAACTGGCCGCCAAGTTCTTTCAGTCCTTCGCCGAAGTGATGGCCCGGGAAGACGCGTGATCCAAGGGGCGTTGAAAGGCTGGCGGCTAGGTCAGTGGCCGCTTGGCCGCGCACGCTTCCAGTAACTGCATCGCCCTTTCGAAGTCCGGAAAGCTTGTCTGCATCTGAATGTCGGCCACCGCTTCGGCCAGCAGTGCGCGCGCAGCGTCGATCTCGCCGTTTTTCAGATACATCGATGCGAGATCATTGGCGGCGCGCAACTCGAAGAGCTTTCCCTTCTTATTATGAGCGGCGGCAATGGCGTTTTCGAGATACCTGCGCGACCTGTCCCGATCCGGATCTGCGCCCATCGCGCAGATCTTTCCGCGAATGCGCAGGAATTCGGCATCCCACCAGTGCCCGCCCGAGCTTCCCCCCAGTTCCGCGGCCCTGTCTACGATACTCCACGCGGTCCCGAGGTCGCCGGTGTCTGCCAATGCCTCGGCATAGCCGGCATCGAGTGGGAAACACCACGCCCCCCAGAATCCTTGCCAGTCGTCGATTGACGCGCGCATGCGGGCAATGCCGTCATCTGTGGCCCCGGTTCGCACCTCGACCCAGCCGATGAAGCCATTGGCAAGGGCAGACGCTTCGGGCGGGACTCTTTTGGCCTCGGCAAGCCCGATCAGGCGGGCGGCGTGGGTACGAATCGCCGCGTAGTCTGACCGCAGCATCATCACGGTAAGGGTGCAAAACAACCCCTCGAGCAGGGTATAGGCATGGTCAAGGTCCAGCGCCTGATCGACCGCGTCATCTGCCAGAACCTTTGCCTGATCGGGATATCCTTTGAGGCACAGGTTCACCGCCCTAAGGTTCAGCGCGCAGAGACCGGGATCATGGCCGCCGTAGTGGTAGGTCATCCAGTGATGTTTGTCCTTCCTGTAGAGCTCCATGCCCTTGCCGGTCGCATCGAGCGCGCCGTCGAGTTCGCCGAGAAGCGAAAGCGAGGCCCATTCGCAATGGTGCCCTTCGAGAACAAGCGCCTCGTCGCCGAGTTCGCGAGCAAGCGCACCCAACTCCTTGGCCAGTTCGCGCATCCGTGTCACCGCGCCAAGCATGAAGTGATAGAACCACAGGCCCCATAATGCCTTGAAACGCTGTTCAAGGGTTCCGTGCGCATCGCCGAGCGCGACGGCTTGGGAGTAGGTTGCAAGCACATCGTCGCTCGCCGGACCCAGAACTTGCACCTGACATGGCCCCATGGCGAGGAGAACGGCGATCTCGCGGCCATCTCGATCAGGTCCGTCCCCGGCTTGGCGCAGGATGTCCAGTGCCATGGAATAGTTTGAAAGGGCCTCGACAAACCCGGAGGTTTCAACAGCCAGGTCCCCAGCGGCGATCCAGTGGTCTATGGCGGCATCTTTCAGCCCGGCCGAGGTGAAGTGATGGGCCACGATCGCGGGATCGGCCGCTGCCGTTTCTGGCATTTCGGTCAGCAGTGTCCGGGCGACCCGTTCGTGAAGCTCTGCGCGCGTCGATCTTAGAAGCGACTCGTAAGCCGCCTCCCGGATCAATGCGTGACGAAACTCGAAGGACGCATGCGCCCCGGCGCCGCGTTGCGAAAGCAGACCTTCTTTTTCGAGAATGGAAAGCGCGTCATCCAATGCCTGATACGGGACATCCGACACCGAGGCGATAAGCCGGAAAGAAAACCGCCTCCCGATCACGGCTCCAACTTGCGCGATGTGCTTGACGGCAGACATACGGTCCAGCCGGGCCGTCAGGGATTCCTGAAGGGTCATCGGGATCGCCTGTGGCATGTGCCTTGCTGCGGCCACGAGCTGTTTACCGTCTTCTTTCAACATGCCCGATTGAAGAACCGACCGTGTCAGTTCTTCGACGAACAAAGGAATACCGTCGGTGCGTCGTTCGATCTGGTCCAGGAAATCCGGAGGCAGGGCGCGCCCTCCGGTCACCTCGAAGATCAACTTTCGTATCCCTTCGGCGTCCAATCGTTTGAGACCGGCAACGGACACATGCGGATCGTCAAGCCAACTTGGTTCGATGTCCGGGCGGCCTGTCAGGACCACGAGCATCGGCAGGCTTCTGGATGCATCGACCAGTCTGTTCACGAATGCCTCGGTCGACGGGTCGATCCAGTGGAGATCTTCCACGATGACCAGCATCGGCCCCTTGGCACTGCGAAGCCTGATCTGGTCCATCAAGCTTTCGAGAATGCGTTCCCGGCGCAACTCCGGATCCGGCTCGATGTCAGAGATCGCCCGAGCGCCCGGCAAACGCAGCAGCGCCGCAAAGACCTCGTACCCGTCATCGAGCAGGATCGCACTCAGCTTTTCCTTGCGCTGCTCGACGCTGTCGTCAAACGCAAAGCCGGCCGCGTGCTCGAGATGGCCGATGACCGGAGCAAAGGCCTTGTCGATGTCGAATTGAGAGCATTGGTACTGGAGGCGAGTTGTTGCATCTGCCGCGATGTCATTCCGCAGGGCTTGAACAAGCCGCGACTTGCCGATGCCGGCCTCGCCGGAAATCAGCACCACCGAACCCTTGCCGGCCCTGACCAAGGCCCAGCGTTCCCGCAAATGATCGACCTCAGGGTTGCGCCCGATCAGATCGGTCATCCGCGCGCCCCGCAGAACATGGAACCGATCGTTGAACCGCGTATCTCGCAGGACGCGCCATGCTCGAAGTGGTTCCGCAAAGCCCGGTATGTCTCGTTGCCCGAGATCCTCATATTCAAAAATATCGCCGACAAGGTCGTGGGCTTCGGCCGAGATCACGATGGTTCCGGGCGCGGCGAGGGACTGCAGGCGCGCGGCGAGGTTGGGGGTCTCTCCGACCACGGCGTCGGTATCGGTCACGGCGCCCCCCTTCATCTCGCCGATGACGACAAGCCCCGTTGCGATGCCGATGCGGACATCGAGGCGCTGGCGTCCGACATCGGGTTCGAGTGCAATCGCACGAACCGAGTCGATGACGGCCTGCGCCGCACGCAAGGCGCGTTCGCAGTCGTTTTCATCTGCTTTCGGAAAGCCGAAATAGGCCAAGATCCCATCGCCCAGCAGTTTGGCCACGTAGCCACCGGCGGTAGAAATCTCTTTCGACACCACGTCGTGGTACCTCTGCATGACCCGGCGTAGATCCTCGGGGTCGAGCGCGGCTGCAAGTTCTGTCGATCCTACCAGGTCGCAGAAAACGACCGTCAACTGGCGTCGCTCACCAAGATGCCTGACCGGCCATTCGGCGGTTCGTTCATCCGGAAGGTCACCGCGCAAGGCCAAATCTTGCAATGCCGCAGCCAGTTTCCGCCGATGGCCAAGCGACAAACCCATCTCGACGAGATCCGTCTCGTTGAGGTGAGGAATTGTCTCGAGGTCAATGTCATTCTCGGCAAAAGCCCGCTCGTATCGGCCGAGGCCGACGCGTTCAAGAAATCGGGCCAGATCACTCATTTCGAGCCTTTGCTTGCGCATGATGGTTTCACGGCCGTGGCCGGACTTCGTGCTCAAAACTCCCGCGATACGCTTGCAGCTTACTCTAGCTTACCGCGTAGCCCCCCGTTTCGTCTATAATGGGCCTGCAGGGGCAGGGTTTGCCTTTAGCATGGGCATCGACATCAATCACGATTGATGCGGGCTCACGAAGGTCTGAGCAAAGGAATGGATGACAGCGAAAAAAGTCAAGGTACACCAAACCAGACCCAGTCGTTGCGAAGACCGGCAGGCCGTGCGCAACAACCACGAATGTGTCTATCTGGTGGATAGTGGCGGAGAGACAGGGATTCGAACCCTGGGTGGGCTTGCACCCACAACGGTTTTCGAGACCGCCCCGTTCGACCACTCCGGCACCTCTCCGCGGGGGTCTGTGAGCGGGGGGTTTAGTCAGGTTCGAACAGGGGCGCAAGGGGGTCTTTGGGAAATTCTCGCGGAATTCTGCCTTGCCCGCGAAAGGCTTCGTTCGGCGGCTATTGTCGTCGGTGCGGGCACGCCCTAGGATTCTTTTCATGACATACGCGCCAACCAGACCGAACCGCCTGATCCTGATGCTCCTGTTCGCTTTGACGGTGCTGGCTGCACCTCTGCGCGCCGCAGATCGGGATCGAATTGACGCCTTCCTTACAACAACGGGCTTTGATGTCGCGCTGGACAGCATTGCATTTGCCTCGGCCTCGGCACCTGACATGCTGGGCATGGAGCCGAACAGTTTCGGTGCCGACTGGACCCGTATCACCGAGGAGGTTTTCGACACCGAAGTGATGCATGGAATCGCGGTCGACATCCTGTCGCAGACGCTCAGCGACGAGGCGTTGAATCATGCTGTCGAGTTCTACGCGTCCGACTTGGGGCAGAGGCTGGTCGTCGCCGAAAACGCCTCCCACATGATCGAAGACGACACGGCCAAGCAGGAAGAGGGCACGGCACTGGTCGCGGAGATGGTCGAGGATGGCGCGGCCCGGCTTGAGATCATCAAACGGATGAACCGGGCCGTCGATAGCGGCGATACGGCTTTGCGCGCGTTGCAGGAGATCCAGCTGCGGTTTCTGCTGGCCGCTGCCGCTTCGGGTGTGATCGAACTGCAGGCAGACCCCGAGGATATGCGCGCCATGCTCAAGCGCAACGAAGGGGCGATGCGACGCGCTTTGCAGGCCTCTGCGCTTGCCGGGGCGGCCTATACCTACCAGGATTTTTCGGATGCCGATCTTGAGGACTATACCGTGGCCTTGGAGCAGCCCCTGATGCAGGAGGTGTACCAACTTCTGAACGCGGTACAGTACGAAATCATGGCGAACCGGTTCGAGATCCTTGCTGCCGAAATGGCGGATCTTCACCCGATGCAGGATATCTGATGCTGCGCGCAACCATTCTGACGATATCAATGTTGTGTGCCGCGAGCGTTGCTCGCGCCCAAACCGATGTCTCGCGTCTGGTAGAGGTCATTCGCCTTGGTGAGGTTGCCGCGATCCTTCACGATGAAGGCCTGCGATACGCGCAGAGCCTTGATGATGCATTGATGGGCGGGCAGGCGGGCACCCAGTTTCATCTGGAAGCTGCCCGGATCTATGACACGGCGCGCATCACAGACAGGATTGCCGACGCCCTTTCGGAGGGAATGACCGAGGAAGAGGTGGAGGAAACCACGGTTTTTTTCGCGACCGAACTCGGTCAATCCATTCTGTCGCTTGAAAACTCGGCGCGCCGCGCGATATCCGATCCCGCCCTCGAAGAACTGGCACGGGCCTATTACGAGGACCTGCCACGGGACGATGCCCGGCTGGTACAGGTTGAGCAATACATTGCCGTGAACGACCTGATCGACCGCAATGTCGAAGGAACGCTGAGCGCCGACTACCACTTCTACCTAGGTATGGCCGAAGCGGGAGATGGTGTGCGCGACGATGGCAGCCTTTTGGCGCAACTTCTTGAGGGGCGCGCGGAAACCGAGGCCGAAACCTCGACTTGGCTGCACAGTTTTCTTCTGTTGGCCTATCAGCCGCTCGCCGCCGAAGAGATGGCCGAAAATATCGCGTTTTCCCAAAGCGACTCTGGCAAGGCATTGAATGCAGCTCTTTTCGACGGCTTCGATCGGCTGTACGACGAAATCTCTTACGACCTTGGCGCGGCGATGGCGCAGGCCATGTCGGCCACCGATCTTTGATCTGTCGACTCCGCGCTTGACAAGCCGCCATATGCGATAGATAAGCCTGCATCCCGGCCGGATTTCCGTGCCGGGTTTCGTTATCATTGGCCCATCAGGGCCTCAATCCACGCCCGATAGGGCGCGCTGTTCGAGGTGGCTGCAAAGCCGAAAACTCCCGTCAGGCGGGGACCACAGAACGCGGCAATGAAAAGGAATGGCACATGTTTGCGGTCCTCAAAACCGGCGGCAAGCAGTACAAGGTTCAGCCCGGCGATATGCTTCGGGTCGAGAAACTGGCTGCGGATGCCGGCGAAACGGTACAATTCAACGACGTGCTGATGGTTGGCGGTGACAGCCCCGTTGTAGGCTCGCCCCTCGTCTCCGGCGCTGCCGTGCAGGCCGAGGTGGTCGACCAGGTCAAGGGCGACAAGGTCATCAAGTTCGTCAAGCGTCGTCGTAAGCACAGCTCGAAGCGCACTGTCGGACACCGTCAGAAGCTGACCCTCGTCAAGATCACCGAGATCCTGTCGTCGGGCGCTGAAAACTCGGGTGTCAAAGCCGCGATTGGTGCTGGTTCGGTTGCCGATGCGCCCGCGTCATCCGCCAAGGCGGACGCGCCTAAAGCCGCTGCACCCGCAGCAAACGACGCAGCTGACGACCTCACAAAGCTGACCGGCGTTGGCCCGGCCGCGGCGACCAAGCTGAACGATGCTGGTATCACCACCTTTGCCCAGCTGGCTGCCTTGTCGGACGAGCAGATTGCTGCTATCGACGCGATCAAAGTGAAGCCCGAGTGGGTCGAGCAAGCCAAAGAGCTGGCCCAAGGCTAATCAAGGCATAGGAGAGAAAGAATGGCACACAAAAAAGCTGGCGGTTCCTCCCGTAACGGTCGCGACTCCGCGGGTCGTCGCCTTGGCGTGAAACTCTACGGTGGTCAGGAAGCCATCGCGGGCAACATCATCGTGCGTCAGCGCGGCACGAAGTTCTGGCCGGGCCAGGGCGTGGGCATGGGCAAGGACCATACCCTGTTCGCGGTGGTCGATGGCGCCGTGACCTTCCACAAGGGCCTCAAAGGCCGCACCTTCGTTTCGGTCCTTCCGCAGGCGGAGGCCGCTGAATAAGCCGTACCCGGTAAGGTTTACCAGAAATCAACGGGGGATCGGCAGAAACTGCCGGTCCCCCGTCTCGTTTCCGGGTTGCCAGACACGAATTGTTTCCCGGCCGGGAGCTTGTGGCCCATGGGGCCGATGTTTATTTCTTCTGCATCCGGGTGGGGATTGGCCCGGAGAGGCATTTCGGAATGTGTTCGGAGGAGGAACACACACATGAAAATCGATACGATCATCAATCAGCCCGTTATCGAAACCGAGCGGTTCGACCTCCGTCCGTTGCGCAAATCCGACAAAGGCCTGGTCGAGCATTACTCCAGCGACGAACGCGTCGCCCGTATGACAACGTCCATTCCACATCCCTTGCCGCCCGGCATGGCCGAAGCATTCGTGACCCGTGCAATGAGCGAGGATCGTGATGAGGACACCTGGGCCATGGACGGGACCAAGGATGGCGGACCGGAGTTGATGGGGGTGATCAGCCTCAAGAAAATGGACCGTAATCAGACCGAGGTAGGGTATTGGGTGGCCCCGATTTTCTGGAACACCGGGCTTGCCTCTTTGGCCGTGCAGGCCCTTGTCGAAGCGAACCCGCTGGACAATGCAACGATGTTCGCGAGTGTTTTTCAGGACAACCCGGCTTCGGCCCGTGTGCTGACGCATTGCGGCTTTGAATATCTCGGCGACGCCGAAAGCTTTTCTGTGGCGCGGGACACCACCGTGCCCACATGGACCTATAGCCGAAAACTCTGACTTGAGGCCGAAGGGGCCTTTGCACTAGGAGACGTGACATGAAATTCCTCGATCTCGCAAAGGTCTACATCCGGTCCGGGGCCGGCGGAAGCGGTTGCACGAGCTTCCGCCGCGAGAAGTACATCGAGTATGGTGGACCCGATGGCGGCGATGGCGGCAAAGGCGGGTCCGTCTGGGCCGAAGCGGTTGAAGGCCTGAACACGCTGATCGACTTTCGCTACCAGCAGCACTTCTTTGCCAAGAATGGCCAGCCGGGCCGTGGACAGCAAAAGACCGGCGCAGATGGTGACGACATCGTTTTGCGTGTGCCCGTGGGCACCGAGATCCTGGACGAGGACCAGGAAACCGTGATCGCCGATCTCACCGAAGTGGGCGAACGCGTTCAGTTGGCCAAGGGCGGAAATGGCGGTTTCGGAAACCTGCATTTCAAGACCTCTACCAACCAGGCTCCGCGCCGGGCCAATCCCGGACAGCCGGGCGTGGACCGCACGATCTGGCTACGTCTCAAGCTTATTGCCGATGTTGGCCTTCTCGGGTTGCCCAACGCGGGCAAATCGACCTTTCTGGCGGCCACATCCAATGCGCGCCCCAAGATTGCGGATTACCCGTTTACCACGCTGCATCCCAACCTTGGTGTCGTGGGTGTGGATAACGCGGAGTTTGTCATCGCCGACATTCCCGGCCTGATCGAAGGCGCACATGAGGGGCGGGGGATCGGTGACCGTTTCCTAGGACATGTCGAACGCTGCGCCGTTCTGCTTCATCTGGTTGATGGCACTTCCGAAACCGTCGCTGAAGATTATCGCACGATCATTCACGAGCTGGAGGCCTATGGCGGGCATCTGGCGGACAAACCTCGTGTGACAGTGCTCAACAAGATCGATGCGCTGGATGCCGAGCGCCTTGCCGAGGCGCAGGCCGAGCTGGAAGAGGCGGTTGGAGGCCCCGTCATGGTGATGTCGGGTGTCGCCCGGGATGGCGTGACCGAAGTTCTGAGAGCCCTGCGGGCGGAGATTGCCGAAGATCGGCTGCGTCACAAACCCGTGGAGGAGGCGCAATCGTGGCGACCCTGACCGCGGCGCGCCGCCTTGTCGTAAAGATCGGGTCGGCCCTGCTGGTCGACCGCGACACCGGAACCTTGCGCTCTGATTGGCTGCGCTCGCTGGCGTCCGATGTCGCTTGGCTCAAGTCCAACGACGTGGACGTTGTTCTGGTGTCGTCCGGTTCGATCGCGCTGGGGCGGGGCGTACTTGGATTGCCGCCCGTTACTTTGCCGCTGGAACAGTCTCAGGCTGCGGCGGCGGTCGGGCAGATCCGTTTGGCACGAGCCTATGAGGAGGCGCTGGCACCGCATGGGATCACCACCGCCCAAGTGCTCGTCACGCTCGAAGACAGTGCCGACCGCAGACGCTATCTCAATTCGCGGGCAACGCTTGAAACCCTCTTGGGATTGGGCGCGGTTCCGATCGTGAATGAGAATGACACGGTCGCCACGGATGAAATCCGCTATGGAGATAACGACAGGCTGGCGGCCCAGATCGCTGTGACGATCGGCGCCGATCAGCTCGTTTTGCTGTCGGATGTCGACGGCTTTTACTCTGCCAATCCCAATATCGATCCCGAGGCAAAACGCTTCGACGTCATCGATGCGATCACGCCCGAGATCGAGGCGATGGCGGGCGATGCCGGAACCGGCTTGTCGAAGGGCGGCATGAAGACGAAACTGCTTGCCGCGCGCACCGCCATTGCTGGCGGCTGCACCATGGCAATCACTGAAGGATCGGCCTGCAACCCTCTGAAAAAGCTCTCAGAAGGGGCCGCGTCAACATGGTTCACGGCCGGAGAGGATCCGCAGGCGGCGCGAAAGCGCTGGATTTCATCGATGAAACCGCGCGGGGAGATCAAGGTGGACACGGGCGCTGCAAAAGCCCTCGCCACCGGCAAAAGCCTTCTTCCAGCCGGTGTGATCGAAGTGACCGGCGAGTTTGGCCGCGGTGATCCGGTTACGATTCTCGACGACACGGCCCGCAAGCTCGGACAGGGCCTGGCACGCTATACCGCGCAGGAGGCTGATGCGATCAAGGGCCGCAAAAGCTCCGAGATCGAGCCGACGCTTGGCTATCCGGGCCGCGCTGCGCTGATACATCGCGATGATATGGCGTTGTGACGCCAAATCGCTAAGCTGACTTCCGACAAAGACACGAGGGGCCACTGACATGAAGGATCTCGACAACATTCCCGCCCTCATGGCCGACATCGGTTCGCGGGCAAAAACTGCTGCGCAGGACTTGTCCTTTGCCGGTGCGGAGGCACGCAAGACGGCGCTTTTGAATGCGGCCGACGCGGTTCTTGCCAAGACCGACGAGATTTTGGCCGCCAATGCGCTTGATCTGGAGTACGGGCGTGAAAAAGGGCTGAGCGCTGCGATGATGGACAGGCTCATGCTTGACGAGGCGCGGGTCGCCGGGATGGCTGCCGGGTTGCGGGCCGTGGCCGAACAGGCCGATCCGGTCGGCGAGGTTCTTGCCGAATGGGACATGCCCTCGGGACTGCATATCCGGCGTGTCCGAACCCCGCTGGGCGTGATCGGCGTCATTTACGAAAGCCGCCCGAACGTTACGGCCGATGCCGGCGCGCTTTGCCTCAAATCGGGGAACGCGGTGATCCTGCGCGGTGGCTCGGAAAGTTTCCACTCCTCCTCCGTAATTCACGCCTGCCTCGTCGAAGGGCTACGCAGCGCCGGCCTGCCCGAAGACGCCATTCAACTGGTGCCGACACGGGATCGCGCGGCGGTCTCTGAGTTGCTGACCATGGCTGATTATGTCGATGTCATCGTCCCCCGTGGCGGCAAAGGGCTGGTGGGCCTCGTTCAGCGTGAGGCACGTGTACCGGTCTTTGCGCATCTTGAGGGGATTGTTCACATCTATGTCGACAAGGACGTCGATCCGCGCAAGGCGCTGGATGTCATGCTCAATGCCAAGACGCGGCGCACAGGAATCTGCGGCGCCGCCGAATGTCTGCTTGTTCATCGGGATGTGGCGGAAACCTTGGGCGCGGATCTGGTACGGGCCTTGCTCGAAAACGGTGTCGAAGTGCGTGCGGAAGGCATTCTGGCAGTCGAGGGAACCGTTCCGGCGGGTTCAGAAGACTGGGGCAAGGAATACCTCGACAGCATTATCGCGGCGAAGCCGGTGGACAGTATCGATGATGCCATTGCGCATATCCGCACCTACGGGTCAAACCACACCGATTGCATCCTGACCGAGGATGACGAGGCCGCCGCCCGGTTTTTCGAGCGTCTGGACAGCGCGATCCTGATGCGAAACGCCTCTACCCAATTCGCCGATGGCGGCGAGTTTGGCATGGGTGCGGAAATCGGCATTGCCACGGGCAAGATGCATGCCCGCGGCCCAGTGGGTGCGGCGCAATTGACGAGTTTCAAATATCTCGTCGATGGTGACGGAACGACCCGCAGCTGATCAGAGGCGGATCGTCAGGGTGCCGTCGCCTGTTTCGACGCGTACCCGACGGTCCGCGGCAGCAGCTTCTCTGGGCAGGAGAGCGAATTGCACCAGCGCCGGCGTAATTCGGGCGGCGCCGCCCGGCGCACTCAACCCCTGCCACAGGTCCGGATCGATCTTCAGCTTTTGGGCTGTCCCGTTCACCGTTAGGCGCCCATCCTCGACCCGGACCGAAGCGGTACCGCCAAATGGCATCGCGGTTTCACAACACTGCAAGGCTAGGAACGCCAGCTTGACGTCGCAGCGAGGTTGCGCCCCGTCAATGTCCCAGCGCGTCTGAACCCGTGATCCGCGGTTCAGATCCGCGAACAACGCCGCGATCTCTGCCGGCCCGACCTGTTCCGCGCCCGCAAGGCCATAGGCGATGCGAAAAAACCGGAGCCGTGCACCGGCATTCCCGACGCTGTCGGAAATCAGTTCCATTTCCGCGCCCTGAACGGCACCCGCCATTTCAAGAAGCTCCAGGCCATTGGTGATAGCGCCGACTGGGCTGATCAGATCGTGACATATGCGCGATCCGATCAAAGCCGCCAGGTTGACGTCATGTTCCCCCATACATACCTCTTCCTCAACGGTTCATTGTCGGGCCGACGCAAGCGGAACGAAGGACCGTCATGACCGATCTCAACGCCATTCTCGCACCCGGCATGTTCGTCCGCCACCCGGAAAACCCCGATTGGGGAATCGGCCAGGTGCAATCGAGCATCAATGGCAGGATCACCGTGAACTTTCCCGATCAGGGCAAGGTCGTCATCGACGGAACCCGGATCACCTTGATGCCGGTCTTTGATCCCTGACAAAGGTTGACAAGGGGTTAACGCCGCCCTGACCGGATGCGGGAGTTGCCATTGACGACACGCCTGCGCTATGCCCCGCGCAGATTGCATGAAACGGGTCGCTGATGTCCGCGCAGGCCACTGGATTTTCCGTCAAACTCGCGCAAAGCGAAGAAGAGCTGCATGCGGCGCAGCGTCTTCGCTATGACGTGTTCGTGCGGGAACTCGGCGGCGGCGGAACCATGGTGGACCACGAGGCGGGGTTGGAGCGCGACCGGTTCGATCCGTATTTCGACCATATGATCTGCGTCGATGACGCGACAGGCAAGGTCATTGGTGTATACCGCCTGCTGCGTGGCGAGGTCGCGGCGGAGTTGGGTCAGTTCTATTCCGAAGACGAATACGACCTTACGCATTTGCGCGACAGTGGCAGGCATCTTCTGGAACTTGGCCGCTCCTGCTTGCATCGGGATTATCGCGGCGGCGTGGCCATGTATCATCTTTGGTCAGGCCTGGCCGATTACGTCGAACGCCATCGGATCGATATCCTGTTCGGCGTTGCGAGCTTTCACGGCACGGATGTTCAGGCCTTGGCGCAACCGCTTTCCCTACTTCACGCAAGGCATTTGGCACCGCCGGAACTGCGTGTACGCGCGCAGCCAGATCACTTCACGCCCATGAACATTGTTCCATCCGAGGAAATCGATCGGATCGCCGCGATGAAGGCCGTGCCTGCCCTGATAAAGGCGTACCTGCGACTTGGCGGTTTCGTGGGCGAGGGTGCTTACGTCGACACGGCCTTCAACACGACCGACATATGTCTCGTTCTAGATACGACCCGCATGAACGAGCGTCAGCGGCGCATCTACAGCAAATGAGCACCTGGTACTCGGAAGCCCCGCCAGACCCGGTCAGGATTGATGGTGCCGGGTGGCTAAGGCTGGTGCTGCGAGGAACCGTTCTGATCCTGCTTATACTTGTTTGCCTCTTCCTGCTATTGGTGGTTCGTCTCGTCGAGCGGCCGATCTTTGGCCTCCATCGACCGTGGACGCCCTTCATCGTGCAATTCGTCTGCCGGAATGCCTTTCGAATTCTGGGTATGACGCACAGGTTACGCGGCGAGGTCATGAAAGGTCCGGGCGCGGTGGTGGCCAACCACTCATCCTGGCTCGACATTTTCGCGCTGAACGCGCGCAAGCGTGTGTATTTCGTGTCCAAGGCCGAAGTTTCGCGCTGGCCGGGCATCGGCTTTCTTGCGCAAGTAACCGGTACACTGTTCATCGAACGCGACCGACGCAAGGCGCGGGAGCAAACCAACCTACTCGCCGAGCGTTTGAAGGCTGGTCAAAAGCTGCTGTTCTTCCCCGAAGGGACATCGACCGACGGTCTTCGGGTCTTGCCGTTCAAGACCACTCTGTTCGCTGCGTTCTTTTCCGACACGCTTCACGACAGCCTTTGGGTTCAGCCCGTATCGGTCGTTTACCATGCCGCACAAGGTGAACCCTCGCGGTTCTATGCGTGGTGGGGCGATATGGATTTCGGACCCCACTTAATGAAGATACTAGCAGCGCGCAAACAGGGCTCGGTTGAGGTGATCTATCATCACCCGGTTCGCGTTGCCGATTACAACGACCGCAAGGCTCTGGCCTCGGCTATGGAAGAGCAGGTGCGCGACGGGCATACGCGTCACTTGGCGCAGGACGAATAGCTCTTGCATCCCTACAAAAGCACGAGTATACGCGCGCCACTCAATCCCGCAGGCGGGGTTTGGGCCTGTTCGGGGGAGACATCCTCGACAGACCGCCGGTTGGAGCAAGTCGCTCTGAACCCCCGCCAAGGCGAAAACCGGAAAGGATAAATTTAGCATGGCTCTTCCCGAGTTCACCATGCGCCAGTTGCTTGAAGCTGGCGTTCACTTCGGCCACCAGACCCAGCGTTGGAACCCGCGCATGTCGCCCTTCATCTACGGCGCACGCAACGGCATCCACATTCTGGACCTGACGCAGACCGTCCCGATGCTCGATCAGGCGCTGCAGGTCATCCGCGACACCGTCGCCAAAGGCGGCCGCGTCCTGTTCGTCGGCACCAAGCGTCAGGCGGCAGCCCCGATCGCAGATGCGGCAGAGAAATCGGCCCAGTACTATATGAACCACCGCTGGCTCGGTGGGACGCTGACGAACTGGCAGACCGTTTCGCAGTCGATCAACCGTCTGAAGAAGATCGACGAGACGATGGAATCCGGTGCCGAAGGCCTGACCAAGAAAGAGCGTCTTGGCATGGAACGCGACCAGGAGAAGCTGCAAGCCTCCCTCGGCGGTATCCGCGAGATGGGCGGCGTGCCTGATCTGCTTTTCGTCATCGACGTCAAGAAAGAAGCACTGGCAATCGCCGAAGCCAAGAAGCTGGGCATTCCGGTTGTGGCCGTGGTCGATACCAACTGCTCGCCCGACGGTGTGGACTACATCATCCCCGGCAACGACGACGCGGCCCGTGCGATCGCCCTGTACTGCGATCTGGCCGCGCGCGCAGCGCTTGACGGCATGACCGCGCAACTCGGCGCCGCCGGCGTTGACCTGGGTGAGCTGGAAGCACAGCCCGAAGAAGAAGCGCTGACCGAAGACGCCCCCGCCGAGGCGTAAGCGTCCGTCACGGAAATGACATACGGGGCAGGGTAGACCTGCCCCGAATCTGAAAGATCTGAGGAGAGCCGACATGGCAATCACTGCTGCACAGGTGAAAGAACTGCGCGAAGCGACCGGCGCAGGCATGATGGACGCCAAGAAGGCGCTGACCGAGACCGATGGCGACTTCGAAGCCGCCGTCGACTGGCTGCGCACCAAGGGTCTGGCCAAAGCCGCCAAGAAATCGGGCCGTACCGCGGCCGAGGGTCTCGTTGCCGTTGAAGTCGATGGTGGCAAGGGCGTCGCCCTTGAGGTAAACGCCGAAACCGACTTTGTCGCCAAGAACGCCGAGTTCCAGGAAATGGTCGGCAAGTTCGCCAAGGCCGCTGCCGGCGTGGACGATGTCGAAGCGCTGAAGGCCGTCGAGATCGATGGCAAGCGAGTCGAAGACGTGCTGACCGACAAGATCGCGACCATCGGAGAAAACATGTCGATCCGCCGCATGGCAAAGATCGAAGGCGAGACCGTCGCCTCTTACGTGCACAACGCTGCCGCCGGCGGCATGGGCAAGATCGGCGTTCTGGTTGCCATGACCGGTGGTGACGAAGCCCTGGGCAAGCAGGTCGCCATGCACATCGCTGCCGTGAACCCGGCGGCGCTGAGCGAGGCCGACATGGACCCCGCCATCGTCGAGAAGGAAAAGCAGGTCCAGATGGACATCGCGCGCGAATCCGGCAAGCCGGAGCAGGTCATCGAGAAGATGATCGAAGGCCGCATGAAGAAGTTCGTCGCCGAATCCACCCTGCTGAACCAGCAATTCGTCGTGAATCCCGACCTCACCGTGGGCGAGGCGGCAAAGGAAGCAGGCGCAACCATCACCGGATTCGTCCGGTTGGAAGTCGGTGAAGGTATCGAAAAGAAAGAAGAAGACTTCGCCGCAGAAGTCGCAAAGGCGGCACAGGGCTGATCGCCCTTCCGCGAATCTTTGTAAACAGTTGAAGCCGGCCGCACCACAAGTGCGGCCGGTTTTCTTTCGGGAGGGTGAGGGACCCCGATAGATGGGGATGGACGGGGCCCCTCGGTGATTCCGGCCGGACCGCGGACCAATACACGGCACCGGCACCGGACAGGGGGTGAGCGCTTCAAAATACCGAAGATCGCCCCCTTATCGTTCCTTGGCCAAAGCCACCACTCACGGAACAGTTAGGATATTGCGAAAAACATCCTCCGGGAGATAGTCATGGATTCCTTACCCTACGTCAATTTGACGTCTCAGACGGAAAATTCCCCTTAACCTTTAGGATCTAAGCCTCGAGCACGAACATCTGGTTTTGCAACGATGCCTTGAGTACCGCTTGTGCCGTGGTTTCCACGGCAAGCGCCTCGCGCGCCAGTCGAAGGTGTTTTTCGACGGTAGCCGAGGTCAGGCCCATGAGCAGCGCGATGTCCTGCGTCGTTTTTCCATCGCCTACCCATTCCAAGGCCTCGCGTTGTCGTTTGGTCAGCGCACGATTGGGGGTGGAATAGGGCAGGGTTAGGATCTTGAGATGGGCCATGTTGTTCATCAACAAGATGTCCTCGCCATGCTCGGACCAGATCTCGTCAACGGCGTCCTGATCAAGCCCTTGGCGGGCGCAAAGTGATATGGCTCCCTTCGACCGGACAGACACAGAGTTGAAGCTTACCGTGTATCCGGCCGTCACACCGTGCTTTCGGTTAAACTCGTACACACGAAACCCGTCCTGGCTCATGGTTTCGCTGGCCATCATGTCACCGATCATCTTCCACCCGGCGGCACCTTCATGCTCAAGTGCCCAGCGGAGCATCGGTGCATGGGAGTAAAGGCCCGAGGCGATGAACCCGTCGACATAAGCTCTTTCGTGATTGCTGAGTATCACGAAGTCTTCGGGATCTCCCAAAGAGGTCGCGGTGCGGTACTTCGTGTAGCCATAGAGCAGGCGGTCGAAACCGAATCCAGCCATCTGCCGGGTATGCGCGTCCCAGAGTTCTTCGAGCGATTTGACGTAGCTGAGAAAATGGAGGTATTCGCGCAGGGTCATGCAGCCCCCTTGGAAAGGTGAACTGCCAAAGCCTCCATGGCCAATAGATAACCGGTTGCGCCGAACCCGCAGATCTGCCCGAGTGAAACGGGTGCAATGTATGAGCGGTGCCGAAACTCTTCGCGCGCGTGGATGTTGGACAGATGCACCTCGACGGTCGGAATCTCCACCGATGCAATGGCATCCATCAGGGCAATCGAGCTGTGCGTATAGGCACCGGCGTTGATAATGATCCCGACGTGCCTGCCACGGGCCGCGTGGATCGCATCAATCAGTTCGCCCTCATGGTTGGACTGAACACAGGTCACAGTGTACCTCAACGTCTGCGCGCGATCGCGGCAAGCGTCTTCAATCATCGCAAGCGTGGTCGATCCGTAGACTTCCGGCTGTCGTGTACCCAGAAGATTAAGGTTCGGGCCATTCAAGACCAGAATATCGCTCATGTAATCCCTCGTCCCATCTATTGATGGTCATACCGAGGGAAGCTTGTGCCTGTCTAGCGCGAAGTCGTGAATACCTGACTTGACAGAAGAGAATTGATGAGGAGAGCCGACTAGTTGGCGAAGATCGTCATTCCAAGCCAGTCAGCCATCAGGGCAGGGGTTTCCTGACCCTCGATTTCGACCGTCAGTTCATGAGTTCGCAGCAATTTGCTCGCTGAACGTTTCTGCACGTCTTTCAGGACGAACCGCCCTCGTACACGGCTTCCCGCGGGAACCGGGGCAAGAAAACGCAGACGATTGCAACCATAGTTCAATCCCATCTCCTGGCCTTCGAAAGGGTCAAACACGTCATAGATAAAGCGGCTGGCGAGCGACAACGTCAGAAAGCCATGGGCGATTGTGCCGCCAAACGGGGTTTCTCGCGCTGCCCGCTCCGGGTCGACATGGATCCATTGGTGGTCAAGCGTGACGCGGGCGAACTCGTCGATCATCGTTTGATCGACGAGTATCCAATTGGACACGCCTACCTCGGTCCCTATTTTCGCGCGCTCTTGTTCCAGCGCTGCATCAATGTGGCCCATCGTTGTGTTTCCCTATGCCTCAACGCCCTTTGAAGATGGGCGAACGTTTTTCGAGAAAGGCGCGAGCGCCTTCGTTGTGGTCCTCGCTCAGCAAGGTACGGATCATGCGATCTGCTTCCAAGTCGAGCGCCGTCCGAAGGTCCATCGCCTGCGCGCGATTGTGGTTTTCTTTCATGTAGCGCAGCGCCATCGGGGCAAATCCTGCGATCTGCCGCGCTACCGCCATTGTCTCCTCTGGCAGGTCCGCATCCGCAACCACACGGTTGAAAAGACCCCATGCAGCACCTTCGCCCGGAAGAATCCGGCGATTCAGGAAATAGATTTCCTTTGCCAACGCCGGCCCGAGGAGACGGCTCAGAAACCAGCTGCCGCCGAAATCGCCTGACAATCCGATGGCGCCAAACGCCGGGTAAAGAAAACCGCTTTCTCCGCAAATCCTGATGTCACAGGCCAGGGCCAGCGACATCCCCGCACCGGCCGCGGGACCGGGCAAGGCGGCAATGGTGGGCTTTGCATATTCATACAGACGAAGGCTGCAATCCTGCTGTGCGTCTTGCAGTGTGCGGATCATCGTTTCGGCATTCGGGCTCTTGCCGTCGCCAAGTTGGGCGCTCATCGCCTCGACATCGCCGCCGGCGCAAAAGGAACCGCCCGCTCCGGTCAATACAAGTACCCAAACCGATTCGTCCCCTTCGGTCGCTACAAGCATGCGCGTGAGGGCAGGCACCATGTCACCGCTCATGGCATTGCGTTTGTCGGGATTGTTCAGCGTTATCGTGGCCACGCCATCGCTGACACTACACAACAGCAGGTCGGTGCCGGTATCGTACTTCATTGCCATTGCATTTCCTTTCCGCCCCGAAGCAGGATGCGCGCAAAAGGCACGGAGGTTTCATGTCCCGCGAATATCGCCAATCCGTCTATGCGCCGCCTGCCGGTGCTGCCGACCTGTTGCTCGTGCGGCATGGAGAGAGCGAACCGGCACGACCGGGCCAAAGCTTTGCCATGATGCAGGGCCACGGCGACCCCGCGCTTCACCCCGAGGGCGAACGCCAGGCGCGCGCCGTGGCGACCCGGCTCAAGGACGAGCCGATCTCGGCAATCTACGTGACGATCCTGCGCAGAACGCACCAAACCGCGGCGCCGTTGGCCGAAGCGCTCGGGATTTCGCCGAGCGTCGAAGCCGATCTGCGCGAAGTCCACTTGGGCGAATGGGACGGGGGCCTCTACCGCATCAAGGCGGCCGAGGGCGACCCGGCTTTCGCTCGCGCTAAGGCCCGCCAGGAGTGGGGCGAAATCCCCGGCGCCGAGACCACTGCAGCGCTGCATGCGCGCGTTCGGTCCGGGCTGTTGCGCATAGCAGCAGCCCATCCCGACGAACGCGTCGCCGTTTTCGTTCATGGCGGCGTGATCGGCGCCGCGATGGCTGTTGCCACGGGCGCGCAACCATTCGCATTCAACGGGGCCGCCAACGGATCTATCAGCCGCATTGTCATCAACGGCGATCAAATGGTTGTCCGAGGTTTCAACGACGTCACGCATCTTTGACACGTCAGTCCAACGTGATGACGACCTTACCCATCGCTTTGCGTTCCTGCATGAGCTCGAGTGCCGCGGGCACCTCGTCCAGTGGGAACCGCGCAGAGATTCGCGGCTTGATCTTGCCCTCGCCATAAAGCTGAAAGAGATCTGCCATGTTCTCGGCATGCCCTTGCGGCTCACGATAGACCGAAGCCCCCCAGAACACGCCGACGATCTGACACCCCTTTAGCAACGTCAGGTTCAACGGGATTTTGGGGATGCCGGCCGGAAACCCAACAACGAGGTAGCGACCTTTCCATGCCATTGCGCGCAGGGCGGGTTCCGCATAGTCGCCGCCAACCGCGTCATAGACCACATCCACACCTTCGCCGCCCGAGAGGGATTTGATTTCCGCCGAAAACGCCTTTTGCGCATCACGATCCATGTCGCGCGAGTAGATCAAAACCTCGTCTGCCCCATGCTCTTTACAGAAATCGGCCTTTTCCTTGGATGAGACGGCGGCGATCACCTTGGCACCGGCCGCCTTGCCTAGCTCGATGGCAGCGATTCCCACTCCGCCGGCCGCGCCGAGGATCAACAGTGATTCCCCCGGCTGGATCGCGGCGCGGTCCTTGAGCGCATGATGCGAAGTGCCGTAAGTGAAGATGAAACAGGCGGCATCCTCATAGGGCATGGCGTCAGGGATCTTCACGGCTGCGGCCGCTTTCAGCGTGAGATGCGTTGCAAACCCGCCGTGGCCGGTCAGCGCCAGCACGCGGTCTCCGGGGCTGAAGCCTTCGACACCGTCGCCCAGGGCCAACACCTCGCCAGCAACCTCGCCACCCGGTGCGAAGGGGCGCGGTGGTTTCATCTGGTAAAGGTCCCGGATCATGAGCGTATCGGGAAAATTCACCCCTGCCGCATGAACCCTGATCAGGATCTCTCCCTTCTTGGGTTCGGGATCAGGCAGTTCAGTCAACTCAAGGGTTTCCGGTCCGCCAGGAGCCGTGCTCAACATCGCTTTCATTTCTTTTACTCCTCCGTCGCGGTGCAGTCGTACCGCGTTTTGACGTGAAGTCTTGGCACCGGTCAGCATGTTGTCAACCATATCTCGAAATGCAATTCTGCTATGCGAAACGGGATATCTGCTTGTGGGAGGAGACATGGCGGAGGAGACCGAAGCGCTTGCCGCGTTCCGTGCGGAACTGCGTTTGTGGCTTGAGGAAAACTGCCCCGAAACCATGCGGGACGGTCACAATGATGAGGGTAGCATCTGCTGGGGTGGAAAGCAGTGGAAATTCACCTCCGAAGACCAGCGTACCTGGCTAAAACGCTGCGTCACCAAAGGGTATACCGTGCCGACGTGGCCGGTCGAATACGGCGGCGCGGGTCTGAGCCGTGAACAAGAGAAAGTCTTTCACCAGGAAATGGCGCGACTGAATGCGCGCTACCCTTTGCAGAGTTTCGGTATCTGGATGCTTGGTCCGGCGCTCTTGCAATTCGGAACCCACGAGCAAAAACTGCATTATCTGCCTCCGATCGCACGCGGTGAAATCCGGTGGTGCCAGGGGTATTCCGAACCCGGCGCAGGATCCGACCTCGCGAGCCTGCAGACGAAATGCGAAGATCAGGGCGACCACTGGCTGGTCAATGGGCAGAAGATCTGGACCTCTTACGCGGACAAGGCCGACTGGATCTTTGCGCTTGTTCGGACGGACCGGGATGCGCCCAAGCACAAGGGCATCTCATTTGTCCTTATCGACATGGCAAGCGACGGTGTCACCACACGGCCGATCAAGCTGATCTCGGGCGTCTCACCTTTTTGCGAAACGTTCTTTGACAATGTGAAAGTGCCCAAGGAACAGGTCGTCGGCGAGGTCAATCGTGGCTGGGACGTGGCCAAGTACCTGCTTACCCACGAACGCGAGATGATCTCGGCCGGCGGCGGATCCATGGGCTCGGGGAGGGCACTGGGGGCCGTGCTGTCCGATAGCGAGACGGGGTTGTCCGATCCGATCCTGCGCGCAGACGCGATGCGTGCCGAGGTTGATGGCCTTGCCGTTGCTCTCACGCTCGAGCGTTACAAGGATCAGGCCGAGGCAGGACAAGGCGCCGGTGATGCATCGGCCATGCTGAAATACATGGGAACCGAGTTGAACAAGCGAAAGCTGGAGCTTGTCGTTGCCGCCGCCGGCGCGGATGCGTTGACCTGGGAAGACGGTCGTGCAGCCAGTTGGCTGCGGACCAAGGCCAATTCGATCGAGGGTGGCACCTCTGAGGTCATGCTGTCGATCATCTCGAAACGCGTGTTGGGACTTCCGGGGTAGGGTCATGGCCAAGCTAGTAAGGACAGACGAGGAAACCATGCTTGCGGATTCCGCACGCGGGTTCCTTGATGAAAACGCCCCCGTCTCGCACCTGAGACGGATGCGGGACGCGGGGCAGATCTTTGACCGGACCCTGTGGAAACAGATGGCCGAGATGGGTTGGACCGGCATCCTTGTTCCCGAAGAGTGCGGCGGATCCGCGATGGGCCACTCAGCAGCATGCGTGCTTGCGGGCGAAATGGGCCGGACGCTGGTTCAAAGCCCGTTCATATCCACAGCGGTCATTGGGGCTACGGTCTATGCTTCGGTCATGGACACGCGCTCTCGCGACGCGTTGGCGGCCATTGCGAGTGGCGACATGATCGTGGCCCTGGCCATGGACGAGAACGCGAAATTCGACCCTGAACGCATTGACACCAAAGCGGAAAAGGTTGGAAACGGCTACAGGATATCAGGAACCAAACGGTTGGTTCTCGGCGGGGTGTCTGCAGATCGGTTGATGGTTCTAGCGCAGACGGAAAACGGCCCGACGCTGTTTGAGATTTCTCCAGACTCACAAGGCGTCGCTCGGGATGGCTTGCAGATGATCGACAGTACGGATGCCGCGGATATCCGGCTTGATGCCGTCGAAGTGGACGGTGATGCCGTCCTCGGTGCGCTGGGTGGTGCCATGGATGTCCTCGAACCCGCATTGCGCGCTGGTCAGGCCGCCTTGGCCGCAGAGATGACCGGATTGGCCGGAGGCGCGATGGCAATGACGGTCGCCTACCTGAAAGACCGCAAGCAGTTCGGCGTGCCGATTGGCGCGTTTCAGGCACTGCAGCACCGCGCCGCGCATCTTTGGTGTGAGTGTGAGGTCACTGCTTCGGCCGTGTTGAATGCCGGTAGGCTGCTGGACGAAGACCCGGATAACGCCCAGATGGCCGTTTCATTGGCCAAGGCACGGGCCACAGACACCGCGCAGTTGGCGGTGCGCGAAGGCGTGCAGATGCACGGAGGAATAGGCATGACTGACGCCTTTGACATGGGCTTTTTCATGAAACGCGCCCGGGTCGCCGCAGAATGGCTTGGCGACTATGGGTACCATGCAAACATCGTCGCGCAAGCGCGTGGATTCTAAGGATTAAACATGACACCCGAAACACTCTTCTCGCTGCCCGGAAAAACGGCACTCGTTACCGGCGGTGCGACCGGGATCGGTCGTATGGCGGCCGAAGCCCTTGTGCGCGCCGGAGCGCGTGTTCTCATCGCGTCCCGCAAGGGTGACGCCTGCGAAGCGGTCGCAGCGGAATTGAACGCGCTCGACGCACCCGGAACAGCCGAAGGGTTCGCAGGGGATGTCGGCAGCGAGTCCGGGATCGATGCCTTGCTGCAAGAGGTGAAAGCGCGGACCGAAACGCTTGATATCCTGATGAATAATTCCGGTGTTACATGGGGTGCGCCGCTGGGACAGTTTCCCCATCAGGCATGGGAAAAGATCATGTCGGTCAATGTTGCCGGCGTGTTCGACTTGACCCAGAAGCTTCTTCCGATGCTTATCGCGTCGGGCAGTGCTGATGACCCGTCGCGCGTCGTCAATGTCGGTTCGGTCATGGGAGAGATACCCATGGGCGACGGGGCGTACAGCTACGCCGCGTCAAAGGCCGCAGTCATGCATATGAGCAAAATCCTGGCCAAGGAATTGTCGGGCAAAAACGTCACTGTTAATTCCCTCGCACCAGGTCCTTTCGTATCGAAGATGACGGCGTTTGCCACCGCGGATGAGAAAGTGCGGGCAAAGGTGGCGCAGGACGTTCCGATGGGGCGGGTTGGACGTGACGAAGATGTGGCTGGTTCCGTGTTGTTCCTGTGCGGTCGTGGAGGGGCCTATGTGACCGGAGCGATCATCCCGATTTCAGGCGGTATCAACGTGATGTCCGGCCACAACATATTTGAAAAAGCACTGCAGTAGAAAGGCTTGGGGATGGAAATTCGTTTTGACGACCGCGTTGCCATCGTCACCGGCGCTGGGACGGGCCTTGGCCGCAGCCATGCCTTGGGGCTGGCCGCGCGCGGGGCCAAACTGGTCATCAACGATCTTGGTGCCGCAACCGACGGATCGGGGCGCAACGAAAGCGCCGCCGGTGCCGTGGTCCACGAGATCCGCAAGGCGGGTGGCGAGGCGATCGCTCATGGGGCGGATGTGTCGAACGAGGCAGAGGTCCAGGACATGGTCGACAAGACCCTCTCGGAGTGGGGACGGGTCGATATCGTCGTGAACAACGCCGGCATTCTGCGCGACAAGAGCTTTGCCAAGATGACGATGGCGGATTTTCGCAAAGTCGTGGACGTTCACCTGATCGGTAGCGCCAATGTAACCCACGCCTGCTGGCCCGTGATGCGAGAGCAGAAATACGGACGTGTGGTGCTCACGTCGTCCGGTTCGGGCCTTTACGGGAATTTCGGGCAGTCGAACTATGGCGCAGCAAAGGCGGCGATGGTCGGGTTGATGAACGTTCTGCACCTTGAGGGCGCGCGCGACAACATCCGCGTGAACACGCTGGCGCCGACCGCCACAACACGCATGACCGAGGACCTGCTGCCATCGGAGGCCGCACAGCTGCTTGCCCCCGAGACGATCACGCCCGGTCTTTTGTTTCTCGTGAGCGAAAACGCCCCATCGCGGGTGATCCTTGGGGCCGGCGGCGGGTGTTTCGCGCAGACCCGAATTTACGAGACAGAAGGGATCGAGTTGGCCAGCGGCGAGATCACGGCGGAAGAGGTTGCCGCTAGCTTTGCCGAGATATCGGACCCCGACGAACAGGCCGAACTGCACGACGCCTTTTCGCAAACACGCAAATATGCCCGCAAGGCCGCAGAGGCACGCGGCATGAACCTCAATTGGGGAGAATGATCATGGCCCGCGACGATTCCCATCTTCCAGAGAAGCTGCGAGGGCTTCGTATCCCGCTTATCGGCTCACCGCTGTTCATCATCTCCAATCCGGATCTAGTGATTGCACAATGCAAGGCGGGCATCATAGGTGCTTTCCCGGCTCTGAATGCGCGCGAGGGCGAAGGCGAGCCGCCATTGCTTGAAGCATGGCTGAAACGGATCACCGAAGAGTTGGACCGCCACAACCAGGACAACCCCGATACCCCTGCCGCGCCCTTTGCCGTGAACCAGATCGTGCACCGGTCGAACGCGCGGCTCGAACGGGATCTGGAAATCTGCGTGAAGTGGAAGGTGCCGGTCTGGATCACGTCCCTTGGCGCGCGCGTCGAAGTCAACGAGGCGGCGCATTCCTGTGGGGGCGTCGTACTGCACGACATCATAAACGACACCTTTGCGAAAAAGGCGATCGACAAGGGTGCTGACGGATTGATTGCCGTGGCCGCCGGCGCAGGCGGACATGCGGGCCAGCAATCCCCTTTCGCCCTGATGCGCGAAATCCGCGCATGGTTCGACGGTCCTGTTGCGCTCTCAGGTGCGATCGCCAGTGGCGAGGCATTGCTGGCTGCCCGCGCCTTGGGCGCGGATTTCGGATATATGGGCTCTCCCTTCATTGCCACGCATGAGGCAAATGCCGACGAGGCTTACAAGCAGATGATCGTCGATTCCACGGCCGAGGATATCGTCTATTCCTCGCTCTTCACCGGAGTTCACGGAAATTATCTCAAGGGCTCGGTGGAACGAGCGGGTCTTGACCCGAACAACCTGCCCGAAGCAGACCCTTCATCGATGAACTTCAGCTCCGGTTCGTCCAAGCCGAAAGCGTGGAAAGAAATTTGGGGTTCAGGCCAAGGGATCGGCGACGTCAAGAAAGTCACGTCCGCCGGAGCCTTGGTCGACAGGATAGCTGGGGAATATGACATCGCCGGTCGCCGCTTGGCCGCAGAGTTTGCGACCTGAAACATGGCCGAACTACTTGTAATACGCCACGCGCAGGCCTCTTTCGGTGCCGACGACTATGACAAGCTCAGCCCCTTGGGCCATCAGCAATCGCAAGTGCTTGGTGATCTGCTGCGCAAGGCAGGATGGGAGCCGGACCGCTTGGTCACCGGCACCCTGACGCGGCAGAAAGAGACCCTCCGTTCCATGGGGTTCGAGGCCGTGCCGGAAGAGCATCCCGGCTGGAACGAATACGATTTCCACGACCTTTTGCGCGTCAAGCATGGTGGCGTGATCCCCGATATGGTCCAGCACGACCGCAAGACACACTTTCGTACACTGAAGTCGGTTTTGCGCGAATGGCAGAAAGGCGGTATCGAAGGTGCCGCGGAAACATGGGCTGCGTTCTCGGCCCGGCTCGAAGCCGCACGCGCATTCGCTACCGACACGGCCGCGCGACGTGTGCTGGTGGTCAGTTCGGGAGGAGCCATCGGCCAACTGGTGGCATCTGCCCTGGGCACAACGCCTGAACAGATGATCGCATTAAATCTGCAGGTCAAGAACACTTCGATGACCCGCTTCGTCTTCAATGCGAGAGCTTTCACCTTGCATGAATTCAACAGCACCCCGCATTTCGCGACGCCCGAAGGCGCTGAATTGCTAACCTACAGCTGAGGAGGCTGCCAATGTCCGACACGCAAAATCTCGACATGGATGCGGTCGATGCTTATCTTGCCCGCCACCTCGAAGGATACCAGGGCCCGCTCGAGGCAAAGAAATTCGACAATGGACAGTCGAACCCGACATTCCTGCTTAAAACACCAACCAGGAATTATGTGTTAAGGCGCAAGCCGCCGGGCACATTGCTGAAATCTGCACATGCGGTCGATCGTGAGTTTCGGGTGCAAAGCGCGCTTGCGCAGACGAATGTCCCGGTCGGAAAGGTGTACTTGCTCTGCGAGGACGACGCGGTCATCGGGTCCGCCTTTTACGTGATGGAACATCTCGACGGGCGCAATTTCAACGAGCCGACGATGGAGGGAGAAAGCAACGAAACCCGTGCCGCCGTCATTGACGAGATGAACCGTGTACTTGCCGAATTGCACATGGTCGACATCGATGCGGTTGGACTGTCTGACTACGGCCCGCCGGGAAACTATTTCGAGCGTCAGATCGGTCGCTGGACCAAGCAATACCGAGCTTCGGAAACAGCGGCAATCCCGGCCATGGACGCGTTGATAGAAGCGCTGCCTGATGCGATGCCCGAAGATGATGGCCAGCGAACGCTGGTGCATGGAGATTACCGCATCGACAACATGATTTTCGCAAAAGACAGCCCTCGTTGCCTTGGCGTGCTGGACTGGGAGTTGTCGACGATCGGCCACCCATATGCTGATCTTGCAGCGGTAATCATGCAATGGCAGATGCCGCCGGGCAAGGAGGGAAGGGGCCTTGCGGATATCGATCGTGCCGCGCTTGGCCTGCCCAGCGACGAAGAGTTCATCGCACGGTATTGCGAGCGCCGCGGCCTGCCCGGGATTGACCGTTTCGGTTTCTACCTTGCCTTCACCTTTTTTCGCATGGCTGCGATCATCCAGGGCGTCTACAAGCGCGCGCTGGATGGCAACGCGTCGAACCCCGAGCGGGCAAAACGCCTTGGTCAGTTTGTGGACGTGTTCGCCGAAAACGGTCTGAAAGCACTGAAAGGGTAGGCAATGATCAGCCCGGACCTGCCCGAGGACCCGAAGGATCGTAACTTCGTCACCGCGCTCGCCCGAGGGCTGGACGTCTTGCGCTGCTTTGAGCCGGGTGAGACGCGGCTGACAAACCTCGATCTGTCTCTAAGGACCGGATTGCCGCGACCGACGGTCTCGCGCCTCACTTACACCTTGTGCCGCTTGGGCTATCTCGAGCAGGAACGCGAAGGGGGCGCATACACGCTGGGTGTTGGCGTCCTGAAGCTGGGGTTTGGTGTGTTGGCCGGCCGCGACATTTGCGATCGCGCGCGCGATGTTCTCCGTGATCTGCGCAGCGGTCCCAATTCCTACATCACTGCCGGGCTGGGAGAACCCTATCGCGCCGAGATTGTCTATATCGCGGTGCATCGCTCGCGCGAGGACGTTGCCCTAGCCATGCATGTTGGCGCGCGCTTGCCTCTGTTCCGCTCGGCAATGGGACGGGCGGTTCTGGGCGCAATGTCCCAAGATGAGCGGGAGCATGCGATCCGTGCAGGGTGCGATGACCAAGGCCTGAACGAGGCGGAGCTGAGGGACACGGCAGAAAGGGCAGCAAACGAATACGCGAACCAAGGGTTCTGCACCAGCTACGGTGATTGGCGGCGCGACGTGAACGCGGTAGCTGTGCCCGTGCGCTCGCTGAACGGCAGTCGCATCTGGGGGCTCAACGCGGGTGGACCCAGCTTTCATGTCAGCCGAGAAGAGCTGGAGCACCACTACGTCGGCGAGTTACGGAAAGCCGCAGAGATACTTGGCCTCAATCCCGGTCAGGCGTCGGACAGTTCGACCTCAAGCTCATAAATCGCTTCCTTGCCGAAATACGGCTCGTCACCAAGAAATATCATGGGCGCCCCGAAAACACCGCGCTCGACTGCGGCTTCGGTGGCCTTGAGCAAAGCTTGTTTCACTTCGGCACTTTGTACGGCCTCCATTACTTCGCGTGCGGGCAAGTTACGCTCCCGAAGAACATCCGTGATGACCGAAGGGTCGTCCATTTTCTGTCCGTGGACCCATATCGCGTCGAACACCGCGTTGATGTAGTCACCCTCCCAAGGCTTGCCTTGCGCGTGCATGGCGCCACGCATCAACGACAGCGTATTGATGGGAAAATGCGGGTTCATATAGAACTTGATCTCGTGCCTTCTTGCGAACCTCTGCGTTTCGCGTTGATAATACGCGAGCTTGTGCCGGATGCCGCCGAAAGCCTCCATCGGGCTTCGATTTCCGGTTGCCTTGAACACACCTCCCAACAAGATCGGCTTGTAGGCTATGGAGACGCCCAAGCGCCGGGCGAGGGGCGGCAAGGCCTGATGCGCAAGATAGGCATTGGGACTGCCGAAATCGTAGTAGAAATCGAGTGTCTTGCTCACCGTGTCGCCTCCTCGTTGGGTCCACCGCCTTAAAGAGCCAGTGCTTTTTGAAGTGCCGGGCGCGATTTCAGGCGCTCGACATATGGTGGCAGGTTTGGCTTGTCGGAAAAATCTGCCCCCAGGCGTTCGGCGACGATGACAGAATGCCCGGTCATTATGTCGGCTGCCGAGAACTCTCCTGCAAGGTAGTCCCGGTCCGCCAACCGCTTGTTCACCGCCATCAGCATCTGGTTCAATAGTTTCGTCGCTCGTTTCACATTGAGTTCGGTGCGACGTTCCGGTGGCAGCAGGACCGTTTCGACAACGATGCTGTTGATCGGGGGCATGATCATGCCCTCACAATAGTGCAGCCACTGAAGATAATCGGCAAAGGCCGGCGTGCCTGTCGGGGGTTGCAGCTGTCCGTGGCCGTAGATCGCGAGGATGTACTGAACGATGGCGCCGGATTCGAAGATGCGGATCTCGCCATCTTCGAGCGCCGGAACGCGCCCCATCGGATGGATGTCGAGATAGTCAGGCTCTCGCATTGCCTTGTCGCCGAGCGTAAATCTCTCGATCTCGTAATCGAGCCCCAACTCCTCCAGGAGCCAGGCGATTCTGACTGCGCGGCTGTTTGGCGCAAAATAGAGTTTCATGGGGCCTCCCTGCCGCAATGCTCTGGCGCGGCTGTCTTCCGACGCCGCGCGCCGTCAACCTATGGGCGACACCTTGGCCCTGTCAACGGAGGAACCGTGCCGGACAATTCGCGGAGGAACCCAAGGTCACATTGCAATGAACGTCTTGGGGTCTCGACGCATCCGAGCTTGCGCGGTTAGGCTTCGAACAAGCAACGAGATGGGGGAAATCGAATGACAGAAAAGACATGGTTGGAGCGGCGGGATCACTCCGATGGAGTCACCGAAATCTGCCTACAGCGCGCACCGGTCAACGCGCTATGCCCCGAGTTTCTCATGGATTTCGCGCAGATGGTCGAGGACCTTGAACGCGACTCGACCGTTGGTGCGATCGTCATCACCAGCGATTTCAAGGTTCTGTCGGCGGGCCTCGACCTGAAAGAGGCGCAAACCTATGACCTCGAACAGCAGCAGGCTATCGTCCACGGACTGAACATGGGCTTCTTGGCTCTCTTTTCATGCCCGAAGCCCACCGTGTGCGCGGTCAACGGCGCGGCCATTGCCGGCGGCCTGTTCTTCGTACTGGCCTCGGATTTGCGTGTCGCGCACCCATCGGCAAGGCTTGGCCTTGCCGAGGTCAGGGTCGGAGCTGATTTTCCGGTCGGCCCCATGGAGATTGCGCGCTCGTCCCTCGACCCGAACACCCTGCGCCGCCTGATGCTAACGGGGCATCCCATGTCGGCAGAGGACGCGTTGCGTTTTGGAGTAGTGGACGTGATAGACGAGAAAACTCGCGAGCGTGCGCTCGTCGAGGCGGCACGGCTCGCCCAGAACCCACCGGGGACCTATGCCGCGATCAAACGCCAGATCCGGAACGCCACCATCCAAGACATCGAACGTGCCGCAGCCCATGGTGCGAATGCACCAAAAGGCGGCTGGTTCAACGATGAAACCCGCGCGGCCATGGCGCGCATGATCGGGTGAGATGCGTATTCCTACGTAATTCCATCCCTTCGGGTCAGCGGTGAGACTTGTACGCAGGTCTGGCGGATGAGGAGGACACCCCGAATGAATGACACCAGCGTTGCGCGGCTCGATCCTGCGCGCATGCAACGTATCGCGGACTGGATGGAGCGATATGTCGAGGCTCGAAAATATGCTGGCAGCGCAATCCTCGTCTTTGAAGGCGGGACAGAGCGCTATTTTCATGCGTGTGGCCTTCGTAGCATCGAACAGGGCCTGCCATGGCAACGGGATACCGTGGCGCGGATCTATTCGATGACCAAACCGGTCACCTCTCTTGCCGTCATGATGCTGGCTGAACGCGGACTGTTTCACCTCGATGCGCCGCTATCGCAGTTCCTGCCTGCATTTGCAGATCTGCAGGCGCTGGTGCCGGGGGCCGAGCGGATCGATCAGACCGAACCCGCCAACGCCCCAACCTTGCATCATCTTTTGACGCATACTTCTGGTTTGAGCTATCCGTTCAATCCCGGTGTGCTTGCTCACGAGATGGACGAGCGAAAGATCATGTTCAATCCCAATCAGGGGATTTTGGCGGACATGGTGGATCGCGTGGCAGAACTGCCCTTGGCGTTCCAACCGGGCGCTCATTGGGAGTATTCGGTCGGAATCGATGTTCTTGGCCGCGTTGTCGAGGTGGTCTCCGGAAAGTCTCTTGGCCAGTTCTTTGCCGAGGAGATTTTCGCGCCCTTGGGGATGAGCGAGACCGCGTTTCGCGTGCCCGAAGGAACTGGCGACCGTTTTGCATCGCTCTATACCCCGCTTGCCGGAGACGCGATGGCTTTGAACGCGGCCAAGGCAGGCGGCGAGTCGTTGCGCCTTGTGGACTCCGTCGGAGACTCGTCCTTTGAAACGACGGACATGCATTCCGGCGGTGGTGGCTTGGTCGGCACGATTGACGATTACATGCGTTTCGCCGAGATGCTGCGCCTTGGTGGCGTTTTGGACGGGCAGCGTATCATCGGTTCGTCTACGCTCGACTTCATGATGCGCAACCATCTTCCCGGCGATATCGCTTCGATGGGTCCGCAAAGCTTTGCCGAGCAGCCCATGGATGGCGTAGGCTTCGGGCTTGGCGGCGCGGTGGTTATCGACCCGGCCCGCTCACGCACACCGGGCTCGATCGGTGATTTTAGCTGGGGTGGCATGGCTTCGACCTTTTTCTGGGTAGATCGCGAGAAGGATCTGTCGGTCGTGTTCTTCACCCAATTGTCACCGTCGAGTTCTTATCCCTCCCGCGCCGAATTGAAGGCGCTTGTTCACGGAGCTCTTGCTTGATGTCAGATCCCCGCCCTGTTCTTTGGACCCCCAGTGTCGAACGCGCCGAGGCAAGCCGCATGGCAGAGTTCATGCGCTGGCTCGAGTCGGAAAAGGGCCTGTCCTTTGACGATTATAACGGCCTCTGGCGATGGAGCGTTGAAGACCTCGAAGGGTTCTGGCAGGCGATTTGGGAATTCTTCGACCTGAAGGCGAGCGCGCCGCATACCCGGGTTCTTGCAAAACGCAGCATGCCCGGGGCCGAGTGGTTTCCCGGCGCAAAACTCAACTTCGCCGAGCAAATGCTGCGGCAGACCGAGAAAACACCCGATGGCCCGGCGTTGATCGTTCGGTCCGAAACCTTCGGCCGCAAGGAACTGAGCTGGCAGGAACTGTCGGAGCAGGTCGCCAGCGTGGCCGCCACTCTCAAAAAGATGGGCGTGGGGCAGGGCGATCGTGTGGTGGCCATTCTGCCCAATACCGAAACCGCGATGATCGCCGCACTCGCGACCATGAGCCTTGGCGCCATCTGGTCGCTCTGTGCGCCCGATATGGGCCATGTCGCCATCCTCGACCGTTTTCGCCAGATCGCGCCCAAAGTGCTCATCGCGCAGGACGGTTATGTGCATGCCGGTCGAATGGTAGATCGACGAGACGTGATCGAGACGATCCGGAACGGGCTGCCTACGGTCGAGCGAACCATCATCGTGCCTGTAGCCGGAGATCTGCCGCACGGCACAACCGACTGGAGCACGCTGACCACCGGGAAGGCCGGGCTGGAGTTCGTGCAGGTCGAATTCGACCATCCACTTTGGGTCGTCTATTCCTCGGGGACGACCGGCAACCCGAAACCCATCGTTCACGGCCATGGCGGTGTTCTCATCGAAGGTGCCAAAAAGTCTCTTCACCTCGACCTGCGCGCCGAGGACAGGTTCTGCTGGCTGACATCTTCGGGGTGGATTATGTGGAATGCGCAATTGTCGGCATTGGGGCAGGGCGCAACGATCATACTGTATGACGGCGCTCCGAACCATCCTGACATGCTGGCAGTCTGGCGGTCTGTTTCCGAAGAGCGGGCGAATTACTTCGGCGTGGGCGCAGCCTATATCACGGTCTGCGCCAAATCCGGCATTCGTCCGCGTGATGAGCTGGATCTGTCGGCATTGCGGGCCGTAGGCGCGACCGGGTCACCGCTGACCTCGGATGGCTACGATTGGATCTACGATGCCGTCGATCCAGATATCTGGCTCGCGCCGATCTCGGGCGGCACGGATATCTGCGGCGCTTTTGTCGGCGGCAACGTCATGCTGCCAGTGCGGGCGGGTGAGATGCAATGCCGGTACCTGGGCAACGCCGTCCGCAGTTTCGACCCCGACGGCCGCGAGCTGATCGGCGAAGTGGGTGAGCTTGTCTGTACCGAGCCGCTGCCGTCGATGCCCCTGTTTTTCTGGGGTGACGACGACGGGTCGCGCCTGCACGAGAGCTATTACGATACCTATCCCGGCGTCTGGCGGCACGGTGATTGGATCGAGATTACGCCCGAGGGTGGGTCGGTCATCTATGGCCGGTCGGATGCCACGATCAACAGAAAGGGCCTGCGATTGGGCTCTTCCGAGATCTATCAGGCTGTCGAGGGTCTCGACGAGATACTCGACAGCCTCGTCGTGGACCTGGAATTCCTTGGCCGCGAAAGCTTCATGCCACTGTTCGTCGTGACCGCTACCGGGCTGGAACTCGACGATGCTTTGCGCGAGAAGATCGCGAATGCCATTCGACAGTCGGTTTCGGCACGTTTCGTTCCCAATGAAATCGTGCAAGTGGCCGAGATCCCACGCACACTCTCCGGCAAGAAGTTGGAGGTTCCCGTCAAGAAACTGCTATTGGGCGGTGACCCGGGAACTGTGGTCAACCGCGACTCCATGGCCAACCCTGATAGTTTCGAAACATTCATCGCGTATGCAAAAGCGCGAGAGGCAAAGGAAAACGCATGACTGACGCCGAAGAGCGCCTGCTGGATCTGCTCGACATCGAGCGCCTTGAGGTTGACCTGTTCCGCGGTACGGGCGCGGGGGGCGAAACACCAAACCGGATCTATGGCGGGCAGGTCATCGCACAGGCACTTGCCGCGGCCTATCGAACGGTAGACGATCGGTTGTGCCATTCCCTGCATGCGTATTTCATCCGGCCCGGCGACCCGTCTATCCCGGTTGTTTACGAGGTGGATCGGTCGCGCGATGGCGGTTCATTCACCACAAGGCGCGTGGTCGCCATTCAGCATGGCCGGCAGATACTCAACATGTCGGCTTCCTTTCATGTCGAGGATGAAGGGTGGGATCATCATCATCCGATGCCCAAAGTTCCGGCGGCCGATACCCAACCGACAAGGAACGAGTGGTATGGGAAATTTGTTGACCGAATTCCAGAGGGTTACCAAGGAGAGTTCATGCGGCCTCGTCCAATCGACATCCGCGAGGTCGAACCGCGTGACCTGTTCGACCCCGATCCAACCGAAGACCGCAACCATCTATGGTTCCGCATGATGGCAGCCGAGGGAACGGACCCAAAGACGCAGCATATTCTGCTGGCCTATGCGTCGGACATGGCGTTGCTGTCCTCGGCGCTCAGGCCGCACGGGCTGAGTTGGTTTCGCGGCGATGTGAACGGCGCCAGCCTGGACCACGCGATGTGGTTCCATGCGCCGATCCAGTTCCAGGACTGGCACCTTTACACGATGGAATCGCCCTGGGCCGGTCGCGGGCGAAGCTTCAACCGAGGCTCAATCTACGCACAAGATGGCACGCTGGTGGCATCCGTCGCGCAAGAGGGGTTGATGCGCCGCCCGCGAAAGCGAACTTAAAGTTCGCCGCCGAACTGCTTGTTCAGCTTTCGCATTCCGCCAATCCAACGATCGTAATCCGCAGTCTTCATGCGGATGTAGTCGAGAACCTTGGGGTGCGGCAGGACAAGGAATCGTTCCTCTCGCAAGGTTTCCACACAAGCGTCTGCAACCGCTTCCGGCTCCAACATACCATCGATCGCGGCCACCGACTCTTCGTGACCCGCTGTCATGGCCGAACGAACCGCTTGCGGGCACAAGACCGAAACCTTAATGCCTTTATCTCCGTAGGTCAGGGCCAGCCATTCGGCCAGGCCAACGGCGGCATGTTTCGTTACCCCATAGGGTGCGGCACCGACTTGGTTCAACAGCCCCGCAGCCGAGGAAGTGTTCAGGAGATAGCCGCCGCCGCGGGCGATCATCTTGGGCACCATGTGACGCGCAGCCCAGACATGTGACATCACGTTGATCTCCCAGATGCGCTGCCATTCCGCGTCCGGCACTTCGACCCCTCCGGCAGTCAGGATCCCGGCATTGGAACAAAACAGGTCTATCGGTCCAATACGATCCTCGGTGAAATCGATCAACTCCTTGATATCGGCCTCACTGCCAACGTTGCACGCGCGACCAATACCGCCGATCTTGTCGGCCACCTCTTGCGCGCGGTCGCCGTCAAGGTCAGCGCAGACGACGCGCGCCCCCTCGGATGCGAAGCGTTCGGCCATGCCGCGACCAATTCCGCCGGCAGCACCGGTGATCACGACGATCTTGTCTTTCAGTTCCATATCAGTCCTTTACGTCCACATGTTCGACCCGCCACAGACGGTCAACGCCTGTCCGGTCATGTACCTGCTTGCATCCGAGGCCAGGTAGACCGCCAGCCCTCGGAAGTCTTCTGGTTCACCAAGACGGCGCAGCGGTATATCATTGCTGATCCTTTGCTCCACGCCCGGATCCTCCCAGAGTTTGCGCGCGAATTCCGTTCGCACAAGGCCGGGGCAAATCGCGTTCACGCGGATTCCGCTTGGCCCGTATTCGACTGCAAGATTTCGCACGAGGCCAATCAACGCCAGTTTCGACATGCCATATGTTCCAAGCGTCGTGGAGGCTTTGAAGGCCCCGATCGAGCTGGTGAACATCATGGAACCAGACCCTTTCGCAATCATGTCCGGCGCGACGAGACTTGCCAGCCAGAGATTTGATTGCACATTCGCCTGCATCGTTTTTTCATAAGCTTCATCAGAGATTTCCGACGTCGGACCGAAATACGGATTTACCCCGGCATTCCCAACGAGGATGTCGATAGCACCGGCTTGGTCGCGAGCGGCCTCGACAAGGCGGGCGATGTCGTCCTTTTTCCCGACGTTTGCTGCAATCGGGACGGCACGGCCGGTTTGCTTCGCGTTGATCGCTGCGGCAGCGCGGTCCAGATCCTCTTGCGTACGGGAGGAGATCACGACCGTCGCGCCGTGTTCAGCCAGCGCCTCGGCCATTGCCAGTCCCATGCCACGAGACGCGCCCGTCAACAAGGCGACACGTCCGGTAAGGTCGAACATCATGTTGTTTTCTCCATGTCGGCGATGCTGCTGGCGCGAATAGCGCGCCGGTCAATCTTGTCCGTGGCGCCGCGGGGCAGGGGCTCTGCCTGGACCCAGATGCGCTCGGGTATTTTAAACTTGGCAATTCGCCCGCTCAGGAACTCTGCAATGGTGTCACACGTCAACTGCGTTCCTGGGGGGGCTTGAATTGCCGCGCCGACCGTTTCTCCCAAGCGTGGATGCGGAATGGGAAACACGCACGCCTCCAGAACATCGGAATGATGGTGCAGAGAGCCCTCGACGTCGAGGCAGGCGATGTTCTCGCCGCCTCGGATGATGATGTTCTTCTTGCGATCGACGATGGTAATCAACCCCTCGGCGTCAATCTTGGCCAGATCGCCAGTTCGCAGCCAGCCGTCCTGCATGGTTTCTGCCGTCGCCTCTGGTTGATTGATGTAGCAGCGCATGTTGGTCACGCTCTTGACGGTCATTTCCCCGACTTCACCCGGCGCAACGTCTCGGCCCTGATCGTCGACAAAGCGGACTTCTTGCAGCGGTGGGTATAGTCGTCCGGCCACGTCAGGATTCTCGCGATATTCCGGCCCCGACAAACCTATGCCAAGCGCGTTGGTTTCGGTCATTCCCCAACCAGTAGCAGCCTCGGCCGCGGGAAAAGTCTCGTGCAGTTCGGCAACTTGCGCCGCTGGTCGCTTCGCCCCTCCAGACACCATTTGGGTAAGCGTTTTCAATTTCTTTCCAGCGCTTTGAGCGGCGATCCTAAGATCCGCAGACTGAGTTGGAACACCGACAAAGCGCGTTACTTCTTCCTGCTCGATCAAGCGGATTGCAGCCTCAGCATCCCATTTTTCCATCAGAACGACCTTGGCACCGGCCGCGATGCTCAAAAGAAAACTCGGATGCGTTGCTGTTACATGAAACAACGGCGTCGTTATCAGCGTCACGGGACGCACCGACGGTGCGTCGGACGGGTCTGGTGGCGTTACCATCGGGGCGATCACGGCCTGCAGTAACCACGTATACACCGCGTTCATGGCACCTCGGTGCGTTAGCACCACGCCCTTTGGAAGGCTGGTCGTACCCGAGGAATACATGATGGCAAAATCTGAATCAGGGTCTATGCGATAAGTGGGCACCGAAGGTGCTTCATGTCGCAGGAAACTGTTTTGAAAAGAATTTTCCGGGTCCTGAGTTTCGACGTCGTAGAGAACGAGACTATGCTCGGATTGACGCAGTCGGTCCATTCGGGCGGTGTCAGCGAAAACAATGCGTGCGCCGGTATCTTCAAGCGCAAAATCAAGTTCATCACGCATCCACCAGGCGTTCAGGAACACGACAACGGCGCCAAGCGAAGAAATCGCCATCATGAGGATGAGCATCTCCGGACAATTTCGCATCGCCAAGGCCACGCGTTTCCCGTCGCGAACACCATGCTCATGATACAGCGCACGCGCGACACCATCGACATCGCGACAGAATTCGTCATAGGTCCAACGCCGCACCCCATGTACGAGGAAATCGGCGGCACCGTCGCCCTGAGCCTCACGGCTTGCCGACAGTAGATTCCGCAAGTCCTGCGGAATGTTAGTGAACACGGGGTATTCGACACCCCGAATGCACTCGGTTCCAGTGGCAAAGACGGGGTTTGTCGCCAATACATGGGCGACCGCGTCCTGAGCCGACATAGCCATACGCGTTCCTCCCATCGCGGTCCGACCTCGGTTGAGGGAGACTAGTATGGCGGATGCGCCGTGCCAAGCCAGCCGGTCAGAATGACGTAAGGCTCTGTTTTGGTACGCATGTAATTTTTACATAATCATGATTACACACTTAATCCTGATCGATTACCTAAATGGTGTCATGCCGCCTTTGACGACGTCAGACTGGTCCAAGCGTCATATTGAGACAGGAAGACCTGCCCCGTCATCCCATCAATGAAGTGGCTCGTTTGCAGCCGATCCATAACTGGACCCTTCACTTCACTCAGGTGCAACGTGACACCCATATCATGGAGGCGTTCGTTTATCGCTTCGAGGGATTCCAGCGCACTCAGATCGATCTCGTTGACGGCCGAGCACATCAGGACGACATGGCGGATATCTTCGCGGCTGCGATGAACACGTGCAAGGATCAGGTCCTCCATCCTGCGCGCATTTGCGAAGTATAGGTTTTCGTCGATGCGCAGTGTCAGGATGGTCGGATCCGTCTTGACCCTATGCCGGTAGATGTTTCGAAAATGCTGACTGCCGGGTACGAGGCCTACTTCGGCAACATGAGGGCGCGAGGTTTTCCAAAGGAACAAGAGCAGAGAGATCGCCACGCCACTTGCAACGCCAACCTCGACGCCAAAGCCGAGCGTCAGGACGATGGTCGCGAAAACGGCCGAGAAATCTGCCTTGGAGTAGCTCCACGCCCTTGTCAGGATCGAAAAGTCGACCAGGCTCAACACGGCGACGATGATTGTCGCTGCAAGAGTGGCCTTGGGCAGGAAATAAAGCAGCGGCGTCAGGAACATAGCTGCGAACAACAGGCCGACCGCTGTGAACGCGCCGGCGGCTGGCGTTTCGGCACCGGCATCGAAGTTAACCACCGAACGCGCGAAACCTCCCGTCACAGGATAACCGCCCGATACAGCTGAAGAGATGTTCGACGCCCCAAGCGCGATCAACTCCTGGTTCGGATCGATGCGCTGCTTGCGTTTCGAGGCCAGCGTTTGCGCGACAGACACGCTTTCGACATATCCGATGATCGAAATGAGGACGGCCGGACCGGCCAAGGCCTGGATCAGGTCAAGCCCGAACGTGGGCAGACCCAAAGGCGGCAGTCCCGTTGGCACTTCTCCGACCACGGACACACCTTGGCCTGGCAGGTTCGCGATCCAGGCAACCAATGTCGTTCCGATCACGGCAAAGACCGGCCCGACACGTGCAAGCGTTGCGGCCCGGCCAGCATCCATTCCCATGCGGTTCCGCAGAAAACGGGCCATCCCGTTGCGCACCCAGAACAGGAACGCCAGAGCAAGAACACCAATGATGAGGGTTGGATAGTTGATCTGGCCAAGTTTGGCGCCAATCGATCCGATCAATTCCGGCAAGGCGTGGCCATGCGCGTCGACGCCCAGAATGTGCTTCAACTGGCTTATGGCGATGAGAATGCCGGATGCGGTGATAAACCCGGCAATAACCGGATGGGACAAGAAGTTCGCGATGAATCCCAGCCGCAAGACCCCCATCGCCA
The DNA here is from genome assembly GCF_042648365.1 of Lutimaribacter marinistellae. NCBI lineage: Bacteria > Pseudomonadati > Pseudomonadota > Alphaproteobacteria > Rhodobacterales > Roseobacteraceae > Lutimaribacter > Lutimaribacter marinistellae. Next base: position 256,113 of record NZ_JBHRXI010000049.1, on the reverse strand, counting down.
GAAGGAAAAGGCCGGACAATAATGCAAGCAGCCCTGCAGCAGCAACGTATTCCGTGGTTGTATCAAGACCCAAGGGTGCCAGCGCAGACGCTGTCATAAGTGAAACAACGGCGACCGGCCCCACGGCAAGCGAACGGCTTGTTCCGAAACTGCCATATGCGACCAAAGGCAAAATCGAAGCATAAAGCCCGACTTCTGCCGGTAGTCCAGCGAGCAGCGCATAAGCCAACGACTGCGGGATCAACATGATTGTTACGATGACAGCGGCAGTCAGATCGCCGGTGAACTGTGCCTTGGAGTAACTGCGGCCCCAATCAAGAACCGGCAGAACGCCACGGATGGCACGTCCTGCGGCCTTTCCAAAATCCAAGGTGTTCATATCTGTCCCCTGCCCTTCATCCGTACTTTGCCGCCAACACATTCACTTTGATGAATACATATGGTGGGCGTGACGCAATGTGAACCCCAAAAAGAAAATGACGCGCCCTGTTTGCAAGGCGCGTCATTTACGTTGATTTGGTTCGAGCTTAGTAGAAGGCCTGCAGTCCGGTTTGCGCCCGTCCGAGGATCAGCGCATGTACGTCATGCGTACCCTCGTAGGTGTTGACCGTCTCGAGATTGACCATGTGGCGGATGACCTGGAATTCCAGGCTGATCCCGTTGCCGCCATGCATGTCGCGCGCCATACGGGCAATATCCAGCGCCTTGCCGCAATTGTTTCGTTTGACGATCGAGATCATCTCGGGCGCTGCGTTGGCTTCATCCATCAGGCGCCCCACACGCAGGCTGGCTTGCAGACCCAACGAAATCTCGGTTTGCATATCCGCGAGCTTCTTCTGGAAGAGTTGCGTTTGCGCCAAGGGGCGGTTGAATTGCGTCCGGTCCAAGCCGTACTGGCGGGCCGCATGCCAGCAACACTCGGCGGCACCCATCGCACCCCAGCTGATTCCGTAGCGTGCGCGGTTCAAGCATCCGAACGGGCCTTTCAGTCCCTGTACGTTCGGCAAAAGCGCATCTTCACCGACTTCCACGCCGTCCATGACGATCTCGCCGGTGATCGAGGCACGCAGCGACATCTTGTTTGCAATCTTTGGGGCCGAAAGGCCCTTGGTGCCTTTCTCAAGGACAAAGCCACGGATCTTGCCATCATGCGCGTCGGACTTGGCCCACACGACAAACACGTCAGCGATCGGCGCGTTGGAAATCCACATCTTGGACCCGGTCAGACGATATCCGCCATCGATCTTTTCTGCGCGCGTCTTCATGCTCGCCGGATCGCTGCCCGCATCAGGCTCGGTCAGGCCGAAACAACCGATCCATTCGCCGCTCGACAGCTTGGGCAGGTACTTCTTGCGCTGTTCCTCGCTGCCATAGGCATAGATCGGATACATGACCAGCGAGCTTTGCACGGACATCATCGAACGGTAGCCCGAGTCGACGCGCTCAACCTCGCGGGCAACGAGACCATAGGAGACGTAACCCGCGCCGAGCCCGCCATACTCCTCGGGAATGGTTGTCCCCAGAAGCCCCATTTCGCCCATTTCGCGAAAGATTTCCGGATCGGTCTCTTCGTTCTCGAACGCGCTGGTGACGCGCGGCTGCAGCTTTTCCTGGGCATACGCCTTGGCGCTGGCAGCGATCATGCGCTCATCTTCGGTCAACTGATCGGACATCCGGAAAGGATCTTCCCAGTCGAAACGGCCCAGATCGGGCGCATCCTTGGCGCGCAGAGCCGGCTTGGTGTTTTGAACGTTCATCGGTGAGCCTCCTCAATGCCGAGTTTGTGAGACTATACCTCGACAAATCCGCAATTAACATCGAGACTTCCTCAGCAAATCATGCAAAAAAGTCATACATGATCCCATCGCGCCGTTTGTTGCCGTCTATTTCTGCCCTGTCCGCGCTTGAAGCACTGGACCGGCTTGGTTCGGCCTCTGCCGTGGCCGAGGAGATGGCACTGACCCAAAGTGCCGTCAGTCGACAATTACAGGGGCTGGAGCGCCAACTGGGCGTTGAATTGGTCAAACGTGATCGCAAAAGGCTGTCCCTGACACAGGCCGGTCAGGACTATGTTGTCCAGATCCGCACGGCGCTGTCGCAGATCGCCACGGCATCCCTGTCGCTGCAGGTGGCGCCCTTGGGCGGCACATTAAACCTTGCGATCCTTCCGACATTCGGAATGCGATGGTTGATGCCACGTCTACCCGAGTTCACGCGCCTGCATCCAGATGTCACGATCAACATGTCCACTCGCCTGCGCCCCTTCTCTTTCGCGTCCGAGCCGTTCGACGCCGCGATCCATTTTGGCACACCAGACTGGCCGGGCACCGAGGCTCTGCTACTGCGGACCGAGAAAGTGCTGCCCGTGTGCGCGCCGGGGCTGTTGCCGCATGGCGCTCCTCGAAATCCCGCAGACCTCTTGAAACTGCCGTTACTTCACATCCAGACCCGTCCGACGGCCTGGGCAGACTGGTTCGCCGCGATGAAGGTAACGACCCGCGCGCCGCTGCCCGGCATGATGCATGACCAGTTCTCGACCATCACGCAGGCAGCTCTGCATGGGCTCGGCTTGGCCTTGATGCCGGACTATCTCGTTGAACAGGACCTCGCCACGGGCAGGCTGGTTGCCGCGCACCCCGATGCGGTCGAGGCGCGCGGCGCCTATTACCTGGTTTGGCCTCAGACCCGGTCGGCAGATGAAACGCTGCGGCTGTTTCGCCATTGGCTCGCAAGCCAGGCACAAACCGAAGACGGTTTACCGCGCTGAGAGTTCAACCGAGTGCGTAGCCCGCGCCACGAACCGTGCGAACCGGATCGTTACCACCATGCTGCGTCAGCGCCTTGCGCAGCCGACCGATATGGACATCAACGGTGCGCGTATCGACATATATGTCGCGACCCCAAACCCGGTCGAGCAGTTGCTCGCGGCTCCAGACACGGCCCGGCTTTTCCATGAAAGTGGACAAAAGCCGGAACTCGGTTGGTCCCAGTTTTAACGGCTTGTCCGCACGGCTCACCTTGTGGGTTTCTGCATCCAGAACAATATCGTCAAACTCCAGCCGCAACCCGACCGTCGAAGGACGCACGCGGCGTAGCTGCGTGCGAACTCGTGCCATCAATTCGACGACAGAGTATGGCTTTACGACGTAATCATCAGCCCCGGTTTCCAGTCCACGGACCTTGTCCACTTCCTCGGACCGGGCCGAGAGCATTATGATCGGAATGCCACGTGTGTCAGGACGCGTCTTGAGCCTGCGACAGACCTCAATCCCGCTGAGGTTGGGCATCATCCAGTCAAGCACGATGATGTCGGGCGCCCCCTCCTCCACGAGGAGGAGTGCCTCTTCACCGTTCTCGGCTTTCAATACGCGAAACCCTTCGGCTTCGAGATTGTAACCAAGCACTTCACGCTGAGCCAATTCGTCCTCGACCACAAGAACGCTGGGTTGATCGGCAGACATGGCGCGTTCCTCAGATCATTTGCGAGGTGTTGTCGGCTTTGGGCCTCGCATCGGTCGGTCGATCCCCGGTGACAAGATAAATCACCTCTTCCGCGATCGCGGTCACGTGATCGCCCATGCGTTCCACGTTCTTGGCGATGAAGTGCAGATGCATGCAAGTCGTGATCGAGCGCGGATCCTCTGCCATGAAGGTCAGGATTTCGCGGAACAGACCGTTGTACATCTGGTCGACGTCACGGTCGCGTTCGATCACGTCCTTTGCAATGTCGGCATCGCGCTGGATATAGGAATCAAGCGCGTCCTTGAGCATGATCTCGACCTCACGCGCCATCCGGCGAAGGCCGGGTGCCATTTCCTTGACGGTCTGGGCTTCGGCGATGACCGAAGTACGCTTGGCGATGTTCTTGGCATAGTCGCCGATGCGCTCGAGGTTCGATGCAACCTTCAAAGCCGACAAAACAAGCCGCAAGTCGCGCGCCGTCGGCGCACGCAGCGCGATGACGCGGGCCGTTTCCTCGTTTATCAGGTCTTCGAGGGCATCAATTGCCTTGTCACCCGCGCGAACGGTTTCGGCCAATTCGACATCGCGGGTTTCCAGCGATTTGGCTGCGCTCATGATCGCAGCTTCGACCAGCCCGCCCATCTTCATGATATGGGCTTGCACGGTTTCCAGGTCGCGGTCGTAGACCGACAGGATGTGTTCAGTAGACATAGCAGCCTCTCTCGTGCTTAGCCGATACGGCCGGTAATGTAGCTTTCCGTCCGGGGATCCACCGGATTTGTGAAGATCTGACCGGTTTCGCCGTATTCGACAAGGTTGCCCAAATGGAAGAAGGCAGTCTTCTGGCTGACGCGCGCGGCTTGCTGCATCGAGTGGGTGACGATGACGACCGAGTAGTTTTCGCGCAGCTCGTCGATCAGCTCTTCGACCTGGCCGGTGGCTATCGGGTCGAGGGCCGAGCACGGCTCATCCATCAACAGCACCTCGGGCTCTGTCGCCACGGCACGCGCGATGCACAGGCGCTGCTGCTGCCCCCCCGAAAGGCCGGTTCCTGGCGCGTGAAGGCGGTCCTTCACTTCGTCCCAGATCGCACCGCGACGGAGGCTTTTTTCAACGATTTCGTCCAGTTCGGCCTTGTTCTTTGCAAGGCCGTGGATCCGGGGGCCATATGCGATGTTGTCATAGATCGACTTGGGAAACGGGTTGGGTTTCTGAAACACCATCCCGACCTTTGCGCGCAATTGTACCGGGTCGACGTTCTTGTCGTAGATGTCCTCTCCATCCAGCATGAAATCCCCTTCGACGCGCGCAACGTCGATTGTGTCATTCATCCGGTTTAAGCACCGCAGGAACGTGGACTTGCCACAGCCCGAGGGGCCGATGAAAGCGGTTACGGTCTTGTCCTCGATCTGGACGTTCACGTCCTTGATTGCATGGGTGTCACCGTAATAAACTTGGCAGTCACGGCAATCGAACTTGATCTCTTTCTGGTCCACTTTCATCTCCGCGGTGTGGGGCGCGTCATACATGTCTCTACCCTCGTTTGGGCGCGATTACCAACGACGCTCGAATCGGCGGCGCAGGATGATCGCGATGATGTTCATCGTCAGCAGGAAGGCGAGCAGGATGATGATTCCGCCCCAGGCCTTTTCGTAGAAGCTGACATCGGCCCGTGCGGCCCAAGTGTAGATCTGGGCAGGCATGGCCGAGTTGGGTTCGGTGAAACCGGCAAGGAAACCGTCCGGGTAGCCGCGTGCCACGAAGCCTACCATACCGATGAGAAGCAGCGGCGCCGTTTCACCCAAGGCCTGTGCGAGGCCGATGATGGTTCCGGTCAGGATTCCCGGCATGGCCAATGGCAGAACGTGGTGGAAAACGGCCTGCATCTTGGATGCTCCGACACCAAGCGCGGCGTCCCGGATTGAGGGCGGCACCGACTTGAGCGAGGCGCGCGTCGAGATGATGATCGTAGGAAGTGTCATCAGTGTCAGCACCAGGCCACCGACCAAAGGCGCGGATTGCGGCAAGTGCATGAACTGGATGAAAACTGCGAGGCCAAGAATACCGAACACGATGGACGGGACCGCTGCCAGATTCGAGATATTCACTTCGATGAGGTCAGTGAACTTGTTCTGCGGCGCGAATTCCTCGAGGTAGATCGAGGCCGCGACGCCAATTGGCAGCGACAGGAACAAAACGACCAGCATCATGAAGAACGAGCCCACAACGGATGCACCGATCCCTGCACCTCCGGGGTTGTCCACGCCCGAGTCGGCGCCGGTGATGAAGTTCCAGTTGAAGGCCTGCTTGATGATGCCGGCCTCTTCCAGAGCATCTACGAGATCGAGGTCGCTCACCTGAAGGAAACGGCTGTCCACCAGCGTGTCGCGTGTCACCCGCCCCTTGAAGTAGCCGTCGACCCGGCTCGACGCTGCCAGTTGAAAGGAAACCTCCTCGCCCAGCTGGTCGGGGTTGGCCTGATAGTAGCTGCGGATCGTTCCGCCGACCTTACCAAGCAGGCGTTCAATGGCTGCCTCGTCGAACTCCGCCGCAATTCCCCGGGCGGTAAGGCGTTCCTGCAACTCGGCAATGAAGAGGTCCGAATAGGCCCGTGTCTTGAACAGTTGGCCTTCGGCCTCTTCGAACTGCGCTTCGGTCAGTACGAATTCGATGTCGACGACCGCTTTTGTAAAGGCTGGCACCCCAGAACGGATAATCGACACGAAAAGAACGGCCAGGAAAAAAAGACCGATGAGGATTGCGCCCAACCCATAGGCGCGGAAACGCTTTTCCGCTGCATTGCGACGCTTTGTTCGCTTGTCGATCTGGGCGAGCGAGCCGGAGCGGCTTTCGGGGGCCGCGCTGTTCATGCTTGCGTCGGTCATTCGTACTGCTCCCGGTATTTGCGCACGATGTAAAGGGCGAAGACATTCAGGCCCAAAGTGAGGATGAAGAGCGTCATGCCGAGCGCAAAGGCAACGAGAGCCTCCGGCGAAGCGAAGTCCGCATCGCCCGTCAACTGGCTGACAATCTTGGCTGTGACAGTTGTCATCGCCTCGAAAGGATTGAGGTCCAGCCGGGCGGCAGCGCCCGCGCCCAAGACGACGATCATGGTCTCGCCGATTGCCCGGCTGGCGGCGAGCAGGATGGCACCGACGATCCCCGGCAAGGCTGCCGGCAGAACGACTTGGCGGATCGTTTCGGACTGAGTCGCACCCAGCCCGTAGGAGCCGTCGCGCATGGCTTGGGGTACGGCGTTGATGATGTCGTCCGACAGCGACGACACAAAGGGGATCAGCATGATGCCCATCACCAAGCCTGCGGTCATGACCGAAGTGCCCGACTGCATCCACCCCAAACCCTCGTCGCCAAAGACTTCCATCAACAGCGGACCGACGGTCAGCAGGGCAAAAAGACCGTAAACGATGGTCGGGATACCCGCGAGAACCTCGATCAGCGGTTTTGCCACGGCGCGAAGCCCGGGGCGTGCATATTCACTGAGATAGATGGCGGCGAACAGGCCGATGGGAACAGCGACCAGAAGTGCCACGATCGAGATGTAGAAGGTACCCCAAAGAAGCGGCACGATGCCCAGGTCCGAGGCACCACCGCGCCCGGAGAAGCTCGGCGCCCAGTTGAGGCCGAAAAAGAACTCAGAGGCCGGGTACAAGCGGAAGAACTCGATCGTGTTGAAGACGAGCGACAGAACGATCCCAACCGTGGTCAATACCGCGATGGACGCCGCTGCGATCAGCAGCGCGCGGACGCCTTGTTCTACGACATTCCGAGCGCGGAACGCGGCCCGCGACTCTCGCAGGCCATAAAGCGCCCCAAGCACCGCCAAGACTATGACCGCGATGGACATGATAAGGTAACCGGTACTGTTGAGGACGCGGTATTCCTGCGCTGCACGCAAGACTGGTTGTGTGATACGCGAGGTGACGATCTGGCCTGCTTCTTGCAGTCTGGTGGTTACATCCGCGAAATCGGCACGGGCGTTGCGGGCAAAGTCCTCGGTCATCAAACCAGCTGATACAGCATTGTCCATTCCGGCCGCCGTGCGGCGCACCTCGGCCATGACAAGGCCCATCGAAGAGCCTTCGGGAATGGCGCTGTCGGGGATCATGTTCGAAACGGTATTGCTCACGTAGAGCGGCTGGACCAGCAGCCAGACCACGAGCAAACCGAAAGCCGGCACGATCGCCTTGAGCGCGACGTTCCAGCCGTAATATCCAGGAAGGGAGTGCAAACCTCGGCTGTCGCCACCCGCACTCTGAAGCGCGCGGTGCCGTCCGACAAGGAAACCCGCGGCCGCGATCGCAAGTACGATCAAGATGAGCCAGAAAATCGGCATGGCGCCCCCAAGTATTCGATAGAGGAAGTTTCAGAAGGGTAAGGGAGCGACGCGCACGCCGCTCCCCATCATTCGGGCGGTGGCCCGAATTACATGTTTTCGCCCATGGTTACTTCGTTGGCGATCATTTCCTGTGTGGCTGCCAGCTCGGGGTCGGCAACCAGGCCATAGTTGGAAAGCGGGCCGGAGGAGCCGGCAATCTCGTCAGCAACGAAGAACTGCGCGTATTCCTTCAGGCCCGGGATCACGCCGATATGCGCTTTCTTGACGTAGAAGAACAGCGGACGCGATACGGGGTATTCGCCGGTCGAGATGGTCTCGGTCGAAGGCGAAATACCGGACATGGTCGCGACCTTGAGCTTGTCGAGGTTGTTCTCGTAAAACGCCAGGCCAAAAACGCCAACGCCGTTCGGGTTGGTGTCGATGCGCGACAGGGTTTCGGTGTAGTCGCCGTCGATATCGACCGACTTGCCGTCCTGACGAACGTCGAGGCATGCATCCTCGGCCGCATCCTCGTCCATGCCGCCTTCCATCATGGCTTCCATTGCGCCAGTGGATTCGCAGCCGGCCAGCAGAACCTTGTCTTCAAACACTTCACGGGTGCCGTGCTTGGTGCCGGGGATGAACATGGCGATCGGTGCATCGGGCAGCTCGCCGTTGAACTCGGTCCAGCTCTCGTAGGTGTTTTCGACCAGTTCGCCATCTTTCAGAACCTTGGCGCCGATGGCGTTGTAGATGTCCGCCGGCTCGAACGCGGTGAATGCGGGGCCCGACTGCTGGCTGGCGAAGACGATGCCGTCATAGCCGATGCGCACTTCGATGATGTCGGTAACGCCGTTCTCGGCACACGCCTTGATCTCTTTTTCACGGATCGCACGCGATGCGTTTGCCACGTCGATGGTGTTCTCGCCAACGCCTTCGCAGAAACGCTTCAGACCAGCAGAGGAACCGCCCGACTCGACGACGGGGGTCGGGAAATCGGTGTTGTCACCGAACAGTTCCGCAACGATCGAGGCATAGGGCAGCACGGTCGACGAACCGGCGATCTGCACATTGTCACGGGCTGCAGCAGCGGTTGCCGAAACGGCGGCGATTGCCAGCGCCGAAGCCGACAGTTTCACAAAAGACATTCCAGTCTCCTTGGTTGAGTGAATTGGTCGATCACCCCCAGCGATGATCTCACGCCACGGGTAGTGACGATCGGTGAGGCTTTTGTGTCATGTACGTAACAGGATTATGACAAAGTGAGTCTTGCCGTTAAGTCAGCAAAATTAATTTTGCTCGACCGGCAGGATAACAGTGAAGGCTGCGCCCTGCCCCAGCTCGCTCTCTACCCTCAGCCTGCCCCTGTGTCGGTTCACGATATGCTTGACGATGGCAAGGCCCAGACCGGTGCCGCCCAATTCGCGGGAACGATGATTGTCGGCGCGGTAGAAACGTTCGGTCAGCCTGGGCAGATGCACCGGGTCAATTCCCGCACCGTGGTCGCGTACCTGTACGCGTGCGCCTGGCCCTCGCAGGGCTGGGTCACGTTCAGCCGTGCTCACGATGATCTCAACACGCCCGCCGCTTGCACCATATTTCAAGGCGTTCTCCAGCAGGTTCGTGAAGACCTGCCGCAGTTGGTCGGCGTCTCCGTTCACAATCACCTGTTCGGCCGGCGCGTCCAACGTCAATTCGACACCTGCGCTTTGGGCAAGTGGCCTTAGCGAGGCCGAGGTCGATTCGAGCAGCGCGCGCAGATCGAGTTGTTCGCGCGGACGCACGCGCTCTTCGCTTTCGACGCGATTGAGAGAAAGCAGATCCCCCACCAATCGGTTCATGCGGCTGGCCTCCGCTTCCATGATTTCAAGGAAACGATCACGCGCCTTTTCGTCATTTCGGGCCGGGCCGCGAAGCGTCTCGATGAATCCCATCAATGCGGTGAGCGGTGTGCGAAGCTCGTGGCTGACATTGGCGACGAAATCCCGTCGCATCTGTCCGGCCTGCTCCATATCGGTCACGTCGACGAAGCTGATGAGAACCGCGCCACCAAGAACGGCGCCAATGCCGCGGACATATCGGCAGGACACGTCGAAGGTCGTGTCCTGCGCCCCGTCATTTGCAAGGTAGCGTGTGCGCACCGGACCCTTGATGCGCAGGCTTTGCTCGATCGCTTCGATTAGCTGCGGCTGGCGCAGATAGGTTGCGAAATGACGGCCCGTGATCTGCTGCCCCAGCAGGGTCAAGGCCTCGGCATTTGCGGCGATGATACGTTCGGATTGATCGACAAGCAGGGCCGGCAGCGGAACGGCCGCCAAGAGGTCGTCGATCAGTTCCTGGGTCATCTCCACCTCCGCACTACGGGTCGCCTCCGTGACTTACCGTCCGCGTGTAACGATCATGCGGACATGGCCTCGGATACAGCGAGTTCGAACACTTCTTTCAACTTTTCCGGGTCTTCCAGACCCACGGAGACTCGGAAGAAGCCTTCGGAAATCGCGAGTTCACGCCGCTCCTCCGCGGTCAACGCCCGGTGAGACGAGGAGGCGGGATGCGACAGCGTGGTGCCCACGTCACCGAGGGTCGGCGCAAAGCTCAACCCCTCTGCGGCGCGGGTAAAAGCGTTGGCCGCTGCGCGCCCTCCTTCAAGTTCAAAGCTGACCATGTTGCAGCCCTGCCCCTTCAGCAATGCGTCACCTCGGGTCCGGTCAGGGTGATCGTCCCGGGTCGGATAGAGAACACGTTTTACACCCGACAGCCCTGAAAGGTGGTCGGCCAGTGCAATCGCCGTACTTTGCGCCCGATCGAACCGCAGATCGAAGGACAGCATGCCGCGTTCCGCCAGCCAACAGTCGAAAGGGCTCGGCGTCAGGCCGGTCGTGACCGAGAAAACGCGCAGACGTTCATTGAGGGCCGGTTCGCGCGCCACAACGTAGCCAAGCATTACATCGGAATGTCCGGCAAGCAGCTTCGTGATGGAATGAATCACGATATCCGCGCCGTGATCGAAGGGCCGAAAAGCGCGCGGCGTGGTGAAGGTGTTGTCGACCGCAAAAAGAATGCCGCGTTCCCGACAGAGCTCGGCAAGCCCGTCAATATCGGCCACCCTCAAGGTCGGGTTGGATACGACCTCGACCAGGATCATACGTGTCTCGGGCCTGATATGCGCAGCGACCGCCGCCACATCGCCAGGATCGGCCAGAGAAGTGGCGATGCCTAGACGCGGCAGATCTTCTTTCATCATCCGCAGCGACCGGCCGTAAAGCTGGTTGCCGCCGATCACATGGTCGCCCGCTTTCAGGATACCCAAAAGGGCGGCTGTTACCGCGGCCATTCCCGACCCTGTCACCCAGCCACCTTGAACACCTTCCATCGCATCCAGTCGCTTTGCGACGACATCAGCGTTCGGGTGACCCTCGCGGGAATAAGTGTATCCGTGCACCCTGCCCTCATACTGGTCATCAAGCGCGTCAGGGGTGTCGCTCGCATAGACAACGGAGGGGCTGAGCGGCGTTACGACCGGACGGCTGGCGCTTTCGGGCAGAGGGTCAGGCCGGATGATCGAGCCCTTGGAATTGCGGTTCATTTTACCTCACGCATGGTTTCGCGGAATTTCCGCATGTTCTCGCGGTAATAGACGGCGCTCATCTGGATGCGTTGCGCCTGCGCGGCATCGATCTCGCGAACCACCTTGCCGGGCGCACCCATGACCAGAGAATTGTCCGGGATCACCTTGTTTTCAGTAACGAGGGCACCGGCACCGATCAGGCAGTTCTTTCCGATCTTGGCACCGTTCAGGATGATCGCACCCATACCTATCAACGTGTTGTCGCCGATCGTGCAGCCATGCAGCATGACCTTGTGCCCGATGGTGCAGTCACGTCCGATGGTCAGCGGATAACCGGCATCAATATGCATGACGCAGTTTTCCTGCACGTTCGATCCTTCGCCGACGCGGATCTCTTCATGATCTGCGCGGATCGTCACCCCGAACCAGACCGATGCGCCGGCTTCCAGAACGACCTTGCCAACCAGGTTGGCGTCCGGCGCGACCCAGGTATCGTCGTGTATCCGTGGAACGTCGTCCCCAAGTGCGTAAATGGTCATGTCAACTCCTCGAACTCGGCCTGAAGGGCGCGCACGTGATCTGTCAGATGCGGCTGCTGGATACGCTTCAGGCGGGTGGCCGTGATAATGGTTTTCAACGCAGCCTCGGTCGCATCCAGATCATCGTTGATCAGAACATGATCATAGCTGCCCCAATGGCTGATTTCGTCCCAGCTTTTCTGCATGCGACGCTGGATGGTTTCGGCGTCGTCCTGCGCGCGGCTTTCCAGCCTGCGCCGCAATTCCCGAATCGAAGGCGGCAGAAGGAAGATCGACAGCGTATGCTGCCCCAAGCCGGAGTTGCGAATCTGCTGTGCGCCTTGCCAGTCAATGTCGAACAGCACGTCTTGCCCTGAATTGATCGCATCTTCGACGGGTCCGCGTGGTGATCCGTAAAAATTGCCGAACACATGCGCGTGTTCCAACATGCGGTCTTCTTTCACCGCCGTCTTGAACTGTGGCTCGGTATAGAAGTGATAGTCGTTGCCATCCACTTCGCCCGGACGAGGAGCACGCGTGGTCGCGCTCACGGAGAACACGATCGACGGGTCCCAAGCGCGCAGTCGTTTCGCCAAAGTCGACTTTCCCGCCCCGGATGGCGAAGAGAGAATTATGAGAAGTCCGCGCCGGTCCGCCATATCAGTCACTCCACGTTCTGAACCTGTTCACGCATCTGGTCGATCAGCGCCTTGAGGTCCAAACCCGCAGCGGTCAGTTCCGCGTTCTGAGCCTTGGAACACAAGGTGTTGGCCTCACGGTTGAACTCCTGCATCAGGAAATCCAGCTTGCGTCCCACCGCACCTCCCTGATCGAGCAAGGCACGCGCGGCATCCACATGGGCGCCGAGCCGGTCGATCTCTTCCGTGACATCAGCCTTTACCGACAGCAGCGCCAATTCCTGCGCCACGCGATCGGGTTCGGCCCCGTCGGCATTTTCAAGCACACGTGCAAGATTGGCGCGCAAGGTCGCGGCCATCTGCGGTCGGCGCGCCTCGGCGAGTTCAGCTGCTTTTGTTGTCAACGTTGCGATGCGCGAAAGTTGATCGCGGAGTATCTCCTCCAAGGCGCGGCCTTCCGTCTCGCGCATTTCAACAAAGCTTTCCAGCAATGCCGGAAATTCAGCCTTTAGTTGCGTCACCAACGGTGCAGGGTCCTCGTCACCGCTACCAACCTCCATGACACCGCGCAAAGCAATGAGATCGGTGGCGCGTGATGGGGCGAGCGGGATCTTGCGGCGTGCAGCTTCGGCCTCGACCTCGCCCAAGGCGTCGAGAACCGACGAAAGGGCGGCGCGGTTCAGCGACACCTCGGCCCCGGCTTCGATCCTTGCAAGGCGCAACGACAAGGTCACGTTGCCTCGGGAAACGGCCTTACCGATCTCCGCGCGCAGCGCGGCCTCCAGCCCTTCGAGCCAGTCGGGTGCGCGCAGCCGCATATCCAGCCCCTTGGCGTTGACCCCACGCAACTCCCAGTTCCATTGGAAACTGCCATACGCACCCTTGGCAGACGCAAAACCCGTCATGGACCGGATCATTCGATCCCTCCCGCTTCTGCTCCGCACGGTCCATCCGCCCGGTTGCCGCACCTAATGCCATCACGCCGCAGGGGGCAAGCCCGTGAAGACACTGTTTCACAACCTGAGCAGTTAACCATTCATTAACGAAAAGCTCCAATTTTGCGAAAACCCGTGGCACCTTAGGTTTCAGGTAACCATCCAGGATCGGCTGGTTGCCTGAGGGGGCGGACACAGCGGGGGAATGTAACGATGAAGGCTAGCGAACGACCTGCCACCAATCGGCTGGCAACTGAATTCGATGAGGGGAATGTCGTTTTCATGGACCGTTTTCGGACTGGGAAAGGCTTGTCGCCTATCCGGCAGGCAGAGGCCTACTGGCAAGCACTTCGCCACGATGGCGATATCCCGCGCCGTTCGGATGTCGATCCAAGAGGGCTCGGGAACATCCTGTCAGACTGCTTTATCCTTGAGAGGATAGCCCCCGGAATTGCGCGATTTCGTCTTGCCGGCCAGACTCTCAACAGCCTTGCGGGGATGGAAGTGCGCGGTATGCCACTCACCGCCTTTTTTACACCTTCCGGCCGGCGGGAGATCAGTGCCGTTCTGGAACATGTGTTCGACGCACCCGCAATTGCCCAATTGTCGCTTGCCGCTCACACCCGCATGGGACGTCCTCTCGGCGAGGCGCGGATGGTGCTGTTACCGTTGAGGTCTGATCAGGGAGAGGTCAGCCGGGCCTTGGGTGTCATGCTCTGCGACGGGATCAGAGCGACACCGCTTTGCCATTTGTCGATCACGCAGACCGACCTGAGAAAACTTGGCAAGCCCGCCCGGGAACAAGCCGAACCAATTCTGCGAACAGTTGTGGCGGGGTTTTCTGAAGACCAGAAACCTTTGGTTCGGCCAGCCCTGCGGCTTGTATCGTCCCAAGACAACTGATCGAAGAACCGCGGCGACAAGGAGCGCCGCCGCGGAACATCACTTACCCTGCCGCACGTTTTTGGCGGCCACGGTAAAGCTTGGAAAGCTCTTCGGCCACGAGGAAGGCCAACTCAAGCGACTGGCTGGCGTTCAAACGCGGATCACACGCCGTGTGATAGCGTGCCGAAAGCCCCTCTTCGGTCACGGCACGTACACCACCCGTGCATTCGGTCACGTCCTGTCCCGTCATCTCGAAATGTACGCCGCCCGGAATGGTGCCCTCGGCCTCGTGGACCGAAAAGAACTCCCGTACTTCGCCAAGAACCGACTGGAACTGCCGGGTTTTGTAACCTGTGGCCGACTTGATCGTGTTTCCGTGCATTGGGTCGCAAACCCAAGTGACCTTGGCCCCTTCTTCCTCTACCGCTCGGATCAGTCGCGGCAGATGCTCGGCCACCTTCCCGACACCGAAGCGCGCGATTAGGGTCAATCGCCCTTCTTCGTTGTTCGGGTTCAGCTTTGCCATCAGGGCCTTCAGGTCATCGGGTGTCGTGCTCGGCCCGCATTTCAATCCGATGGGATTGAGAACACCACGACAGAACTCGACGTGCGCACCATCCGGCTGACGTGTCCGGTCGCCAATCCAGATCATGTGCCCGGAGCCGGCCAGCCAGTTGCCCGAAGTGGAGTCGAGCCGCGTCAGTGCCTCTTCGTACTCCAGCAACAGACCTTCGTGGCTGGTGTAGAATTCCACGGTCGAAAATTCATGCGTGGTGTCCGCGGAAATACCCGCCGCATTCATGAAATCGATCGTGTCCTGAATGCGGTCGGCGATCTCGGAATACTTGCGCACGTCCTGTTCATCGGTGAAACCGAGGGTCCAGGAATGCACGCGGCTCATATCCGCGAAACCGCCCGTAGAGAAAGCGCGCAACAAGTTCAGTGTCGCCGCTGCCTGCGTGTAGGCCTGCAGCATCTTGTTCGGATCAGGAATCCGCGCCTCGGGCGTGAATGCCAGGTCGTTGATGATGTCACCGCGGTAGCTGGGCAGTTCGACGCCCTCGACAACTTCGGTCGGCGCACTGCGCGGCTTGGCGAATTGCCCGGCCATACGACCAACCTTAACCACAGGCACCTTGGCACCATAGGTCAGCACCATGGCCATCTGCAGCATCACCTTGAACGTGTCGCGGATCGCGTCCGCGCTGAACTGCTCAAAGCTTTCGGCGCAATCGCCGCCCTGCAACAGGAATGCCTCGCCACGGCCTGCTGCGGCAAGATGCGTTTTCAGACGACGCGCCTCGCCGGCGAATACAAGCGGCGGGTACTTGGCGAGCTGGTTTTCGACACGCGCCAAAGCGTCCGCGTCGGTATACTCAGGCATCTGAACCCTCGGCTTGGTGCGCCAGGTCGATTTCTGCCACTCGCTCATTTCTCTCGTCTCCGCTGAGAAGGTTTCAGGGGGCTTCTATACAAAATGGCGTCCCAAGTGACCATACGTGATTTGCGCCTCTTGACGTCGGAAACAAGCTTTGAGCAAGGTGATCGGCACAGCGTCGGAATGCGCATGCTGTTCTTTGACCAGGGGACGTCCGGACATGAAAGAGCAACGTCGAACTGTCGATGTAAAAACCAATCCGGACAAACCACGTCGCTTCGTCTTCGTGCTTCTCGACAACTTCACGATGCTTTGCTTTTCCGCCGCGCTGGAGAGCCTGCGCATCGCCAACCGCATGGCGGGGCGTGAGCTGTATTCCTGGCGGCTGGTTGGCGAAGGCGGTGACCTGATACGCTGTTCGGCAGGTACCGCATTCAAACTGGACGGAGACCTCGACGAGTTATCGCGCGAGGATACGATTCTCGTGTGCGGCGGCATCGACGTGCAGAAGGCCACCACAAAGCGCCTGCTTGGATGGCTCCGGCGCGAAGCGCGCAAGGGGCTGGCGATGGGCGGTTTGTGCACCGCTGCCTATTCTCTGGCCAAGGCCGGGTTGCTTGATGGCAAGCGCGCCACGATTCACTGGGAGAACGCGGACAGCTTTGCCGAGGAATTCGAGGAGGTGAACCTGACCAAATCGGTGTTCCAGATCGATGGCACGCGGATGACAACCGCCGGAGGAACCTCTTCCATCGACCTGATGCTCAAGATCATTGCGGATGATCATGGCGAAGACCTTGGAAATGCGGTCGCCGACCAGCTGATCTATTCCACGATCCGGACGGATCAGGACACACAGCGCCTCTCTACACCCACCCGGATCGGAGTACGCCATCCCAAGCTGAGCCAGGTCATCCAGATGATGGAAAAGAACATCGAGGAACCCATCAGCCCGTCCATCCTCGCCAAGGATGTCGGCATGTCGACCCGGCAGCTTGAGCGTCTGTTCCGGCGCTATCTCAACCGTTCGCCCAAACGCTATTACATGGAACTGCGCCTGCAAAAAGCGCGCAACCTTCTGATGCAGACAGACATGAGCGTGATCAACGTGGCCCTCGCCTGCGGATTCGCATCGCCGTCGCATTTCTCGAAATGCTACCGCGCGCATTACAACACGACGCCGTATCGCGAGCGCGGAACACAGGCAGCGCGCCTGTCAGTATGATCCGTACGCGCCGCCTGCTTCTGCGCTCCGGTCGCTCCGACGACCTCGACCCACTGCACGAGATCTTCTCGGACCCGCGCGCCATGCGCTACTGGGACCGACCGCCACATACCGAACTTTCCGAGACCCGCAGCTTTCTCGAGAGATTCATGACCGGGCCGTCAGACGACCGCTTCGAGTTCATCCTCGATCTCGACGGGCGGTGTATCGGCAAGGCTGGCGTGTGGGGCGCGCCGGAAATCGGCTATATCCTGCAACCGGACCTTTGGGGCCGAGGCTTGGCACATGAAGCCTTATGTGCTGTTCTCCCTCGCGCGTTCGAGCGGTTCAGCGATCTTCCTGAACTTACCGCTCAGATCGACCCTCGAAACACCGCCTCAGAGAAACTTCTGCGAAAGCTCGGCTTTCGCCAGACGGCTTATGTCGAACAGAACTTTCTGTATGGCGAGAATGAGTGGTGTGACAGCGCGTATTTCGCCGTCACGCGAGAAGAATTGCAAACCTAATTCGCAGGCGTAATACGGAAAACAGCGCCTTGGCCCTCGGATGCGAACCAGATTGCGCCATCGGGGGCTTCGACCACGTCGCGGATCCTCAGGGTCTCGTCGGCTTCGATCCTTTCGACCTCTCGCAAAGGGCTGCCGGAAAGACGTGAGATCATGTCGAACTTCAGAGACCCGACAAGAAGGTCACCCCGCCATTCCGGCCAAAGCTTACCGGAATAGACCGTCATGCCCGAAGGCGCGATGGAAGGGTCCCAATAGAACTCGGGCTGCTCCATGCCCGGCTTGGATGTACCCTCTCCGATCTTTGCTCCGGAATAATGACGACCGTAGGAGATGACCGGCCAGCCGTAATTATATCCCTTTTGAACCCGATTGACCTCATCACCACCACGCGCGCCATGCTCGACGACCCATAAACCGCCTCTTTTGTCGAAGGATGCGCCTTGTGGATTGCGATGGCCAAAGCTCCAGATTTCCGGTTGCGCGCCCGATTGCCCGGTGAACGGGTTGTCCGACGGCACGGTTCCATCTCGATTAACCCGGATGACCGATCCGTTGTGGCGGGACAAGTCCTGTGCCGATGGTCGATCTCCGCGTTCACCTATCGTAACGAAGAGTTTCCCGTCCGGCGCCTCGATGACCCGGCTTCCGAAATGGCGGCCACCGGAGTTCCCTGAGCTTGCTTCGAAAATCGTGCGCGCATTCTCCAGCCGAGCGCCCTCAGTGCTGAGACGCGCGACCGCAACGGCAGTGGCCGCTCCGTTGGAATGGTCCTTGGCGTAGGTCAGAAAAATCTCTTGGGTTCGGGAGAAGTCGCGTGGAACCATGACATCAAGAAGCCCGCCCTGCCCGCGCGCCCAGACGCGCGGCACACCGGAGACTGTTTGTGTCTCGCCATCGCGCCACAGCAACAACTCACCCGACAATTCCGTTACCAGTACGCTACCGTCGGGAAGAAAATCGATGGCCCATGGAACGTCCAGCCCATCGATCACCCGCTCTACACGAGCAGGCCCCGCGTCCGTCGAAATCGTCTGTGCCTGAACAATTCCCGTCCAGGCGAAAAGGATCAGAACTACGAGTATTCGCATGACCGCCTTCCTTTACTGCGCCTTTATGAAGTGGTCCGAACGGGTCGGATTCCAACCCGATTTGAGGGCTTTCAATAACACTTTTCTTTTCTCAACACTCTGCATAGGGTCGGTTCAGAACGAAATCGTTCCAACAAGGGAGTACCTCATGAAAAAGCTTCTTACGGCAACCGCCGCGACCGCGCTGCTGGCAAGCTCGGCCTTCGCGGGCAGCCACAGCAAGGAAGTCAAGATCGGCATCATCCTGGGCTTCACCGGCCCCATCGAATCGCTGACGCCTTCCATGGCCGATGGCGCGGAACTGGCGATGAAGGAAGTCACCGATAGCGGCATGCTGCTCGATGGTGCATCAGTGACCCCCGTTCGCGCAGACTCGACCTGCATCGACGCGGGCGCAGCGACAGCCGCCGCCGAGCGCCTCATCACATCGGACGGCGTTTCCGGCATCGTCGGTGCAGACTGCTCGGGCGTGACCGGTGCGATCCTGTCGAACGTTGCCGTTCCGAACGGCGTGGTGATGATTTCGCCGTCGGCAACTTCGCCTGCATTGTCGGATGCCGAGGATAATGGCCTGTTCTTCCGGACCGCCCCGTCCGACGCACGCCAGGGTGCGGTGATTACCGAGATCCTGATGGATCAGGACATAAAGGAAGTCGCGGTGACCTACACCAACAACGATTACGGAAAGGGTCTCGCCGACAGCTTCCAGCAAGCGTTCGAAGCGGCGGGCGGCACGGTGACCATCTCGGCTGCACATGAAGACGGCAAGGCGGACTATTCGGCCGAAGTCGGTGCGCTGGCTTCTGCCGGCGGCGATCGTCTGGTCGTTGCGGGTTATGTGGATCAGGGTGGTTCGGGCATCGTGCGCGCTGCGCTCGACTCGGGCGCATTTGATACATTCCATTTCCCCGACGGTATGGTTTCGGAGAAACTGCTCGAGAATTTCGGAACCGAGATCGACGGCTCTTCGGGTGCGCATCCCAGCCCGTCCGAAGAACTGTCCAACGCCTATGCCGAGCTTGTTGACGGCGCGTTCGATTCGACCTCGCCCTTTACGCCGGAATCCTATGACGCCGCCGCGCTGATCATGCTTGCAATGCAGGCTGCCGGTTCGATGGATTCGGGCGATTACAAGGACAAGGTGATGGAAGTCGCCAACGCTCCGGGCGAACAGATCGGCGTCGGTGAACTGGCCAAGGGTCTGGAAATCCTCAAGAACGGCGGTGACATCGACTATGTCGGCGCAACCGGCGTCGAGCTGATCGGACCGGGCGAAGCCGCGGGCAACTATCGCGAAATCGCCTACGAAGGCGGCGACGATACGACCGCCGGATATCGTTGATCCAAGCGAATCCTTGAAATCGAGCAGCCCGGGCCTTGTGTCCGGGCTGTTTCAATGACAAAAGGCCGCACCTTTTTCGGAAGGCAAGGACCAACACCAACAGGACCGCCGACAAAAAACGGGCGGCTTCGGGGGAAGACATGATCGTCGTCGAAGACGTGCACAAGCACTTCGGCGGGTTCCATGCGGTGGACGGGGCATCGCTGGAAATCGCCAAGGGTTCCATTACCGGCCTTATCGGACCGAACGGAGCCGGCAAGACCACTCTGTTCAACGTGATTGCCGGCGTGCTGGAGCCGACCAGCGGACGGGTCACCATGGATGGCGAAGACATCACTGGCCTGCCGCCACATGAACTTTTCCACAAGGGGCTGCTGCGCACATTTCAGATCGCGCATGAGTTCAGCTCGATGTCCTGCCGCGAGAACCTCATGATGGTACCCGGCGCTCAATCCGGTGAAAGCCTTTGGAACACGTGGTTCGGCCGCAAGCGGATCGCGAACGAAGAGCGCGCACTCGCCGCAAAAGCCGATGAGGTGCTCGAGTTCCTGACCATTTCGCACCTTGCCGATCACAAGGCCGGCCAGGTTTCCGGTGGCCAGAAAAAGCTGCTGGAGCTTGGGCGGACAATGATGGTTGATGCCAAGATCGTCTTTCTGGACGAAGTTGGCGCTGGCGTTAACAGAACGCTTTTGAACACAATCGGTGATGCTATCATCCGGCTCAACGAAGAACGCGGCTACACCTTCGTCGTGATCGAGCACGATATGGATTTCATTGGACGGCTCTGCGACCCAGTGATCTGTATGGCCGAGGGCAAGGTTCTGGCCGAAGGTACACTCGAAGAGATCAAGGCCAACGAGCAGGTGATCGAGGCGTACCTGGGAACCGGTCTCAAGAACAAGGATCAGTTGGAGGCCGGCGCATGAGCGATAGCGACAATCCCTATCAGGACGGGCGCGGCAACAAGGACCGATCGATCACCAACACTCATGGCGTGGGCACGATGACCCCTGCACACCGCAAAAGCGGTGCTACATCGCGCGTCGAGGGCGGGCCGTTCCTGATCGGCGATACGATGACCGGCGGGTATGGCAAAGGTCCTGATATCCTGCATGAGTGCACCGTCGCCGTAGATCCCGGTGAGATCGCCGTGATCGTCGGGCCGAACGGTGCGGGCAAGTCGACTGCGATGAAGGCCATCTTCGGGATGCTTGATGTTCGCTCCGGCTCGGTTCGACTGGACGGCGAAGACATCACGCAACTGTCGCCTCAGGACCGAGTGACCAAGGGCATGGGTTTCGTCCCGCAAACCTCCAATATCTTCACTTCGATGACGGTCGAGGAAAATCTTGAGATGGGGGCTTTCATCCGCCGCGACGACATCACGGGGACCATGGAGCAGGTCTATGAGCTGTTCCCGATCCTGAAAGAGAAACGCCATCAACCGGCTGGTGAGTTGTCCGGCGGGCAGCGTCAGCAGGTCGCCGTGGGCCGAGCGTTGATGACACAGCCCAAGGTCCTGATGCTAGACGAACCAACCGCTGGTGTTTCACCCATCGTGATGGATGAGCTATTCGACCGTATTATCGAAGTCAGCCGAACAGGGCTGCCGATCCTGATGGTCGAGCAGAACGCGCGCCAAGCCCTTGAGATCGCGGACAAAGGCTATGTGCTTGTGCAAGGCCGCAACGCATATACCGGGACCGGCAAGGAACTCTTGGCCGACCCCGAAGTGCGCAAATCCTTCCTGGGGGGCTGAGACATGGATTTCCTCAACGCCCTTGTGGCGCTTTCCAACTTCGTACTTATCCCCGGCATCGCATATGGTAGCCAGCTTGCCCTTGGCGCGCTTGGCGTGACGCTAATTTACGGTATCCTGCGCTTCTCGAATTTCGCGCATGGCGACACCATGGCGTTCGGTGCAATGATCGCCGTTCTGGTGACCTGGTGGTTTCAGGCGATGGGCATTGGCCTCGGGCCACTTCCCACCGCGCTTCTCGCCCTGCCCTTCGCCATTCTTGGCTGTGTCGCTTTGCTGCTGGTCACGGACAGGCTGGTCTATCGTTTTTACCGCGAACAGAAGGCAAAACCGGTGATCCTTGTGATCGTATCGATGGGCGTGATGTTCATCATGAACGGCCTTGTCCGATTCATCATTGGACCAGACGACCAACGGTTTGCGGATGGCGAACGGTTCATCATTTCCGCCCGGGATTTCAAACAGATGACCGGGTTGGACGAGGGCCTTACGATCAAGACAACACAAGGTATCACCGTCATCGTGGCCGTGATTGCCGTGGTGCTGCTGTTCTGGTTCCTGAACAAGACCCGCACCGGCAAATCGATGCGCGCCTATTCCGACAACGAGGACCTCGCCCTTCTGTCGGGTATCAACCCCGAACGGGTGGTTATGTACACGTGGTTGATCGTGGCCGCCCTCGCCACCACTGCCGGTGTGCTTTACGGGCTGGACAAAAGCTTCAAACCCTTTGTCTATTTCCAGCTCCTTTTGCCGATCTTTGCGTCGGCCATTGTCGGGGGCCTCGGTTCACCGCTTGGGGCGATTGCCGGAGGGTTCATCATCGCCTTTTCCGAGGTGACCATCACCTATGCGTGGAAAAAGGTGCTGCAGTATATGGGTGCGGAGCCTTCAGGCCTCGTGCAGTTGCTGAGCACTGACTACAAGTTCGCCGTCAGCTTCGTGATCCTGCTGATCGTGCTTCTGTTCCGCCCGACGGGCCTTTTCCGGGGGAAATCGGTATGAGCGCACCAATGAAGAACACGCTTCTGTTCGCCTTTGTGGCTGGTCTGATCGTTTTGACCGGTTTCATGCAAAGCTGGAACTCGGCACTGCTGATCATGAATATGGGTCTGATCTCGGCGATTATGGCCATCGGTGTGAACCTTCAATGGGGGTTTGCAGGGCTCTTCAACGTGGGCGTCATGGGCTTTGTCGCGCTTGGCGGCCTTGCGGTGGTCCTGGTTTCGACCGACCTGCGCCCTGAAGCGTGGGCGGCAGGCGGTTGGGGAATTATCCTTGCCCTGTTGCTCGGTGCAGCGACGGTCGTCGCAGCGGTTCTGGTGTCGCAACGCGTACCTAAGGGCGCGGCACGCACGCTTGCGATGCTGGCCGTCTTGATTGGCGGATTCTTCCTTTATCGTGCGGTATTCGATCCGAACGTTTCCGCTGTTGAGGCGATCAACCCGGCCGCAGCAGGCAACATCGGGGGTCTTGGCCTTCCGGTCTTGCTAGCGTGGCCCGCCGGTGCGTTGCTGGCAGCCGGTGCGGCCTGGCTGATCGGAAAAACCGCACTCGGTCTGCGGTCTGACTACCTTGCCATCGCGACTCTGGGTATCGCGGAGATCATCATTGCCGTCCTCAAGAACGAAGACTGGCTGGCCCGTGGGGTCAAGAACGTGATCGGCCTGCCCCGCCCCGTTCCGTACGAAATCGACCTGCAGGGAGATGCGGGTTTCGTCGAACGTGCGGCGGGCATGGGGCTCGACCCTGTTACCGCTTCGACCCTCTACGTCAAAGTCGGCTATTCCGTTCTGTTCCTGATCGTGCTGCTCATCCTCCTCTGGATGGCGCAGATGGCGCTCAAGAGCCCCTGGGGCCGTATGATGCGCGCGATCCGCGACAACGAGGTTGCGGCCGAGGCGATGGGCAAGGACGTAACCCGCCGTCATCTTCAGGTCTTCGTTCTGGGGTCAGCGATCTGCGGGATTGCTGGTGCCATGATGACCACGCTTGACGGTCAGTTGACGCCCGGCAGCTACCAGCCGCTGCGTTTCACCTTCCTGGTTTGGGTGATGGTGATCGTGGGGGGCTCTGGCAACAACTTCGGTGCCGTTCTGGGGGCCATGCTCATCTGGTTCCTGTGGGTACAGGTTGAGCCGATCGGACTGTGGGTCATGCAGCTGATAACGTCAGGCATGGCCGAAGACAGCGCATTGCGTCTTCACCTCATCGATAGCGCAGCGCATATGCGATTGCTGACCATGGGAGTGATACTTCTATTGGTCCTGCGTTTCAGTCCGAGAGGCCTGATACCCGAAAAGTGAACCATAACGGGCCAGAGTTCATAAGGAGCTCTGGCCCATCATACTTTTCAGCCTTCGACGGTTTTGGCTTTGGCGGATATCATCGGCCCTTGAATAGTCCGCCCAATATACCGCGCACAATCCGGCGGCCTGTTGTGCCTTTCAGTTCCTTGATGACCGCTTCGCTGAGCGCGCTTCCGAATGTGTCGCGCGTCACCTCTCGCCTCGAAGAGGAACGCTGGACACGTGTGCCGCTATAGCGCCTTGCCGCCGAGTACTCTCGAACGGCGGCGACCTCTTCCTCGTATGAGGCTTCGGCCTTTTCGGCCTCTGATGCCGCGTTCTCGGCTCGCTTGGCCAGTATCTCGTATGCGGAATGCCGATCCACAGTGGCATCGTATTTTGCCGCGAGTTCCGAGGCAGCCAGGACTGCGCGCCGCTCCTTCTCGGTGATTGGACCAAGTTGCGAGGATGGCGGGCGGATCAAGGTGCGCTGAACGATCCCCGGCACGCCCTTTCTCTCCAGCATCGACGTCACGGCTTCGCCAACCCCGACCTCGCGAATGGCGACTTCAGTATCGAAATCGGGGTTCTCGCGATAGGTTTCTGCCGCGCGGGCAAGGTTACGCCGATCCCGCGCAGTGAATGCCCGTAGAGCATGCTGAACCCGATTGCCCAACTGACCTAGAATATCCTCGGGGATGTCCGCTGGCGACTGACTGATGAAGTAGACGCCAACGCCCTTGGACCGGATCAGTCGCGCAACCTGCTCGACCTTGTCCACCAAAGCTTTGGGGGCATCCTCAAACAGCAAATGCGCCTCGTCAAAGAAAAACACGAGGCGAGGTTTGTCAGGGTCTCCGACCTCTGGCAGATCTTCAAACAATTCCGACAAAAGCCAAAGCAGGAATGTGGCGTACAGCCTGGGTGCGCGCATGAGTGTGTCAGCGGCGAGAATGTTGACCATCCCACGTCCGTCCGGGTCCACGCGCATGAGGTCGTTCAGGTCGAGCGCGGGTTCCCCGAACAAACGGTTGCCGCCCTGATTTTCGATCACCAGAAGCCGTCGCTGGATCGCTCCGATCGACGCGGTCGAAATGTTTCCGTAACGCAAGGACAGGTTCGCGCGGTTCTCGCCTACCCAGACAAGCAGGGCTTGCAGATCCTTGAGATCGAGCAAGGGCAAACCTTCTTCGTCGGCGAGGCGAAAAGCTATGTTCAGGATCCCCTCCTGCGCCTCGCTCAATTCCAGAAGCCTTGCCAACAGCAGCGGCCCCATTTCGCTTACGGTCGTACGCACGGGGTGTCCTTGCTTGCCGAACAGATCCCAAAAGGTGACCGGGCTGGCGCGATAGGTATAGTCTTGGAACCCGATCGTTTCCGCACGGGACTTGAATGCCTCGTGCAGTTTGTGGCTTTCCGAACCTGCCAGGGCGAGTCCTGAAAGGTCCCCTTTAACATCTGCGAGAAACACTGGCACGCCTGCTTCGGAAAATCCTTCTGCGAGAATCTGGAGCGAGACTGTCTTGCCGGTTCCTGTTGCGCCAGCTATCAGCCCGTGCCTGTTCGCGTATTTCAGAGCCAACCCTTGCGGTTGACCGTAATCTGGTCCACCGCCGCCCAGAAATATCTTTTCGTCCATTACCTTACGCCTCGAATTTGAACGTTCCGAGCGGAGCATACAAACTTAACCTTTGGCTGCGATAGTCGAAACGTTCCCGGTGCGAAGGTGCCGTTCCGGGGATGAACTTCCTCCCTGTCAGACTGGCCGTGCCTCTGGGCACGGCTTTTTTCATGGGGTTATGCGCATAGCGCCCCGATAATGGTCGCAAATTTTGTGTCTTGGCTGTTGACCGATGCCACGCCCTTGCGTAACGTTCTGCCAATAACTAAGTCGGCCAGTCCGACGGGGAGACACATTCGTAAAAGGGAGCCGAGAACCGGCTCCCTTTTTCTTTTGAAGCGGCTACACGAGGTCACCCGAGGTTCGGTCACTTTTTGCCGCTGTCCGGCAAATGACCCTGACAGGGCGTGCGCTGCGTGCTAGAGCAATTGCGAATTCACACGGGATCGAAGAGGCATCAATGTTCAAGACCCTGACCCCTCTCTGCACTATCGCGCTTCTGGCCGCGACCCAGCCATTGCTGGCGCAAGAGACCACAAACACCGAGCAGGCACAGACCGAAGAGAGCCAGACGCAGGAAAGCACTACCGAGCAAGCCCCTGCAAAAACGGCGGACGAGCTTTTGGACCTCGGCACGCCTGAAGGTCCGCAACTTGGCGAACGCTACTCGAAAGAGAAATTCGGCGACTGGGATCTAGCCTGTATCAAGACCGAGGCAGAACAAGACCCCTGCTCGCTTCTCCAGATCATGGCAGACAGCAATGGCAACCCGATGGCCGAAATGTCCCTGTTCCGGCTCGAAGAGGGTCAGGTAGCTGTGGCTGGCGCTACGATCATCGTTCCACTCGAAACCCTGCTCCCCGCGCAGTTGACGATGTCGATCGATGGTGGCCCGGGCAAGCGGTACAATTACTCGTTCTGCAACCCGATCGGCTGCGTCGCGCAGATCGGCCTGACCGAGGCCGACATCAACGCCATGAAGCGCGGTGCCGAGGCGACCTTGACCCTCGTGCCGGCACCGGCGCCGGATCAGAAAGTTACCATGACACTGTCCCTGACAGGTTTCACCGCAGGCTACGACGTCGTGGATGTTGTTGCAAACTAAGCAAAATTTATCACACGCAGTACGGCCGCCTCGGAAAAGGGCGGCCGGTTTCGTCTGTATCTATCAGATGCGTTTGACCGCAAGAACAGCGTTCAATCCGCCAAATGCAAATGCATTGGACAGTGCGTACTCAACCGGTACTTCACGTGCCTCGTTCGGCACGACATCCAGTGCACATTCAGGATCGGTTTCTTCATAACCAATGGTAGGCGCGACAACACCATCGCGTACAGCCATTATGCAGGCCAGAAGTTCGACCGCTCCGGTTCCACCTATCAAGTGGCCATGCATGGATTTTGTGGACGAGATCAGAAGATTGTCTGCGTGAGGGCCGAATACATCCGCAACGGCGGCGCATTCGGTTTTGTCATTGGCCGCCGTACCCGTGCCGTGGGCATTGATATAGCCGACCTTCCCCGCGTCGATACCGCCATCGGCCAATGCCCCGGCCATGGCCCGCGACGCACCCTGCTTTGAGGGCATGACGATATCGGCCGCGTCCGAGGACATCGCATATCCCACGACCTCGCACAGGATGTCCGCCCCACGCGCCTTGGCGTGCTCGTATTCTTCAAAGACGAAAACACCGGCGCCTTCGCCCTGAACCATGCCGTTGCGATTTGCACTGAAGGGTCGGCATGCGTCCTTGGACATCACGCGCAGACCTTCCCACGCTTTGACCCCGCCAAAGCACAGCATCGATTCCGACCCGCCCGTCAGCATTGCCGGGGCCGCGCCCGAGCGCACCATTTGAAACGCCAGGGCCATTGCATGATTTGACGATGCGCAGGCGGTAGAGACGGTAAAGCTCGGACCCTTGAGGTTGTATTCCATCGACACGTGGCTCGCGGCCGCGTTGTTCATCAGTTTGGGAACGACGAAGGGATGAACGCGGTTCTTACCTTCCTCGTAAACAGCACGGTAATTGTCGTCCCATGTCGATACACCACCGCCCGCTGTTCCCAGCACGACACCTGATCGCGCTGCCGTATCACCGTGAAACTCGATGCCCGATTGCTCGATCGCTTCTTTGGCCGCTGTAAGCGTGAACTGGGTAAATCGATCATAGAGAGTCATCTGCTGCCGGTTGAAGCGGCCTTCGGCCTCGAACCCTCGGACCTGCCCGCCAATCCTGATGGCGAGGCGGTCGACATCTCGGAAATCCAGCTCGGCAATTCCGCAACGCCCTTCACGCATCGCTTCAAGTGTGTCGGGAACTGAGTGACCAAGAGCGTTGATCGTTCCCGCTCCAGTGATGACGACCCTTTTCATCTGCCTGGATCAGCCCTGCTGTTCCGAGACAAGCCGTTCGATTCCATCGATAATCGCGCCCACGGTCGAGATATCAAAATCGCTGGCTGTCGGCTCATTGGCATTGAAGGGAATGGAAATGTCGAACTCCTCTTCGATGGCAAAGATGCTCTCCACCAACCCAAGGCTATCGATGCCCAAATCCTCAAGCGTGCTTTCGCGCGTTACGTCCGTCGGTTCAAGGACGGCCTGCTCCGCAATGATTGCGATGACGCGATCGCTGATGCTCATTTGTTATTCCCACTTCCTGATCTGTCGGTGATTTAATCGCTCGACCCGGATTTGAAAACTGCCTTTTTGAGCGCTTCTATGTCACGAGCAAGACGCGGCAGGCGGCGCTGTGCCTTGTAGATCTCTGTGTGGTTTTCCATTTTCACGGCCGGATACCCCATCACAACCCTCCCCTTGGGGACGTTCGACAGGATCTTGGTGCCGCCAGCCGCGATCACGCCATCACCAATGAATATGTTGTCGACTACGCCCACCTGCCCGCCGAGAACCACGTTGTTGCCAATCTCGACAGACCCGGAGACGCCGCATAAACCACAGAACAGGCAATCGCGCCCGGCGCGTACGTTGTGGCCAAT
Organism: Lutimaribacter marinistellae; assembly: GCF_042648365.1. Classification (NCBI taxonomy): domain Bacteria; kingdom Pseudomonadati; phylum Pseudomonadota; class Alphaproteobacteria; order Rhodobacterales; family Roseobacteraceae; genus Lutimaribacter; species Lutimaribacter marinistellae. Next base: position 227,555 of record NZ_JBHRXI010000049.1, on the reverse strand, counting down.
GTGAACCAGGTTGTCGAGCTTACAGCCATCGCCGATGACGGTGTTGCGGATCGTGCCATTGTCGATAGTCGAGTTTGCACCAACCTCGACATCGTCACCGATTTCAACCGCGCCTATGGAATGGATTCGCAGCCAGCTTTGAGCCCTTGCATCCGCCTGGTCGCCCATGGTCTTTCGTACATTCTCGACGCCTGAAACCTCGGGCGTGACAAAACTGAACCCGTCGGCGCCGATCCGCGCGCCAGGCTGGGCCACGAACCGTTTGCCGACGCGAACACGTGCCCCGATGCTGACCATCTCGCGGAGTACGGCACCCTCTCCCAGTTCCGCATCCATCCCGATCGTCACATGCGGACCGATGACAGCCCCTGCCCCGATCCGGGCTCGCGCACCGATCACGGCGAGCGGGCCGATAGCACACCCTTCGTCGATGACGGCGGTTGGATCGACAACGGCAGACGGATGGATACCAGGCTCTACGCCCTGACCGCGATCCATGAGCGCCGTCAAACCAGCCATGGCCATGCGCGGACGAGGCGCAAAGATTACTGCGTCAAGGCCTAGCTCTTGCCATTCCGCGCCGGGCCAAAGGATCGCGGCACGCGCCTGACCCCGACCAAGGGCATCCGCATATTTGGGCGACATGGCCAAGGCTATTTCGGAAGGGCTCGCATCTGCCGGCTCCGCCGCGCCCGAGATAGTCAGCGCAAGGTCACCTGCGGCCTCGGCATCTATCGCGTGGGCCAATTCCTGGATCGTGATTTGCATGGGGCCCTCCGCTAAGGGGTTGCTTGCCCCGGTCCTTACATCCGAACCGCTGGAAGAGTCACCCCCGCGGCGCTCAGCGCCTCCCAGATTTTGGCGTCACGCTCGTATACGTCGCGGCGATACTCGGCCTGCCCCCGCTCACCAATCCAGGCAGTGCGATAAATCAGGTGTACCGGAACCGGTTGCTCGAGATTGACCCGTGTTTCACGACCGCTATCCAACACCCGGTGAAAAAACGCTTTTGGGTCCTCTTCCTGCCGGGCAAGAAGCGCATAGGCGAATTCGAAAGGCTCCGCCAAGCGAATGCAGCCATGCGAATAAGCGCGGACGTCGTGAGCAAACAGATGCTTCTGCGGCGTATCATGGAGGTAAATGTTGTACTGGTTCGGGAACATGAATTTCACGAGGCCAAGCGCGTTGTTCTTTCCCGGAGGCTGGCGCATCGCGAAAGGGAAACTGCGGGCCGAATAACGCGAGAAGTTGTGGTTACGGCTGACGCGACGCCCACGACTGTCCGTGATTTCGAGATGTCCCACCGCGCGTGGATTGCGGCGCAATTTGGGAAGGTATTCCTTGGTGACGATCGAACGCGGTACATACCAGCTCGGGTTGATAACCATATGCTCCATAACGTCCGAGAACTCGGGGCTGCGGCGGTCCTCGGTGTTCTTGCCGATCACCGCACGGGTCTGAAAGGTGACTTGCCCATGATCGACGATTCGTGCTGAGAAATCGGTCTGGTTGACAAGGATATGCCGCTCTCCGCGTTCGCGCGGCAGCCAGCGTTCACGTTCGAGCGCGACCAGAACCGACTTCAGCCGCTCTTCCGGGCCAATATTGACGGCCGTTATCGTTGACGGTCCAGCCACGCCGTCGGTTTCCAGACCGTTTGCTGCTTGGAATGAAAGCACCGCGCGGCGCAAGTCATCATCGTAGCGTGCAACCGAGCTGCGTGGAAGAAACCCCATCGCGATGAGGCGATCGCGCAATGCAACCACGGCAGGCCCCGAGTTACCCGGCTCCAATTTCTCCACCGGGACCCGCGCGCCCCAACCGCCTTGTGCGATCTGGCCTTCAAGCCGCATCTTTTCCTTCAACAACGCGCGATATTGCATAGAAGCCGGAGCCAGCGCGCGCAAATACTGTATGGGCTCGGCCTTTGAGAATTCGGCAAGCAGACGCGCGGCATCTGGACGATCGACCTCGCGCTTGAGGCCGCCGTCTACCCTTGCAGGTACCAATACACCCGAGCGCAAATCAGTTGCATATTCAACGAAGGCGCGGCTGAGCATGGCTTCGACAAGGCCCAGGTCGCGCACCGTGCGCGCATCGCGCATTTCCGCAAGTAGGCGATCCACCGGGTAGCGCCCCGCCGGAAGGCCCTGAAGTCCTGCCGTTTCCAACGCCTCGAACAATGCAGCGCGCCTTGCGCGATGCACGTCGTCCTCACCGGTCCACAACGGCGCATAGCCTGTCTGACGGTAGAAAGTGGCAATCGCATCGTCGACGGAAGCCGATTCTGCCACGGCTTGCTTGAAGGCAGTCACCTGTGCCGAGGCCGGGGCGCCAGCGACGCCTAGCGAAAGAGCCAAGAGGCAGGATGACAGGGCGAGGGCGTTGGCCCGCTTGAGAAAGAGCTTCATGAACAAACCTTGGAACGTGTTGGGCGGATGCATTTAACCTAACTCACGATCATCATTCGAGGTTTCAGCCGGGTCCATTCACATTGTCATGAGAAGGCCAGAAACGCGCAACCTGATGCCGCGCTGCATCGCCCGTTCAAAATCGACTGAAGAGCAAACAAACTGCTTGCGGGTTCCTGCGCAGCTTTTTGGCATTTGCGCAAGTTTTCGCCGAAATTTCCCCCTAGACAAATACCCTAGGAACTAAAGCTTGGTTCGCAAAACCCGCTATGCCATACCGTCTGCATCTGGGGATGGATGTTAATAAAGGGCACGTAACATCGTGCCATGGCAGGAATACGTACGGGACTACGAACTCTATGGAACAGTTGAAATCTGCGGGTATCACCCGCCGGGCACTCCTTGGTGCCTTCGCGGCAACCGCTGTGGCAGCGGCGCCAACATACTCGAACGCAGCCGGGTTCCTTCGCGGAGGCGGCGACATTCGGCGCCTCAAGATGTATTCGGGACGGACCGGCGAACGGATCGATATGATCTACTGGATCGACGGCGACTACATCAAGGACGCTGTGACCGAGATCAACAATTTCATGCGCGACTGGCGCACCGATGACGTGAAGGCCATTGATCTCCGCACAATCGACATCCTGACAGCGGCACATGGCCTGCTCGACGTGAACGAGCCCTACATGCTGCTTTCCGGCTACAGAAGCCCCAAGACCAACGCGATGCTTCGTTCGCGTTCACGTGGCGTAGCAAAAAACTCTCTGCATCTCAAAGGCCAAGCAGCCGACGTTCGCGTATCTTCGCGCTCGGTCAGCCAAGTAGCCAAGGCTGCCATGTCATGCCGTGCCGGCGGGGTCGGACGCTACTCGCGGTCTAACTTCGTTCACATGGATTGTGGCGCAGTACGCTCTTGGGGCGGCTGATCCTGGACTGAAGACGCACTCACGGTTCACCTATCGAAAGACCCTCGCGCAGTTCCCACTGCCCGGGGGTTTTTCGTTTCTCACTGCCACATGATCATCTGGACGTTGCCGCAAGGATCGGTGACAGTCGCGTCACACCCAAGAACAACACTGGCGGAGGACGTGCCATGGCGGAACTGGCTGACCGGATCTCGGCGGGGCGCGGCGATCAGCCGGCGGACCTTGTCCTGCGCGGCGGAACCGTCTTTGATGTTGTCACCGGCGCCCGGATCGATGGAGACGTTGCGATCTACGACGGCTTGATCGTAGGAATTGGCGCAGAATACGAAGCGGTACAGATCGAAGACGTCAGCGGTCTAATCCTTGTACCGGGTTTCATCGATACGCATCTGCATATCGAAAGCTCTCTGGTGACACCGTTTGAATTCGATCGATGCGTAACGCCGCGCGGCATCACAACCGCCATCTGCGACCCACATGAAATTGCAAACGTAATCGGCGTGGACGGCATTCGCTATTTCCAAGAGGCAAGTCGGCACACGCTGATGGATATCCGGGTGCAACTGTCTTCCTGTGTGCCTTCGACCCATATGGAAACCGCAGGGGCCGAAATCACCGCCGGAGATCTGACATCTCTCATGGGCCATGCCTCTGGAATCGGGTTGGCCGAATTCATGAATTATCCCGGTGTGATTAACCGCGATCCCGCTTGCCTCGAAAAACTCTCTCTGTTTCAGGGCGGTCACATTGATGGTCATTGCCCGCAATTGTCTGGCCGTGACCTGAACGCATATGTCGCTGCAGGAGTCCGCACAGAGCATGAGGCGACAACCGCTGAGGAAGCAATTGAAAAACTGCAGAAAGGCATGCGCGTACTTATTCGCGAGGGATCAGTTTCCAAGGATCTGGACGCCCTCGCCCCGGTTCTGAGCGATGTGACATCGGCCTATATGTGCCTATGTACGGACGACCGAAATCCGCTCGATATCGATGAGTACGGACATCTCGATTACATGATCTCGATGCTGATTGCCAAGGGGTGCTCTCCGCTCGCTGCTTATCGCGCCGCGTCGCTCTCTGCGGCCGAAGCATTCGGCCTCAAGGATCGTGGACAGATTGCGCCGGGCAAACGCGCCGACATCGTCGCGATAGGTTCCTTGCAAGCCTGTGATGCCCAAGCTGTCTGGTGCGCGGGCCGCCGCGTGGATCACGCCGCCTTCGATGCGCGGCAGTTCGTTCCACCTGTTGGATTACATTCCGTCAAGGCTCCTCACCTGCGATCAGAGAATTTTCGTGCCCGCGCCAACCGACCGGAAACCGACGTGATCGGAATCGTCGAAGGTAAAATCATAACGGAGCATCTGCGAGAAGACATCGAAGTTTTGGATGGCGACAAGAGGCCAGATCCCGAACGTGATCTGGCCCGTATCGCGGTGATCGAACGCCATGGCAAGAACGGAAACATCGCGACGGGTTTCGTGCGCGGCTTCGGGATCGGCGGTGGAGCCATCGCGTCCACGGTCTGCCACGACCATCACAATATCGCCTGTGTCGGCATCGATTATGCCGACATGGCGTTGGCCGCCAACCGGCTATCCGAAATCGACGGTGGGTTCGTCGTATCCCGTGATGGTGAGGTCATCGCCGAGCTCGCTCTGCCCGTGGCCGGTCTCATGTCACTTGCACCATTCGAAGAGGTCCGCGATAGGTTGAAAACGCTGCGCGACGCAGCCCGATCCCTTGGCGTCACGCTCGAAGAACCATTCCTTCAGCTAGCTTTCCTCGCGCTTCCAGTCATTCCAGCATTGAAGATCACCGATCGCGGAATGGTGGACGTAACCCGATTTGAAATCATTTCAGGTTAGCAAGTCTGGGAATACTCTTATGCTGATATGGAAGCCCACGAATATCAATCCGCCGAGCTCCTTAACGAATTTGCTTAGAGGCGATCGTGACGGAAATTGCCACGCGTTGACCCGTAATCTCGAGCACCATGTTTTAGGTTTGCAGGATTAAAAATAGCGGCGATGCTGCCTAGCAAAGTGATGCGACGGGAAAACCGACCCTCAGCGACCAGATTCTGATTTTCTGGCGCACCTGAGAGGATTCGAACCTCTGGCCTCTGCCTTCGGAGGGCAGCGCTCTATCCAGCTGAGCTACAGGTGCGTCCGGTTTTGCTACCGGTCTTTGGCGACCGGTGCAACCGCAAAAACATCACGCGAACAGATCATGCGCAAGCTCAAGTGCGTCGATCAGCACGTCAACTTCGTCCCGCGTATTGTAAAGACCAAAGCTCGCACGACAGGTTGCAGTAACACCCAAGTGATCCATCAACGGACCCGCGCAGTGATGGCCTGCCCGAACCGCGACTCCCTTCTTGTCGAGGATGGTGGAAATGTCGTGTGCATGCGCGGCGCCATCCAGCGTGAAGGAGAATATAGCGGCCTTGTCGGGTTGGGTGCCTTGCACTTGCAGCCAGTTGAGCCCGGCAAAACGCTCCATTGCATAGTCGCGAAGCCCCGCTTCATGTGCGGCGATGTTCTCCATACCCAGATCCATCATGTAATCCAGCGCCACGCCCAGACCGATTGTTTGAACGATCCCGGGGGTACCGGCCTCGAACTTCATGGGTGGATCGTTGTAGATCACTTCGTCCTTGTGCACCTCGCGGATCATATCTCCACCGCCGATGAAAGGGCGCATCTCGGCCATTCGCTCCTTGCGGATGTAGATCGCCCCGGACCCTGAGGGACCGTAAAGTTTGTGGCCGGTGATGGCGTAGAAGTCGCAGCCGATCTCGGACAGGTCAACCGCCCCATGCACGGCGGCCTGCGAACCATCGACCAGAACCGGCACGCCCTTGGTGCGTGCACCCTCGCAAATCGCCTTTACATCAACCACGGTGCCGAGAACGTTCGAACAATGCGTTATCGCCACCAACTTGGTTTTGGGTCCGATGGCGTCGATTACGGCTTGTGGGTCGAGTGCTCCTGTCGCGTCCACGTCGACCCATTTCAGATTCACGCCCTGCCGTTCGCGAAGAAAGTGCCACGGAACGATATTCGCGTGGTGTTCCATGACGCTCAGGACAATCTCGTCGCCCGCCTGCAAGTGCGGCATCGCCCAGCCATAGGCGACCAGGTTGATACCCTCGGTCGTGCCCGAGTTCAGAACAATCTCGTCCTCCGATCCTGCGTTCAGGAACGTGGCGACTGTGCCGCGTACGGATTCGTACTTTTCGGTCGCGAGGTTCGACAAGTAATGCAGGCCACGGTGAACATTCGAATACTCTTCGGCATAGGCGCGGGTCACCGCATCAATGACGACCTGCGGCTTTTGTGCCGACGCGCCATTGTCGAGATATGTCAGCGGCTTGCCGTTCACTTCTCGAGAAAGGATCGGGAAGTCGGCCCGGATTTTCGTGACGTCATACATAAGCAGCAGATCCCGTGATCGGTGCGCCGGCGAGCGACAAAAGAACGAATAGCACAAAGGCTATGGCGAAGACCGAGACGATCAAGACCCCCGCAGCGCGCCAGATCGACCCAAGCCGATGTGCCTGGTCGATGAAGTGCAGGAAAATGTAGAGCCCCAGCAGAGCGGCCGCCAAGGCAAGCAGTGCCGACAGGATTGGCACAGTAAGCAAAAGAACGAAGCTGGCGGCCTGCACGACAACGCGCAAGAACTGCATCCAGACCATTAGGGCCATCACTTCATTGAAGGTACCCTGCCCGCCCATCCAGCGCCCAACGCGGTGCAGCGAGATGATCGTCAATATCAGACCACCACCCACTATGGCGGCGTATGCCCCCAACCCTGTTCCCACGCCGGGCAACATTCCATCGACCGGTGGAAAAACCACGTTGATTGCCGCCTGTATCGTGGTGTTCAACACAACGGCCAGCGCCAAGGCTAACCACAACACCTCGCGCGGGAACTCCATGGCCATTATCTGCCGCGCAGCCGAGGCCGGATCGGTCACCGTGGTAACCGCAAGCGTGCGCCAAAAGGCGAAATTCATTCGGCGGGCCTTTCTGCTTGCCTCAATCCTGAAAACCAGAACCAGCCAAACACCACGAGCCACAAAATGCCAACCCCGGAAAGCGCGGGTCCCGGGCCAACGAAACCGGCGAGCAGCCCGTGGAGCAAAAGAAGCGGAGCCGAAGCCAGCAGCGCCCAGAACAGGGCGAGGCGTGCTCCGTACCAGCTTCCTCGGCCCCCGGCGATGCGGGCGACCAGATGGCTGAGTGCCGCTACACCGTACAGGATAAGCGGTGCGATGATCAGCCACGCCAGAAGCGTCCCTCCCAAAAGCATATTGAGTTCCTGCCCCGACAGGTGAGCCTCTCGCGACAGGCGCGGCATCTGCGAAATGAATACCAATGCGCAGGCCGCCATCAGGATCGCCAACGCGCGGTCTTCTCGCTGTCCTGCCGACAACAAGCGTCGGATAACCGCTGCAGGTCCACGATAGGTAGCGACAATGTCCTGGGTGACCGCCATCAGCCCCGCCGGTCCAGCCAGCCTTGCAGACGTGTGACGATGTCTTCGGCGATCGCCTGATCTTCGATTTCCTGCACAGCTTCGGCAAGGAAGGCGAGGGTCAGCATGTCGGTCGCCTTCTTCTCTGGCACGCCACGCGAACGTAGGTAGAAAAGCGCCGTTTCATCGATCGCACCCGAGGTCGAGCCGTGCGAACACGCGACGTCATCGGCATAGATTTCCAGCTCAGGCTTGGCAAGGAACTGACTGTCCTCATCGAGCAACAGGGACTGGCTGATCTGGTAGCCGTCCGTCTTTTGCGCACCTTCTTTCACAAGGATCTTGCCTTGGAACACTCCGGTGGCCCCATTACGCAGGACCTTTTTGAAAACCTGGCGGCTTTCGCAATTCACAGCGTCATGCGTGATAAAGACGGTATCGTCGTGATGGAAATCGCCGTCACCAACGCAAGCGCCCGCGACATGGGCAATCGCGTCATCCCCGGTCAGTTCAACGACCTGCTCATTTCGGGTCAGGACGCCATTTACGGTCAGAGTAAACGATTTGTAGACCGACTCCTTGCCGAGACGGGTAAACATATGCGTGACCGCCCGACGCTCGTGGTCGCGACCTTGGGCCCGGACGTGATGAAGCGTACCCCCGTCTGCGATATCCACTTCGATACTCTTGTTGAACCGCGAGGCCGCGGGTCCATTTTCCAAGATCGTCGCCTCGGCACCGGATTCGACCCGTACAACATGGTGCAGAGTTGCGTCCGATTTATCGTCCTTGTGGATATAGATCAGGCTGATCGGCTTGCTCACCTTGCCCGTCACGTGGATTGCCACGCCATCCGTTGCGAAAGCGGTGTTGAGAGCGGCGAGAGGTCTTTGCACCGGATTATGCCCACGCGCCTCCAGAACCCCGTAAAGATCACGCGCCCAGTGGATATCCTTGCAGCAAATATCCTCGATCCGGTCGATGCGTACACCTTCCATATCGAGATCGTCAGAGGCTTTGGCATCAAACACGCCATCGACGAAAACGATCTTCAGCCGGTCAAACGCACCGAACATGGGGCTTTCGTCGTTTTCGAACACGGCCGCACTTGGCGCTTCAGGCGCCACCAACGTGTCGGGACGCGTGTACTTCCAATATTCATCACGACGCGAGGGCAAACCCATCTCGCGCACCCGCGCCAGTGCGTCCTCGCGCGCCTGGCCAAGGCAACCACCCTGCGGCAGTGACATCGCGGACAACCGCGCCTCGGTCGCGTCCTGTTTCACCTGCGGCAAAGCCATCACTGCACCTCTGCCAGAATGTCGCCATACCCGTTATGCTCGACCTCAAGCGCGAGGTCGGGCCCACCGGTCTTAACGATGCGGCCGTCTGCCATGATGTGCACAACGTCCGGTTTGATGTGATCGAGCAGGCGCTGGTAATGGGTAATCACCAGAAACCCGCGACCAGCATCGCGCAAAGCGTTCACGCCGTCGGCCACCAGCTTCATCGCATCCACGTCAAGACCGGAGTCGGTCTCGTCCAGAATGCACATCTTGGGTTCAAGCATCGCCATCTGCAGGATTTCGTTGCGCTTCTTCTCACCGCCTGAAAAGCCGACATTGACCGGCCGCTTGAGCATCTCTGCATCGATCTTCAGAGCTTTTGCCTTTTCGCGGACCAGCTTGAGGAAATCGGAGGCGGACAGCTCTTCCTCGCCGCGCGCCTTGCGCTGTGCATTCACGGCGGTGCGCAAGAAAGTCATGTTGCCCACACCGGGGATTTCCACCGGATATTGGAATGCAAGAAAAATACCGGCGGCAGCACGCTCTTCGGGTTCCATCTCCAGCAGGTCCTGTCCGTCGAGCTCCGCCGCGCCGTCAGTCACCTCGTAACCATCCCGTCCGGAAAGCACATAAGACAGCGTCGACTTTCCCGAGCCGTTCGGCCCCATGATCGCGTGCACCTTGCCAGCCTCGACGGTCAAGTCGACACCTTTGAGGATTTGCTTGTCCTCTTCTTCAAGTTTGACGTGCAGGTTTTTGATTTCCAGCATTTTTTCCTCTTTGGATTCAGGCCTGTGCGCGGTCGCGCGGCGTTTGGTCGAACGCGCGGAAATGCGCGGGGAATGTTGAAAGAAGGTCCTCGCGCGCACGCGCAATGCCTTCGGCATGAGCAATGGTGTCCCCATCGCGCAAATTGCGCAGCAGGTCGGGAACATCTTCGATCAGAAGTGGATTGACCATCGAACGCGCGATCGATGCTGCGTAATCATGGTACTTGAGAAGGGCCTGTTCTCCCGGTGCAAGCCATGTCGAAGGGACGCCACAGGCATCCGCCACGATCAGCCCGTGCAGGCTGGCCGCGATCACATGCCGGGCCGAGGCAATTCGGCGGCAGACATCCAACGCATCGCCGCGCGGGTCCACAAGCTCGATGGCAGGCTCCGACTGTATCAACAACGAGAGCGCCGGATCGTCAATCATGGAGTGATGTGGAACCAGCACCACGCGATCCTGTCGCTCGGGCAACGGTCCGATGACTTTGTCGGCCAGAAGTCCGGGATCGCCAAAGAGACGGGGCTGAAGCCCCAGGAGGGCAGCGGTAACCGGTCCGCGCACGAGCGCAACATCGACAAATTTCAGGAAGTCGCGCGGCACGGAGTGGAGCAATCCGGCACCCCAGATCACCGGCCGGTGTCCGTCCTTTGGTGCCTCTTGGTACTTTCGGCGCATCACCTGGATCAGCGAACCGATGGCCAACAGATCGCAACTCATCGGCCCCGAATGCACGACTTCACGCCCCGACACGGACTCGACTACTAAGGCAGACAGAGCATCGCCGAAATTCGGTACCCCCTTCCACCAGAAAAGGCGCAATGGCGCGTTATGATCGGGCGCGATCTGCATCAATCCAGTACGACTGCCGTTCCACTCATCGAGACCATGAGCATCGACTCGCCCACCACTTCGTAATCCAGGTCGACACCGACAACGGCATTGGCGCCCTTTTCGCGCGCTTGCTCTTCCAGTTCCGAAAGCGCGATCTCGCGCGCATCGCGCAGCTTTGCCTCGTAAGCACCGGAACGGCCACCGATCACATCCGTTACCGACGCAAAGAAGTCCCGCACCACGTTGGCGCCCATGATGGCCTCGCCCACAACGATGCCGCGGTAATCGGTGATCCGCCGTCCTTCGACGCCCGGGGTAGTCGTTACGATCATTCTCGTCTCCAATCTTCGACTCTATGGCAGGGTCATGAAATGGATCACTCGATCCAGACGGTCGCCGGGAACGGGCGTAGGCTCTACATGGAAGACCCCGACGCGCCCCACGACCAGCGGCGTCCCGATAAAGCTTTCCACCTCGTGCATCCACTTGCGCCGGGTGTAGTCGTCAAACAGAAGAGTTACCGGGCGCGTGATGTTAAACGCGGTTGCCAAGGCGCATCCCACGCGAAACCGTCCGTCTACCAGCACCACGTCCGGGTGCGGCCTGCCCGAAGCCTTCCAGACGCCCAGCGGATAATTCGCATAATCCCGCCATCGTTCCGCCGAGACCGGATGGCCCCAATCATGGGTCTCACCGATGTTCACCCACTGGATGTCAACGGTGCTGTCCTGCGACGGCGGGTTCTCGGCGAACCACTGTTTCATCATCCTTGCCCATCCGCGGTCGCTTTCGACCGAGGTGATATGCTTGTCCTCGAACTCGGCCGCGAGTGCCGTCGACCCGCCCGAGCCATATTCCAGAATGACAGACGCCTCGCGATAGGCCGTGCGCAAAACTTCCGCCTCTTCTGGCGGCATGGTCAGCGTCGGGCGTTTTATACTTGATGGGGCGACCGTCATATCCGGGTCCAGCTCGGTGCGGGCGGGATCAGCCCACCGACCCTTCGAGCGAAATGGCGACAAGCTGCTGCGCTTCCATGGCGAACTCCATCGGCAATGCCTGCAGAACGTCCTTGCAGAAACCGTTGACCACCAAGGCCACCGCCTCTTCCTCGTCCATTCCGCGCTGACGGCAATAGAACAGCTGATCGTCGTCCACCTTAGAGGTCGTCGCCTCGTGTTCGACACGACTCGAGTTGTTGCGGACCTCGATGTAGGGCACTGTATGCGCCCCGCATTTGTCGCCGATCAACAGACTGTCGCACTGGGTATAATTACGGCTTTCCTTTGCCTTCGGGTGCATCGACACCAATCCGCGATAGGTGTTCTGCGCCTTGCCCGCGCTGATCCCCTTGGAGACGATACGTGACTTGGTCCGCTTGCCCAGATGAACCATCTTTGTGCCGGTGTCAGCCTGCTGCATGTTGTTGGTGATTGCGATCGAGTAGAATTCGCCCTGGCTGTCATCACCGCGCAAAATGCAGGACGGATATTTCCATGTCACGGCAGAGCCCGTTTCGACCTGCGTCCACATCACCTTGGACCGGTCGCCACGGCAATCCGCGCGCTTGGTCACAAAGTTATAGATACCGCCCTTGCCATTCTCGTCGCCGGGGAACCAGTTTTGCACCGTGGAGTATTTCACCTCGGCGTCTTCCTCGACGATGATCTCGACCACCGCCGCGTGAAGTTGCGCGGTGTCGCGCTGCGGCGCGGTGCAACCTTCAAGATAAGAGACATACGATCCCTTGTCAGCTATGATCAGCGTCCGCTCGAACTGTCCGGTGTTCTCGGCATTGATGCGGAAATAGGTCGACAACTCCATCGGACAGCGCACGCCCGGAGGCACGTAGACGAACGAACCGTCGGAAAAAACTGCACTGTTCAGAGTGGCATAGAAATTATCAGAAACCGGAACGACGCTGCCCAAGTATTTCTTTACCAATTCAGGGTGTTCGCGGATCGCCTCGGAGATCGAACAGAAGATAACGCCATGCTTCTTCAACTCCGCCTGGAAGGTCGTACCGACCGAAACGGAATCGAATACCGCGTCCACCGCGACCTTGCGGCCTTCGGCAGGTGCGTCTTCGGCGCCCTCGACACCGGCAAGGATCATTTGCTCTTTGAGCGGAATGCCCAGCTTTTCATAGGTCGCCAGCAGCTTGGGGTCGACCTCGTCGAGCGATTTCGGCTTCACCTCCATCGATTTGGGCCGGGCATAGTAATACTGATCCTGAAAGTCGATCTCGGGATAGTCGACCATCGCCCAATCGGGTTCTTCCTTCTGGAGCCAGCGCTCGTAGGCCGCCAACCGCCAATCCGTCATCCACTCAGGCTCGTCATTCTTCTGCGAGATCAGCCGCACGATGTCCGGCGTCAGCCCTTTCGGGGCGTATTCCATCTCGATCTCGGTTTCCCAGCCATATTTGTAGGTGCCGACCTCGCGGACCGCATCCACGGTTTCCTGATCGACGCCTTCTTTCACCTGGGTCTGGTCCAATGCGGCCATGACTACCCTCCATTCAGGTCACGCGACGCGCGCGCGGTGCCTCTTTTCTTTCGTCAGCCACGTTTCCGCGAAACGCAGCACTTCTTCTTCGGTCGTCCCGAGCCCCAGCGAAACGCGGATTGCGCTCGCGGCTGTCCGGTCGTCAAATCCCATGGCGGTAAGAACCGCGCTGGCTCGCACCTTGCCACTCGAACAGGCACTACCAGCGGAAATAGCAAAGCCTGCAAGATCCATCTGCATGACTTGCGTCTCTCCTTTCCACCCAGGGGTCGCGAAACACAAGGTGTTCGGAAGCCGGTTGGCGCCTTTCCCGACAAAAATAGTCTCTGGCGCCCCTGCCTCAAGAGCACTTTCTAGAATATTTCTAAGTTCGGCAACGCGTTCCCATATACCATCGGACAGATCACCTGCCGCAGCCTCGGCCGCTGCACCAAAACCGGCAATGCCGACCAGGTTTTCGGTACCAGAGCGCCTCCCCATCTCCTGACCACCGCCGCGAATCTGAGCGACAAGGTCGGTGCCGCGCGGCATGACAAGCGCGCCAATTCCTTTCGGCCCCCCCAGCTTGTGAGCCGAGACGAGCGCCATACCAGCCCCCATCCAATTGAACGCGACAGGCAGTTTGCCGAATGCCTGCGTGGCATCGGTCATAGCAATACCCGTGGGCAAATCCTGGACAATTCCCGTCTCGGAATTGGCGAGTTGCAGGGTTGAATTCGCTGGTTCAGCGACCGAAACCCGTCCTTGCGCATCAACTGGCAAGTCCTCGACAGTCCAAGCCCTTACGGCATCATGCTCAACCGCAGCGCCATGAAGGCCACGTCCGGCCAAGGCCAACGCAGCGGCCTCGGTCGCGCCCGAGGTAAAGATCACATCGGCCCCGTCCGCGCCAAAGGCCGAGGCGATTTGCGCGCGGGCCTTTTCCACGATCGCCTTGGCAGCGCGCCCTTCTGCATGCACCGAGGATGGATTGCCCGACACATCCATCGCGTCAATCATCGCCGCGCGCGCTTCGACCCGTAGCGGTGTGGTCGCATTGTGATCGAGGTACACTCGCTGCATCACGCTGTCCTGCAACTGATAAACCGCGCCATCAATCCGCATCCACCACTGCGAACAGGTTGGGTACGGCAGGACAAGGAGCGAGCTCGTTTTCGATCACGTCCGAAAGACGGGCCTGGTGAAGGAAAACGTAGACATGTGCACTCAACGATTGCCACAGCCTGTTGGTCAGCGATTGCGCCCGGCTGCCGGACGCCCCACCAGACGCGCCGGCCCCCTTGTGCATGGCATCTACCGTTTCATCGACCGCGGCCAGCACTTCGACCACGCGGATCTCTGTCGCCGGTCGCGCCAAGCGATAGCCACCACCTGGTCCACGCACGGAAACGACTAGGTCTGCCCGCCGCAACTTGACGAACAATTGCTCGAGATACGGCAGGGAAATCGACTGCCGCGCCGAAATCTCACCCAAGCTGACCAGCGTATCCTGAGGCTGAAGCGCAATATCTGCCAACGCGACCATCGCGTAACGTCCCTTCGTCGACAGCTTCATTGCCAGCCCTCATCTCTTTGACATGCGCCAGAACATTGACCTCGGCACCGCCAATGCGTATCTCGCTCGGACAGTGCTGCCCATCCGAGCGCCGAAATCAGATTAGAACCGTTCTAAGGTACCTTACGGATAACGTCAAGAATATCCGCCCGGCACCCAAGACGAAAAACAGGACCAGACGCCGACATGCCCGAGGTGATATTTCCCGGACCCGAAGGCCGCCTCGAAGGCCGCTACCACCCGCAGAAGGAAAAGGATGCTCCGATCGCGATCGTATTGCATCCGCACCCACAATTCGGCGGGACGATGAACAACAAGGTCGTCTACAACCTGCATTACGCATTCTACCAAATGGGGTTCACCGTCCTGCGCTTCAACTTCCGTGGCGTGGGCCGCAGCCAGGGTGAGTACGATCAAGGCGTGGGAGAATTGTCTGATGCCGCGTCGGCGCTCGATTACCTGCAATCGATGAACTCGAACTCCAAGCATTGCTGGGTCGCGGGCTTCTCCTTCGGCGCTTGGATCGGCATGCAGTTGTTGATGCGCCGCCCTGAGATTACCGGGTTCATCTCGGTCTCCCCTCCTGCGAACATGTATGATTTCTCCTTCCTTGCGCCCTGCCCATCCTCTGGCCTGATCATCAACGGTTCGGCGGATCGCGTGGCACCCCCTGCCGACACACAGGCGCTGGTCGGCAAACTGCAGGAACAAAAAGGTATCACCATTACCCACGAAGAGGTCGAAGGCGCCGATCACTTCTTCCAGAACCAGCACATGGAAACCCTGATTGGCTCGGTCAGCGATTACGTCAAGCGACGCCTGACGGAGTCATCGCGCTGATGGCTGGAACCATCGAGACCCTCGCCGCGAAACTGGCGGAGGATACGATGAAAGTCATGGATGAAACCGGAGAGGATCGCCTGTACGTCGAGGTCGGAAATGTTCTGGCCGCGGCGTCCCAGTCGCTTGAAGAGGCATACCTAACGGAGATACGTGTGCGCCTCGCCGAGCGAACCGCTCGGCGATTCCTCATCGGCAAGGCCCGGGAACTGATGGCACAGCGCAAGGAAAGCAAGCCGGCAACCTAGGCCTTTGTGAATTTTTGGTATACCTTTGTATGCCGTATTCCAATCCATCGGTGTCTTCGCTAAATCGGGTCCATAAACCGTTCATCAGCGAAAGGCCGATCCGATGACCAAGATCAAGGTGGACAACCCCATCGTCGAGATGGATGGCGACGAGATGACCCGCATCATGTGGGATTTCATAAAGCAGAAACTGATCCTGCCCTATCTCGACATCGACCTTCTTTATTACGATCTCGGCATCGAAGAGCGCGACCGCACGGACGATCAGATCACGGTCGATGCTGCCGAAAAGACGCGCGAGGTCGGCGTCGCCGTCAAATGCGCGACCATCACGCCGGATGAGGCCCGCGTCGAGGAATTCGGCCTCAAGCGCATGTATCGCAGCCCGAACGGCACGATCCGAAACATTCTGGGTGGCGTGATCTTTCGCCAACCGATCATCTGCAAGAATGTGCCCCGCCTCGTACCCGGCTGGACAAAGCCAATCGTTGTCGGCCGCCACGCCTACGGCGATCAATATCGGGCAACGGATTTCCACTTTCCCGGTGCGGGAAAAATCACCCTGAAATTCGAGGGTGCCGACGGCGAAGTGATCGAAAAAGAGGTGTTCGCCGCACCCGAAGCCGGCGTGGTCATGGGCATGTACAACCTCGACAAGTCGATTACCGATTTCGCCCGAGCCTCGCTGAATTACGGGCTGAACCTCGGCTGGCCGGTCTACCTGTCGACCAAGAACACGATCCTCAAGGCCTATGACGGTCGCTTCAAGGACATCTTCCAGCAGGTCTTCGAGGCTGAGTTCAAGGAAGCGTTTGAGGCCAAGGGTATCTGGTACGAACACCGTCTGATCGACGACATGGTGGCGAGCTCGCTGAAATGGTCAGGCGGTTATGTCTGGGCCTGCAAGAACTACGACGGCGACGTGCAGTCCGACACGGTCGCACAGGGATTTGGTTCGCTCGGGCTCATGACTTCTATCCTGATGACCCCGGACGGTAAGATCGTGGAGTCCGAGGCGGCCCATGGAACCGTGACCCGGCATTACCGCCAGCACCAAAAGGGCGAGGCAACCTCGACAAACTCGATCGCTTCGATCTTTGCGTGGACCGGCGGGCTGAAACACCGCGCGAAACTTGACGAAAACACCGCTCTTGCCGCATTTGCAGCCACTTTGGAACGGGTAGTGGTGGACACCGTCGAATCCGGCCACATGACCAAGGATCTTGCCTTGCTGGTTGGGCCTGATCAGGGCTGGCTGACCACGACCGGTTTCCTGGAAAAAATCGACGAAAATCTCAACAAAGCTCTGGTCGGATAGACAAAAATAGGGCGCCGAAAGGGATCCTTCGGCGCCCGATCCATTTCAAATTCACATCGACAGCGCCCAGCCCGCTACGGTGACAACGGTCGAGAGAGCAACGATCATCTTGGTAAAGCGTGTCATGAAATCATTCCTTTTATCAAATAGCTACCAGCTTAGTCTGATCGGGCCTTCGGGATAACTGGGAAAAAACCGATCCACGCTCCCCTTTTGCCGCATCGGGACGGGTGGCGTCTGCGAACTGCATCACACTGCGCAAGGAATTCGAACCGTGCCCCTGACTTATGCATTTCTCCTGATCGCCGGGATTGCCGAGACGATCGGCACCACCGCGCTTCAGGCCAGTCAGCAGTTTACCCGCTTCTGGCCTTCCGTTCTTGTCGTGTTCGGCTATGGCGCGGCGTTCTGGTTTCTGTCGCTGACATTGCGTGAACTGCCCGTGGGCATCACTTATGCCATCTGGTCCGGGCTGGGGATCGTGTTGATTTCCGTCATCGGCTTTATCGTTTTCGGCCAACGGCTGGATGCTCCCGCGCTTTTGGGCCTCGGCCTCATCATCACGGGAATCGTGGTGATTCAGGTCTTTTCGAAAAAGGCAGGTCATTGAGCCGCGGGGCGATGCAAGGCGCAATTTGCTGGACCTTGCGGCCACGGCCCTGTATGGCCGCCGCAACTTCTCCCTTTTCCTGTACAGGCTGACCTATGGATCTGCGCAATATCGCAATCATCGCCCATGTCGACCACGGCAAGACAACGCTCGTCGACGAGCTCTTGAAACAATCCGGCGCCTTCCGCGAAAACCAGGCCGTTGCCGAACGTGCGATGGACAGCAACGATCTGGAACGCGAGCGCGGCATCACAATTCTGGCCAAAGCCACCTCGGTCGAGTGGAAAGAGACGCGCATCAACATCGTCGACACGCCCGGCCACGCCGATTTCGGCGGCGAGGTCGAGCGCATCCTGTCGATGGTCGACGGTGTCGTCCTGCTGGTCGACGCGGCAGAAGGCCCGATGCCGCAAACCAAGTTCGTCACCTCCAAGGCACTGGCCCTCGGTCTGCGCCCCATCGTGGTTCTGAACAAGGTCGACAAGCCGGATGCCGAACCCGACCGCGCGCTGGACGAGTGCTTTGACCTCTTCGCCAACCTCGGCGCCGATGACGACCAGCTGGATTTCCCGTCGATGTATGCGTCAGGCCGATCCGGCTGGGCCGACATGGAGCTTGACGGTCCGCGCAAGGATCTCTCGGCGCTATTCGACCTGATCGTCGACCACGTACCCGCGCCGAAGCAGCTTGCCCACAAGGAAGAGCCGTTTCGCATGCTGGCGACCACACTTGGCAACGACCCGTTTATTGGTCGCATACTGACCGGCCGGGTCGAAAGTGGGACGCTCAAGACGGGCGACAGCCTGAAGGCCCTCAGCCGTGATGGAACGCTGATCGAGAACTTCCGGGCAAGCAAGATCCTCGCGTTTCGTGGCCTCGGGCAACAACCGATCGACCAGGCCGAAGCGGGCGACATCGTCACCATCGCCGGCATGACCAAGGCCACCGTTGCCGACAGCCTTGTTGCCCCGCAAGTCGCCGAAGCGCTGCCGGCACAACCGATCGATCCGCCGACGATCACCGTTACCTTCGGGATCAACGACAGCCCACTCGCAGGCCGCGACGGCAAAAAGGTGCAAAGCCGCGTAATCCGCGACCGCTTGATGAAAGAGGCGGAATCGAACGTTGCCATTCAGGTCACCGACACCCCAGGCGGCGAGGCGTTCGAGGTAGCCGGCCGCGGCGAATTGCAGATGGGCGTATTGATCGAGAACATGCGTCGTGAGGGGTTCGAGCTTTCCATCTCGCGCCCGCAGGTTCTTCTGCGCGAGGAAGACGGGCAGAAACTGGAGCCCATCGAAGAAGTCACCATCGATGTCGATGACGAATACTCGGGCGCGGTGATCGAAAAGATCACTGGCGCGCGCAAGGGTGAGTTGGTCGAGATGAAGCCGGCAGGCGCTGGCAAGACCCGCATCATCGCGCATGTCCCGTCGCGCGGTCTGATCGGTTACCACGGAGAGTTCCTGACCGACACGCGCGGCACCGGCGTTCTGAACCGCGTGTTCCATGGCTGGGCGCCCCACAAAGGCCCGATCCCGGGCCGTCGCGCCGGCGTTTTGATCTCGATGGAAAAGGGCCAGTCGGTTGCTTATGCGCTCTGGAACCTCGAAGAGCGGGGCCGCATGTTCATCGGCCCCCAGGCCGACGTGTACCAAGGCATGATCATCGGCGAACACTCTCGCGACAATGATCTCGAAGTGAACCCGCTCAAAGGCAAAAAGCTCACCAACGTCCGCGCTTCGGGCTCGGATGATGCCGTGCGCCTCACGCCGCATGTCCAGTTCAGCCTCGAGGAGGCCATCGCCTATATCGACGACGACGAACTGGTCGAAGTGACACCCAACGTCGTCCGCCTGCGCAAGCGGTTCCTTGATCCTCATGAACGCAAGCGGATGTCCAAGGCGGCATCCTGATCACGAAAAAGGGCGCCCAACAGGGGCGCCCTTTACTCTTCCACGATTTCAAAACCTTCAGTCCGAAGTTTCGACCACCATCAATTCCCGTTCGGACGCGCCGCGCGCGTGGCTCAACGCCTCTTGGTATTCGGGCGAGTTGTAGCAGTCCACAGCCGCCTCGACCGACGGGAAACGTGCAACCACGTTGCGTGGCCGTTCCTTGCCTTCCAACTGCACGAAACGTCCGCCACGGGCGATGAACTCTCCGCCATGTTTGGCGATAGCCGGTCCTGCCAGTTCGGCGTATTTGCCATAGGCATCGGCATCGGTGACCGTAACATGCGCAATCCAGAGTGCACCCACTTTAACCTCCCATCGCGGCTTCGGCCGCCTTGATTGCGGCGTCGGCGTTTCCGGCATCCTTGCCGCCGCCCTGCGCCATATCAGGACGGCCGCCACCGCCCTTGCCGCCGAGTTCTGCCACGGCGGCCTTGACCAGATCAACAGCGGACACCCGACCGGTCAAATCATCGGTGACGCCAGCAGCCACCGCCGCTTTACCGCCGGTATCCGCGATCAGAAGGACCGCCCCAGAGACCACGCGCGCCTTCATCTCGTCGATGAGCGCGGGCAGGTCCTTGCCCGTGACACCCGACAGAACCTGCGCTATGAATTTAATACCATTGACCTCGCGCGCCTCGGGACCGGCCTGGCCGCCACCCGACATCGCCAGCTCGCGCCGCAGCTGGGCAACCTCGTTCTGCAACGCCTTGCGTTCGTCGAGCAGGGCCTTGATCCGCGCGGGCACATCGTCCGGCTGGGCCTTCAGTTCCGCAGCGACCTCGGAAAGGCGTGCCGCCTGCCCGGACAGGTGGCGCATCGCCTCATCCCCGGTCAAAGCTTCGATCCGCCGCACACCCGCGCTGCTGGCGCTATCGCCCAGCAGGACAAAAGCGCCGATATCTCCGGTGCGGGTTACATGCGTACCCCCGCACAGTTCGATCGAATAGGTCTGACCGTCGCTGCCCTTGCCCGTCGCCGCCCGACCCATCGAAACTACGCGTACCTCTTCGCCGTACTTCTCGCCGAAAAGGGCTTGCGCACCGATAGCGCGCGCGTCGTCCGGCGTCATGATCCGTGTCTCGACCGGTGCGTTCTGACGAATATAGGCGTTGACGTCCCGTTCAACCGAAGCCAGTTCATCGGCGCTCAACGCCTTGGTATGGCTGAAATCGAAACGCAACCTTTCTTCAGCGTTGAGCGAACCACGCTGCGCGACGTGATCGCCCAAACACTCACGCAGCGCTTCGTGCAGCAGATGGGTCGCGGAGTGATTGGCGCGGATCGCCGTGCGCCGCGCGTGATCGACTTCGAGCTGCGCCGCATCGCCAGTCCGCACCGTGCCTTCGACAATTTCGGCGAAATGGATGAAAACCCCGGCAGATTTGCGTGTATCCGTTACGCGGGCAACGCCGCTTTCCGTCCGGATCGTTCCGGTATCGCCAACCTGCCCCCCCGCTTCGGCATAGAACGGGGACTGGTTTAGCGCGATCTGAACCGACGCACCCTGCCCCGCTTCCTCGACGCGATCTCCATCCAGAACCAGTGCAAGGATCTGCCCTTCGGCGGATTCGGTATCGTAGCCAAGGAAATCGGTCGCGCCCTTTTCGTCGGCGATATCGAACCAGACGGTCGCATCAGCCGCCTCGCCCGAACCGGCCCATGCGGCACGCGCCTTGGCCTTCTGCTCAGCCATGGCGGCGTCGAACCCTTCGATGTCGACCTCACGCCCCTTTTCACGCAGCGCGTCCTGTGTCAGGTCAAGCGGGAAGCCGTAGGTGTCATAGAGTTTGAAGGCCGTCTCGCCCGGAAGACGCGTACCTTCCGGCAAAACGCCCAACTCGTCATCAAGAAGCCTCAGACCACGATCCAGGGTCGCCTTGAACCGCGTCTCTTCCAGTTTAAGCGTTTCCTCGATCAGCGCCTGCGCCCGACCAAGCTCGGGATAGGCCGCGCCCATCTGGCGTACCAGCGCCGGGACCAGGCGATGCATCAACGGATCTTTTGCGCCCAACAAATGCGCATGGCGCATCGCGCGACGCATGATCCGGCGCAGAACGTAACCCCGACCGTCATTCGACGGCATCACCCCGTCGGCCATTAGGAAGGAGGTTGACCGCAGGTGATCGGCGATGACCCGGTGATGCGTCTTGCCTGGGCCGTCCGGGTCGGAAGAGGTCGCATCTGCGCTGGCCTCGATCAGCGAACGCATCAGGTCGGTGTCGTAATTGTCGTGCTTACCCTGCAATAGCGCTCCAATCCGTTCCAGCCCCATGCCGGTATCGATCGACTGCATGTCGAGCGGTCGCATCGAGCCATCCTCGAACTGCTCGTTCTGCATAAAGACGACATTCCAGATCTCGATGAACCGGTCGCCATCCTCCTCCGGGCTGCCCGGAGGTCCACCCCAGATATGCTCACCATGATCGTAAAAAATCTCGGTGCAGGGTCCGCAAGGGCCGGTCGGGCCCATCTGCCAGAAATTGTCACTGGTCGCGATGCGGATGATCCGATCCTCCGGAACGCCCACCTTTTTCCAGATTTCGAACGCCTCGTCATCGGTGTGATACACGGTGGTGTACAACCGCTTGGGATCAATGTCGAAATCGCGTGTCACCAATTCCCAGGCAAATGGAATCGCCTCTTCCTTGAAGTAATCACCGAAGGAAAAGTTGCCGAGCATCTCGAAAAACGTGTGATGCCGAGCGGTGTAACCGACATTGTCGAGATCGTTGTGCTTGCCACCCGCCCGAACACATTTCTGCGCGGTCGTTGCGCGGTTGTAATCCCTATGTTCCACCCCGGTGAAGAGGTTCTTGAACTGAACCATGCCCGAGTTGACGAACATCAGCGTCGGGTCGTTGCGCGGCACCAGCGGCGACGAATCGACGACTTCGTGACCGTTACGGGCAAAAAAATCGAGAAAGGTGGATCGGATATCGTTCAGCGTGGGCATCAGGGGCACTTCCGGACCGGCATTATCATGTTCTCGCAGGGTTTATCCCCGCGCTTGTCCGGTGTCCACAGCACAGCGCCACCTACAAAGAAACAAGGGCGGCTCTCTGAGAGCCGCCCTTCAAGTTGAATGCCCTGATTGGCCTAAGCTTCAAGGATGTCGTCGTCTTCACCAGCAGCCATGTCGAAATCCAGCCCGTGCGCGGCCCGAATCTTATCCTCGATCTCCAAGGCAACGCGGCTGTTTTCACGGAGATAGGTCTTGGCGTTCTCACGGCCCTGTCCGATACGTTCGTCGCCGTAACTGAACCAGGAACCCGACTTGTCAACCACGCCAGCTTTCACGCCAAGGTCCAGCAACTCGCCCATTTTGGAGATTCCCTCGCCGTACATGATGTCGAACTCGACCTGTTTGAACGGGGGAGCAACCTTGTTCTTGACGACCTTGACCCGCGTCGCGTTTCCCACGACTTCGTCGCGATCCTTGATGGCCCCGATACGCCGGATGTCAAGACGGACCGAAGAATAGAACTTCAGCGCGTTGCCACCGGTCGTGGTTTCCGGCGAGCCGAACATCACGCCGATCTTCATCCGGATCTGGTTGATGAAGATCACCATGCAGCGCGACCGGTTGATCGACGCTGTCAGCTTCCGCATGGCCTGACTCATCAGGCGGGCCTGCACCCCGACGCTGGAGTCACCCATATCGCCCTCGAGTTCCGATTTCGGAGTCAGCGCCGCAACCGAGTCGACCACCACCATGTTCACGGCCCCAGAGCGAACCAGCGTATCGGTGATTTCCAGCGCCTGCTCCCCCGTGTCGGGTTGCGATATCAGCAGTTCGTCCAGATCGACACCTAGCTTCCGGGCATATTGAGGGTCCAGAGCGTGTTCCGCATCGACGAAGGCGCAAACACCGCCGCGCTTTTGCTGTTCGGCAATACAATGGAGCGTCAAGGTCGTCTTGCCCGAGCTTTCCGGCCCGTAGATCTCGACAATCCTGCCCATCGGCAGTCCGCCAATGCCCAACGCGATATCCAGACCGAGCGAACCCGTTGAGCTGGCCTCGATTTCTGGCATCACATTGTCGCCGCCCAACTTCATTATCGAGCCTTTGCCGAATTGGCGCTCGATCTGGGCCAGCGCGCTGTCGAGCGCCTTTTGCTTGTCCGCGTTCTGCTTGCTGCTCATACTCAAAAGATCCGCCATAGTCCTGTCCTTACCTTTTGTGTCACACCCGGATCGGGGCGGCAATCGCTGCTTTGTTCGCCTCTTGTTCTTTATGCGACCAAAAGGTGAACATTTCAAACAAATTCTTCGCGTTCAAGCTTTGCGGAATTGAGTTAAGGAAAGGTTTCCGGCACTGTGCAGCGGAACGAATAACTCGCAAAGGACGTGCAAGTGCTTGTCTTCTTTAAGGAACGTCTCGTGCTGCTTTCCGTGCCCAAGACCGGCACGACCGCGTACCAGACAGCCTTGAGAGCGCGCGCGGATATCGTCGTGTCGGATCCTCCGGAACTGAAACATGCACCGATCTATCGTTATGATCGCTTCTTTCGGCCAATTTTCGAAAAGATGTTCGGTGTCGAGATGGAGATCATGGCAGTCGTTCGCGATCCGGTGGACTGGCTGGGAAGCTGGTACCGGTATCGACAACGGCCCTTTTTGCGCGGAAGGCCCAAGGCGACACACGATATCAGCTTTGACGAGTTCGTACTCGCGTACCTTAGGGGCAAACGTCCAACTTTTGCCAACGTTGGCAGCCAGGCTCGTTTCCTGACTCCCCGCCCGGGTGGCGCACCGGCCCGTCATGTCTTCCGTTACGAGAACCAAGACGGCATCCGGAGTTTTCTGGAAGAACGTTTGCAGACCGATATCTACCTGCAACGAGAGAACGTTTCGCCTGAAATGACGCTCGAACTCTCCAAAGATGTGGAGGAAAAGTACCGGCGCAAATGCCCTGAAGAGTTCGAACTACACGCCTCCGCTCGGTGAGGACGCGGAGCGTACCGACTAAGTTCAATGCAGTTGTTGCTGCACCGTCTCGGTCAGTTGACTGAGAGAGAAAGGTTTCGGCAGGAACACAGAATTGGGGATCTCTGGCTCTGCCTCCCGGAAAGCGCCCTCTGCATAACCCGAAACGAAGACAACCCGGGTTTCCGGCCTACGCTCCAGCGCGCGCCTGACCCAGCTGGGACCATCCAATCCCGGCATCACGACATCGGTCACGAAGACATCTACTTCGAGTTCCTTGTCTTCGAGAAGGTCCAGAGCCTGCTCGGCCGACTCAGCTTCGAGAACCGTGTATCCTCTCAAACGCAGCGCGCGAGATGCGAAAGCGCGCACCGGCGCCTCATCCTCCACAAGCAGAATGACACCCTCTCCAGAAGTCGCCACAGACCTTGGCGGCAGTGCCTGTTCGGGGGCGGATTTCCCAACAGTAGGTGAAGCCGCCGGAAAATAAAGCGTGAACTCCGAACCGACCCCTTCGACACTGTCGACAAAAATGAAACCGCCAGTCTGTTTCACGATGCCGTAGGCCGTAGAAAGGCCCAATCCGGTGCCCTCTCCCGTCCGCTTGGTAGTGTAAAATGGCTCAAAGATCTTGCGGAGCATATCAGCCGGAATCCCCGTGCCCTCGTCAATTACCTTTACCGTGACCCAATCACCGGGCGACAGGGTGGCCCGGTCGCGCATCATTGGTTCGGTCAAGGAAACCACTTCGGTCTCGATCCGGATCTCTCCTCCATAAGGCATGGCGTCTCGAGCATTCACTACGAGGTTCATCAGCACTTGTTCGAGTTGACGCTTGTCCGCGCGAACCTGCTTGAGAACGGGATCGTGGCTCAAGGTCAGCGTGATCTTTTCACCGACTAGTCGATTGAGCAGATGTGTGAGGTCGGCCAACGTGTCGCGCAGATCAAGTGCTTCGGGGCGCAGCGTCTGCTTGCGAGAGAACGCCAGGAGTTGACCGACCAGAGCGGCAGCCCTGTTGGCATTCTGATTGATCTGAACCAGATCACCGTAATCCGGGTCGCCTTGGTCATGTCGCAGCAACAGCAAGTCACAGTGGCCGGAGATCGCCGTCAGAAGATTGTTGAAGTCATGCGCGACGCCACCAGCGAGTTGGCCAACTGCCTGCATCTTCTGGCTTTGTACGAATTGTGCCTCAAGGCTCTTCAACTCGGTTGCATCAGCCAGGACCGCAAGCAGACCAGTCTCGCCATCATGGGTGATCCGGTTGAGCGTGACCTGCACGAACACCTCCCGATCCTTGCGAACAAGGCGCAGGAACTCGGACCGCGGGCCGCTGGTTCCGCTCATGGTTTCGCGCAACCAATCTGGAACCGGTCGTCCCAACCCCTCCATCATCGCGTTCAGATTTTTTCCTCCGGCGGCATCGCCCAGCATTTCAGCTGCTTGTGGATTGATGTCGCGCACAGTCCCGTCTGGCGCCAAGCACATCATGGGAACAGGTAGTGCGCTCAGATCGAGTTCTTCTCGGGGAGCATCATCTCCACCGAATGGAACGAGGAGGATTTCGCGCCGGGCGGGGTTTCCTGCCATCTCAATGACGATGGTATGGCGGACACCAGACGCGGTGGACACCTGATTTACACCGCTCTCTTTTATGGGCAACTTGGTAAAAAGCCGATCAAGAGATTTGACTCGACTACCAACAAACTCCCGCGCGGCCTCGTTCATGTAGAGCACGGCACCGCTCCGACCGACAGTCAGCAATGGCAGTGGCAGGCTCTCGGCCCGACTCGAAACCGGTTTTTCCTGAATGTCCTCGATCCGCCAAAGCAGTGCACCATCGTCAAGAAGAAGCACCGTCATACGGACATGCCCACGACGCGCGACAACATCCTCGCGCGCATTCCCCTCCCGTCGGGCACGGGCCTGCAAGCGATAAAGAACAGCGGTGGGGTTCGCAAAGAGGGAGCGCAACGTCGAAGCCAAGGTTTCCTCGGGTTCGGAGGCAAAGCGTTTATTCGCAGCAGAGTTGCGCGCACAGATTCCGCCCGCGTCGTCTGTGATGAAACTGGGTGTGGCATCGTTTTCGATAAAACCGGAAAGGAATCCGCGGGCGCGCTTCGCCACACGCTTTGCCTGCCATTCGTGTAAAACCAACCCTACGGCAACAACCATCATCGAGGCACCTGCAGCGATAAGCGCCTGTCCGACCAAAGGCGCGAATCCCCCCATTGAGCCCAGTGCCGCAAGCGCGCCTCCGGCCAGTAATGCGGCAACAATCCGAGCACCGAAGGGTGGGCGCGCGGCAAATCGAGGCAGGCTTGAGGCGGTATGATCGGTCACGAAAACACGGCTCCGGCAGCAGAATCAAAGGAGACTGTCACGCATCGCCGGTTAATCACGACTTAAATTTCAGACGAAACGCAGTTCACTCTACCCAAGGTTGCTAGTCTGGGTGGGCATTTCGCGTCAAGTGTGCAGTATAGAACCCGTCCGTCCCACGGCTGACATGCCACGCACGTTCGAGGAGCAAAGACCAGTTCAGATCTTCAAGGAAGCCCCTGATCTGGTTGCCATTCTCAACGTTCAACATCGAACAGGTAGCATAGGCCAAAAGCCCGTCCGGGGCCACGAACTGGGAGGTCTCGTGCAGAATGGCCGCTTGGGTTTCAACAAGATCTGCCAATCGTTCCGGGCTCAGCAACCACTTGCCCGCCGGAGCGCGGCGCCACGAACCGCTGCCTGAACAAGGCACATCAATAAGCACGACATCGAAGCGATCGGCGGCGCAAAGCTCGGAGCCGTGAATGTAAGTGACATCGACACCGGCACGAGCAGCCCTTTCCGGCAAGTCCTTCATCCGTGCGGCATTCGCATCGTGCGCAAACACCTCGACGCCATCGACCGCAGCAAGCGCCAAGGTCTTGCCGCCACCACCGGCGCAGAAATCCAGAACACGCATCCCCGGGGCCAACGGCAGGGCGGCTACGACTGCCTGGCTTGCAGCATCCTGCAACTCGACCAGCCCGTCACGATAAGCCCGGGAACCGTTGATGCGGCGCGCGCCTGCGATGACCTCCAGCGCCGTACTGCAGGCAGGATGCGGCCGGGTTTCGACACCGTCTTCGTGCAAAGCGGACTTTGCATTCGGGACATCGGCCTTGCGCAGATTCACCCGCAAATGCACCGGGGCACGATGGCGCAGGGCCTCGGCCTCCGTCTCTGTATCGTCGCCGAGACTGTCACAGAACTCTGGCCAGAGCCAATCGGGGATGTCGCCCGCTTCTGCACCGGGATTGGGCTTGCGGCCCGCCGTCGCCTCAACTTGCGCCAATGGAGCCGGCGCATGTCCCTCGCCTGAGAAGAATTCGTCGACCGATGCTCCGGCTGCGCGCAGTGCGCCAATCATCAGTCGACGACCGTCTTCGCCTCCGCCTAGCGCCGCAAAGGATCGGCGGCAGCGCAATGCATCGAACACGTGGTCGCGGATCGCCGCACGATCCTTGGACCCAGCAAAACGTGACCGTCGTGCCCAGATAGTCAATGCCTTCTCGGCAGGCGCGCCACCCCCGATTTCGTCGAGGATCTCGATAGCGGCCGCGATCCGTGCCCCGGGTGTCATGACTTACATGATCCGGTAATTCGGGCTTTCACGCGTGATCTGAACGTCGTGGACGTGGCTTTCCTTTAGTCCGGCCCCGGTAATTTTGACAAACTCGCAGTTCTTGCGCATTTCTTCGACCGTCGCGCAACCGGTATAGCCCATCGCTGCGCGCAATCCCCCGACGAGCTGGTGAATGACTGTAGTGGCGGTTCCCTTGTACGGTACCTGCCCCTCGATCCCTTCGGGCACCAGCTTGTCGCTGGCTGCATCCTTCTGGAAGTACCGGTCGGCAGAACCGCGCGCCATAGCCCCGATGGAGCCCATGCCGCGATAGGATTTGAAGGACCGCCCCTGGTAGAGAATGACCTCGCCGGGAGACTCGTCGGTTCCCGCGATCATCGACCCTACCATCGCGCAGGACGCGCCCGCGGCGATTGCCTTGGCGAAATCGCCCGAGAACTTGATGCCTCCGTCAGCGATCACCGGCACATCACCGGCGGCTGCCGCGCAATCCATGATCGCCGTCAGTTGAGGCACACCGACGCCGGCAACCATGCGTGTCGTGCAGATCGAACCGGGACCGATCCCCACCTTTACGGCATCGGCACCCGCATCGATCAATGCCCGTGTAGCCTCGGCCGTGGCGACATTGCCCGCTATGATCTGCACTTCGTTCGATAGCTGCTTCGCCCGTTTCACCGCGTCAATCACACCCGCACTGTGGCCATGCGCGGTATCGATCACCACGATATCGACACCGGCATCGATCAGCTCGCCGGTCCGTTCGAACCCGGAGTCACCCACCGAGGTCGCCGCGGCCACTCGCAACCGGCCCAACCTGTCCTTGCAGGCGGTCGGGTTGAGCACCGCCTTCTCGGTATCTTTGAGCGTCAGCAGTCCGGTCAGCTTGCCCGCCCCGTCCGACACGAGGAGTTTCTCGATCCGTCGCGCCTTCATCAGCGATTTCGCTTCTTCAAGATCAGCCGGCTCGCGCAGCATCGCCAGATCGTTCGAGGTCATCATGACGTGAACGGGCGTATCGTCCGAGGTGGCAAAGCGCATGTCGCGGTTGGTGACTATGCCGACAACGTGACCCTTGTCGTCAACCACAGGGAATCCGGTGAAATTGTAACGCTCGATCAGCGCCTTCGCGTCGGCCAGTGTCTGATCGGGGCGCAGGGTCACCGGGTTGTAGACGATACCGCTCTCGAATCGTTTGACCCGGCGCACTTCTCTCGACTGCTCGGCGACGGTCAGGTTCTTGTGGATCACCCCGATGCCACCGGCCTGCGCCATGGCGATTGCCATGCGCGATTCCGTGACTGTGTCCATGGCCGAACTGAGCAAGGGGATATTCAGCGAGATCTCTCGCGTCACGCGCGTCGAGGTATCCGCGGTCGAAGGCAGGACCGAAGAGGCCGCCGGAACCAGTAGAACGTCATCAAAGGTGAGAGCCTCACGAATCTGCATCATCGAACCCCATGCAAAACCCCGTTTGGCGGTGACCCTATGGCATGGATCGCAGAGGAGCGAAAGCCCCCTCTGCACCGCAGCACAGGCAGGGGCCGCGAAAACGACGCGTGCAAGCACAAAGGTGCCGCTCGGTGGCCTTTCCCTTTGCGTCCAGTCGCATATGTTGCCGGCCAAACGCCCGCGAACCAAGGATACGTCAAATGAGCACCGACCCCCTCGTCGTCTTTACTCCTTCTGGAAAACGTGGCCGCTTCCCTATCGGCACCCCGGTTCTGACGGCGGCTCGGCAGCTAGGCGTCGACCTCGATTCGGTCTGTGGGGGTCGCGGGATATGCTCGAAATGCCAGGTTACGCCCAGTTATGGCGAGTTCCCGAAACACGGTGTGACCGTGCGCGAGGGCGCGCTGTCAGACTGGAATAAGGTTGAGGCGCGGTACGACGAAAAGCGCGGGCTGAAGGCAGGTCGCCGCCTTGGATGTCAAGCGACCGTGCAGGGCGACGTGGTGATCGACGTTCCCCCGGAAAGCCAGGTCCACCGGCAAGTTGTGCGCAAGGCAGCAGCGGCGCGCGCCATCGTGATGGACCCCGCAACGCGGCTCTATTTCATCGAGGTGGAAGAGCCGGACATGCACGAACCCACGGGCGATCTCGAACGCGTTGCCCGCGCACTCCGCGAGCAGTGGCAAATCGAAGCCGTGACCGCTGACCTTTCGCTGATGGCCAAGCTGCAACCGGTCCTGCGTAAGGGAAAATGGCAGGTCACCGTCGCCCTGCACAAGGGACACATGGACAGCACGCCCCGGATCGTCGAAATCTGGCCCAGACTGCACGAGGCGGGCCTTTTCGGTCTTGCCATCGACCTCGGCTCCACCACGATCGCGGCCCATCTCACCAATCTGGATACGGGCGAGGTGATTGCGTCCTCCGGCCTCATGAACCCGCAGATCCGGTTCGGCGAAGACCTCATGAGCCGCGTCTCCTATGCGATGATGAACCCGGGCGGCGATGCCGAAATGACCCGCGCCGTGCGGGACGCCATCAACGATCTGACCCGCTCCATCGCGCAAGAGGGCGGGATCGACCCCGCGCTGATCGTCGAGGCGGTGTTCGTGTGCAACCCAGTCATGCATCACCTGCTGCTGGGTCTCGACCCGGTGGAACTGGGCCAGGCTCCCTTTGCGCTGGCAACCTCCGAAAGCCTCTCGCTCCCGGCACGGGACATGGGTCTCGACGCCATGAACCCGCGCGCGCAGGTCTATATCCTGCCCTGTATCGCGGGCCATGTGGGCGCGGATTGCGCCGCCGTCGCGTTGTCCGAGGAACCCGGCAAGTCCGATGACCTCGTCCTGATCGTCGATGTCGGCACCAATGCCGAGATCCTTTTGGGCAACACGACCCGCGTTCTGGCCTGCTCGTCCCCCACCGGCCCCGCGTTCGAGGGGGCGCAAATCAGCTCCGGCCAGCGCGCGGCCCCTGGCGCAATCGAACGGATCGAGATCGACCCCGCCACCAAGGAGCCGCGTTTCCGCGTCATCGGCTCCGATAAATGGTCTGACGAGGACGGCTTCGACGAAGAGATCGCCACAACCGGCATTACCGGCATCTGCGGGTCCGGCATCATCGAAGCGGTAGCCGAGATGCGCATGGCGGGCCTTCTTGACGAGTCGGGCCTGATCGGCTCGGCCGAGCAGACCGGCACAGTCCGCAGCATTCCCGAAGGCCGCACGCATTCTTACCTGATCCACGATGCCAGCGCCGAAGGCGGCCCGCGTATCACGGTCACACAAGGCGATATCCGCGCCATCCAGTTGGCGAAATCCGCGCTATATGCCGGCGCGCGCCTGCTGATGGACGAGATGGGTGTCGACAAGGTCGACCGGGTCGTGCTTGCCGGTGCATTTGGAGCGCATATCTCGACCAGGCATGCCATGGTGCTCGGAATGATCCCGGATGCGCCCCTTGCCAAGGTCACCAGCGCGGGCAACGCGGCCGGAACCGGCGCGCGGATCGCATTGTGCAATATCGGCGCCAGGGCCGAGATCGAGCGCGTGGTGCGCCAGATCACCAAGGTCGAAACCGCGATCGAACCCAAGTTCCAGGAACACTTCGTGGCCGCCAACGCCATTCCCCACAAGACTGATCCGTTCCCCGAACTCGCACAGGTCGTGACTCTGCCCCGGCCCTCCTTCAACACCGGCGGCGATGATGAAAAAGGTGGTCGGCGTCGCCGCCGGCGGGCATAGTCGGCCCAAAAGCGGGAGGCGGCATGCGGATCGAGAACCAGGAACAGGCAGAATATTGGGGCCGTTCGGCCTCGGGTGCGAAATGGCTGACGCTTGAAGAGCAGCTCGACGCCGCCCTCGGGCCCGTGGCCGATCTCGTGCTGAACCGGGCCGCTCTAACCCATGGTGAACGCGTTCTGGATGTCGGCTGCGGGACCGGTGCCACGACCCTGATGGCAGCACGCGCTGTCGGTCCTTTCGGCCATGTACTCGCCGCCGATATCGGAGAACAACTCGCGGCCCGGGCACGCGACCGCATCGCCGCGGCTGGCCTGTTGAATGCCGAGATCCGACTGTGCGACGCCCAGATCGAAGAGTTCGAGCCGCACGGGCGCGAGGCCATCATCTCGCGCTTCGGGATGATGTTCTTCTCGGATCCGGTCGCGGCCTTTTCCAATCTCGCCGAGGCACTGGCTCCCGGCGGCCGCATGGTCTTCGCCGCCTGGGGACCGCTCGAAGGCAATCCGTGGTTTCGCATTCCTTTCATCGCCGCAACAACACGCTTGGGACGCCCGCCCAAGACCGACCGGAATGCACCCGGGCCACTGGCTTTTCACGATATCAACCGCGTTCTTGGTCTGATGGAGGCGGCAGGATTGTCAGAAGCCGAGGCCACGACGGAAGAGGTCTCGCTTACGCCGGTCGGCTCTACCGCCGATGCTGCGGCCCTTCTCACACGCGTCGGCCCCGCCGTACGCGTGATCGACCATTTCGGAGGCGGCGCAGAAGATGCACGAGCCATCGAAGCGGATGTCGAATCCGCGATAACACCATTCGAAGAGGCCGGAGGCGTGACCGTCCCGGCGACCATCAACCTCTATTCGTGGCGGAAACCGGCCTGACACGCTGTTCCGGCACCCCGTCCTCGATCAGCCAATCAGACCGTATCGGCAGTTGAAACCGGGCAGCTGCAATAAGGTTGCGAATGCGACCCAGCGATCGATAACCGGTCCCTTTGACTACGATCAGGTCACCCGCCCGCATTTCTGAGCGAAGCAGTTTCGCTGCGTCTTCAATATCCTCGTAGACTTTTGTCGGAACTACTCCTTCGATCTCCTCCGCGAGGGCACTGGCCAAAGGACCGATTCCCACGAACAAGTCGATGCCGGCGCCGATCACATCAGGCGCCAACCCGCGATGGAGCGCCTCCTCATCATCACCCAAATCTAGCATGTCTCCCGCAACCAGAACCTTGCGCACCGGTTGACGTTGCCGAAGATATGCAAGTAGCGCCCGCATCGAGTCGGGAGTACTGTTTTGCGCATCGTCGATGTACTCGACGAACTCTCCCCGGCCGCCAGGGTTCAGTCTCCAGCGGGCTCCTCTCTGCACATGGGGATGCTGAAAGCCCCGCATCGCTTCAGCGACGTCGTGCAATGGCATCCCAAGCAGCCGGGCAATGGCCAACACGAATGCCGCGGCATGCGCATAGCCAACACCGGGTTGAGGCACGTCTACGATGATCTGCTGTCCGTCAACCGCGATTTCGGCCTTGGTTCGACGAGCCGTTATCGAGCAAGACTCCAAACGCGCAAAGGCATCGGCGTCTTCGCCAACGACAAAGACCTCGCGTCCAAGTCGGGTACCGGTTTGCAAGGCCAGTGCAGCTACTGACGGGCCGACCAGTACGGGATAGTCACCGCGCGCCGCCCAGAGAACCTCGGCCTTCTCGCGCAAGATTGCCTCCTTGGATGGAAAGTTTGCCCGGTGCGAATGGCCCACATGAGTCAAAACGGCGATATCAGGCGTAACCATCGGTGCCGTTTCGGCCAGAGCTCCCGGCAGCGAGGTGCCTAGCTCGACCGAACAGAACTGCGTTCCGGGCGGGATCGAGGCAAGCGTCGATGCAATTCCATTCGGCCCGTTGGAGTTGGCCAGTGTCTTGGTCGTCGGCCCGAAAAAGGCGAATGTCTGGTGCAGCAGGTCCTTGGTCGTCGTCTTCCCATGGCTGCCGGTCACACCGATCAGAGCCCGTTCCACCCGGTTCCGGCCAATCTCGGCCAGGCGGGTAAAGGCCTCGAACCTGTCCGGCACCTTCAGGATAGGAGCGTCCGTCCGGAACCCTTCCAGCGGCTCATCGGTGATCGCGAGGGTCGCACCGCGAAACAGCGCCCGCTCGATCGCTTCGTTCAGAACGGGCGGTTCATCTTCGACGATCGGCACCTTTGGTACGAAACGTGGAATGAAAAGCGCACCCGGGCTGACCTGGAACGCGTCAAACTCGACATATTCGATTGGACCGACATGACAGGGCAAAGCGTCCTCGGCGAGGCTCAATGCCCGGACGAGGCTCTCCCCCGTCCACAAGGGACGACGATGCAGCATGGTAGCGTGAGGTTTCATGCCATTTCCCCTTTGGTCGGCCATGGGGGCTGGCGGCCCGGCACACCGTCTTCGATCAGCCAGTCCGACGTCACAGGTACCTGGTTGACCGGGGGTGCGAGCCTGAGCCTCAACCGCATGAGCCCCGCTGCGCCAGCTCCTTTCAGCGCGATCAGGTCACCGGCGCGCACGAGCTTCGGCAAAGCAGCCGCGGCAGTCTCGGCGTCGTCGTAGCTGTGAACCTCGATGTCGGCCGCCAAGCTCGTCGCCAGTGCACCGGTCATCGGCCCAACGGTTATCAACGCGGCTACACCTGCGGACCGCAAGGCAGGGGCCAGAGCCATATGCAAATCTGGTGCTTTGTCGCCCAGTTCGGCCATGTCTGCGAGCACAAGCACCAATCTTTTTGGTGCGCGTTTCTGCAGTGTTTCTAGCAGCGAAGCAATTGAGTCCGGGGTTGCGTTCTGGCTGTCGTCTATCACTTCGACGAACGTGCCTTTCCCTCTGACGTTTACGCGCCATCGCGCGCCTCTCTGGGTGAACGGGTGTTGGAATGCTGCGAGGTAAGGTATCGCCGCATCCGGATCATGACCAAGCACTGCCAGCGCGCCAAGCGTGAAGGCCGCCCCCCATGCATAGGCCGCGCCCGGCTGCGGAATCTCGACCCGGTGCAAACGACCGGCCACCTCGATCTCGGCTCGGGTGGCCCGAGCAGTCACCTCGTAGTCGGCCAACCGGACGAAATCGCCGGGATTGCCTCCCACGACATGGGTCTGCACGCCCATGCGTTTCAGCAAACGGTCACCGGCCTCATCCATTTCTACAGCGACACCTCCAACAAGTGCGGGCCCACCCGATGGTAGCGCAGCGAGCACCTTGGATTTCTCGCGAAAGATGTCGTAACGCGACGGGTAATTGCCCTGGTGCGCCTGGGTGATCGTCGTCAGTATGCCGAGGTCGGGGTTTATGTGATCAAGCTTGTAATCGACCGTATCCGGATGGGTCGCCGCCACTTCGACGACGGCATGCGCGCATCCGTGGGGGATGGAGCTCAGAGTCGCCGGAATCCCGTTGATCCCGTTGTAATTCCGCCAGCCCCGCACAGTTGGTCCAAAAAAAGACAATACCTGGCCCAGCATGTCCTTGGTTGTCGTTTTGCCCATGCTCCCAGTCACGGCCACCATTGACCCTGCCAACCGCGCCCTGCCACATTCGGCAAGTCGCAACAGTGCAGCGCGCCGGTCGGGCACTGTCAGGATCGGTGCATGCGAAGGAAACCCATCGAGAACCTCGTCCGTCAGGGCGGCCGCGGCTCCTCGAAAAAGGGCTTTGTAGATCTCGGTGTTCTGGTCTGGATCGGGTAGGTCGAATTCCCGCGTACGCGGCACGTAGAGCGCGCCCGGGCCGCACCGAAACGAGTCGACCTCGACGGATTCGACCACCACGGGACGCTTTCCCTTCAGTTGCGATGGATCCAACCCAAGGTCGCGAACCAGGTCCTCGCCGGTCCACAGAATACTCCGAAACTCCGTCACTTTCTCTGCCCTGCCCCGTGATGTTGCGGTCTGCGGACAGACTACCCGGATGCCCGAGTGGTACAACCATCGCGGTCCACTCCATTGTCAAACAATCGCCGCGTACGGGATGATGCTTGTTGACGCCAGCAGTACCATGACATAATCAAATCCAGCCTTGGCGGGTATGGTGAAAAGGTATCACGCGAGCTTCCCAAGCTTAAGTTACGGGTTCGATTCCCGTTACCCGCTCCAAGCAAACCTCCAAAAATCAGACCGGCCTTCGAGCTGCATCGGATGCGGCCCCAAGAAAGTCGCTAAAGCCACTAAGTCAATGCTGAAGAGCCTGAAGCGCTGAAGTAACAAAAGCACTTTGGACTGGCGTTGTGCCCGTCCGTCTTCGCAACAATTTGCGCAGAGGGACGTGATGATCGAAAGAGCTGATCGCAAAGCCTAAAGAACATCGAGCGACACAGGCATCAACGCCTGGTCAATCAAACCAAAGGCGGCGCAAACACGTCATAACGCACCATTTGTAACAGTTACGAGCAACGGCTGAACAGCTCGAAATTTGTTCTTTGAACGAGGAGGTCCTAACCCTTCATTGGCTTTGATACCCTCCGATTTTGGGGGGCACATCAAGAGATCATGCCAAGAGGCAAACCAAGGGTTACATTCGATATCCATGTTTTCGAAAGACATATCAAACCGTGTTGATCGGACTGACTAAGCGGTTGTTCAAGGGTGGTAACATCCTCAGCACCGACCGATACAGGCAGCCAGCACGGGGTCGGCTGCTTTCCTGGGTTACACCGCATGCACTCCTAAGCCGCGCGGTCGAGGATGGTTTTGAGAGCTGCATCCGCGAACTTTAGGGTGCCGTACTCATGCGCCCATTTGCCGACGAGACGTGAGGCGCAGAAAGCGTCTGCGACCTCAGATGTCGAGTGGCGGATCAATAGGCTGGCTTGCATGGCCAGCGTGATCCACAACATCGGATTCGAGCGCCTCGGCAAAGCTGTCGAAGTGTTGATCGGCCCCCTTGGCCAGGTTGATCTCATCAAACAAGGCATCGACAGTGCCTTTGGTCTTCACCTCGCGCATGACGTCCAACGCCATGACGGCCGACATTCCTTCCCAGACACTGTTCATAGGGGCTTCACGATAGAGCCGCGCGACGGGTTGTTCTTCGACAAACCCCATGCCGCCGTGACATTCCAACGCTTCCAGCGTGACCGAGCTGATACGACGGCACTTCCAGTGTTTGGCGATGGGGACAAGGATCCGGTTGAGGTGCTGTTCGGCGTCGCTCACTTGAGCATTATTGGCGGTTCTTGCCACACGCACGCCCAGCAGCATTGCGGCTTCGGCCTCGACGGCGAGGTCGGCCAGCGTGTTGCGCATCATCGGCAGATCCCGAATGGTCGCTCCAAAAGCCTGACGATGGGACGTATGGTGGACGGCGAGGTTCAACGCATGACGCATCATCCCCGCCGACGCCGTGGCAAAGTCCATGCGGATGTAATGCGTGTTGTTCTTTATGAAGGCGCGGATACCGTGCCCGTCCTCGCCTATCCGATAGGCAAGCGCATTGTCGAAATCGATCTCGGACGAGGCATTGGAACGATCACCCAGCTTCTAGTTGAGACGCTGCACCCGGATGGCGTTGCGCGCGCCATCGGGCAGCGTACGCGGTGCCAGAAACAGGGTCACACCGGCCCGGGTTTGGGCGGCCAGCAGGATGAGGTCTCCCATCGGCACGGAACAGGAGTACTGGTGCCCCGTCGACAGGTACTCGCGGTCGTTTCCAGTCGGCACGGCGCGAGAAGTGTTCGCACGTGGGTCCGAACCGCCCTGCTTTTCAGTCATCGACATGGCCGTTGTCACTGACTGCTTCGGATCGGCGGGAATGGGCTGCGGGTCGTAGCCGGTCGAAAGAAACTTATCGAACCACTGGTTCCCGATCTCGGGATCGCTCCGCAACAGCCGCACGATGGAAAAGCTCATTCCAGTAGGACACATGACTCCGGCCTCGGCCTGGTAACACATGCAGGACATCGCGGCCCGCGCCACCTGCGGGCGCTTTTCAGTGGTGGTCCAGGGCAGTCCATGACCCTCGGTTTTCGTCGCCGCGCCCATAAGCTCATGATAGGCTGGGTGGTAGTCAACAAATTCGATCCTCCGGCCAATTCGGTCATGGTTCTTCAGATCCGGTAGGCGTTCATTGGCGAGCCTTGCCAACTGCTGAATGCGCGCGCTTCCCGTCACCGCACCGCAATTGCTGAGTTTCTCGTCCGCCCACCCGGCCTCGTGCTGGTGAACGGCCGCTTTCGGGATAGCGTCATCGTCATAAAGACTTCGCTGGGAAACTTCAGGCGGCATGTTTTCGACGCCATGTGTCGTGAATCCGCGCCCCGCGTTGGGCCGCGGCAACCCGTACACGTAGTCGTTGCTTTGATCGTGGTCGTTTATTCGGGTTCTCCTCCCCATGGTCCGGTGATCGTTTGAATTCCAACAGCGTGTCGGCAGAAATTCAGGATTTCCGATCGAAGCTGCAGACCGCTGTCGGCCGACAGGGCCGCTTCGGAAACCATTGGAACACAAGGGCATCGACCAAAAGTCCGAGGACACATGCGGC
Source organism: Lutimaribacter marinistellae (assembly GCF_042648365.1). NCBI lineage: Bacteria > Pseudomonadati > Pseudomonadota > Alphaproteobacteria > Rhodobacterales > Roseobacteraceae > Lutimaribacter > Lutimaribacter marinistellae. The sequence continues at coordinate 189,040 of NZ_JBHRXI010000049.1, read as the reverse complement.
GGAAATGCGCGCTTTCTCGGGACGAAACGCGCCGTTTTGAAGGCCGCCGGCGATGATCCGTTCGAACTCGTCGATGAACAAGGCGTGAGTTTTCTGTCGTACTTCGTCGACCTCAGCCGCCACGGGTTCCGCGATCACTGCGTAGGCTTTGATGGGGCCCTGCAGGGCCCGGCGCGCAAAGGTGTCAACGGCGCTAGAAAAACGGTGCTCTTCTGTGCCTTCTCCCTCGGCGATTGCGGCAATGACGGCGATCTCCTCTTTGGCAATGTCATTGAAGACTTCGACGTAGAGGTCGGTGATCTTGCCAAAATGCGTATACACCGACCCCACTGCGACGCCGGTCCCGGCGGCCGCTTTGTTCAGGGTGCAATTTGTCCAACCGCCCTGCTCCACCAAACCGCGCGCAGTGCGCAGGATCCGTGATCGCGTTTCCTAGCGCTTTGTTTCCACGAACTGGGTTTTTCGGTATGCCAATATTTCAGTCCCGTCTCATTTCTTTGTCGAAATGGCCCCCTTTTCGATGGCCCGTCAGTTTTGGCCCTGCGTCGAAAGGAACACCGCCACCAGAACACTGCATCGTCACCACTGAAGAAAACGGGCGTATCCCACTCATTTTATTAGAAAAATATGATTCTCTGGAAATCATTCGCTACGGCTCTGCACGCAAGACGACGTGAGAATTCGGGATCGTTGCAGAAAGCAATCTCCAGCGCACACTTCTGCTCGGTTCGTCGCTCTGGCCCGTTAGCTGGGAAGTTGTCGAAACAACCTTGGATCAACCGTAGCTGCGGCCAGGACACCGCCCCAAAGCGCACCGGGTATTCCCGGGGTAAGCACATCCTGACCGGCGAGAAACAGCCCCGGGACAGGCGTACGCGTTTGCAGCACTTCACTCATCAATCGTTCAGGCGTCGTGTCGATACCGTAGAACGCGCCCTTGTGATGCCCGGTGATTGAACGGGTTGTCAGGGGCGTGGACAGATTGCGAAACACGACGAGCTTGGCCAGTTCCGGGAAATAGACCTCGAACAGCGCAAACATCGCGTCCTCGACCCTTTTTTTGAATTTTTGGTAGTCTTTGCCCCGCGAATCCGGCTCCATCTCGGCCCATTTTTCCACCACGGACCAGTCAACCCATGCAACGATTTCGCCTGCGTATTTCTGCGCCGGACCGGGATCATGACCGGGATCCTTCAACGATGCGAAGGACACGAACAGGCCCGGCGGTGGCGTGTCAGGCGCGCCATCCCAGACGACATCGACCTTCCCGCCCGGATAAATCCAGTGGTTCGAACGCGTGGCGCCTGCCCGCTGGACATCCCCCTCGAAGCCCACGAATAGGCTGAAATGCGCGACGGAGTGCGGCAAAGCCCGGATCGCTTGGATCCAGTCCTGATTCCCGCAGTGTGCGGAAAGCAAGTTGTTTACGGTCTCACGCGCCCCGATATCCGAGACGACGGTATTCGCATGAATATCCTCCCCCTTTGTCGTTCGCACACCCACTACCCTGTCGCCACGAATCAACAGCCTATCGACCTTTGTGTTTGCCCGCGCTGCGCCGCCGGCTTTCGTGATCGTCGGCAGGATATGATCAGCGAAAGAAGCGCCACCACCCTTGGGATACCAAGCGCCGCTTTGCAGATAGGCTCCGGTAATCAACGCATGCATTGCAAAGCTTGCCTTACCGGGCCTGCCGCCGTGATCGAACCATTGCGCAGCAAAGGCTGCGGCCAGAACCGGATTGTCAGTGATTTCGTCAATCACGTCCTGTGTCGTCCGTTTGCACCATCGTTCGATTGCGTGGCCGTGCCACCACTTCAGAACCGTTCCAGCGAACTCGGGCATTGCGCGGGTTGAGGTGACTTTGAGAACAGCATCCCGCCCTTCCTTCAGCGCGGCGATCCAAGCATCGACAGCCTCTGCTTCTTCGGGGAACCGGTCCTTGAGATCACGTGAATAGGCCTCATAAGGTCGGGACAAGGCCAGCGGTTCGGCGTCGCCGATATGCAAAGTGTCATATATTGCGCCCATCGAGGCCAACTCGATCGGTGTATCCGACAACCAGTTCAGAATGCGACGTTCTCTATCATCTGGTGCGACACAATTGAGATAGTGAATACCCGCGTCCCAACTGAAGCCATCGATAGTGAAGCTATGGCTCAGGCCACCCAGCGTATTGTATTGCTCCAGCAGAAGGACCTTGTACCCGATCTTCGACAAAGCGGCAGCGGCAGCCATACCGCCAATACCAGAGCCGATTACGATTGCGTCCCAGTCGGTTTTGTCAGTGTCCGCCATGCCCGGTGCCTCTACATCTATCGGATCAAGAAATGGCTCTCCGCAACGCTCCAATAACATGTTGGCCAAGAGCTGCCTTGATAGCGATCAAGCGACTTGGGGGAAGGCGTTAGTACCTGACAAACGTGACCGGATGGGTCGACTACGAAACTTGACCATTACCCCTCGGGAACACCTGCTCGGCGCAGGCCTTCCAGGAACCCTTGATGCCGGGAATGGGTGGCTGGTGGCATGCTGTCGACAACGCGCCTTATTGTAAGGCCGGGATAGCTATGCATAAGCGCTTCGACCGCCTCGTCGGCCTCTTCGCGTCGGCCTGCATTGGCACAAAAACTGGCAAGGTCGCGATAAGCCCAAGTGACACCGGGCCCGGCGGTCAGCCCCAGTTTCACAAGCTTGATGGCGTCGTCGTATTCACCAAGCAATCCCTTGGCATAGCCCCGGCCAAATTGGATGTTGAACAGGAAAGGGTCGCGCGGGCTCAGATCTTCGGCGCGATCAAACGCGGCAAGACCTTCGGCAACTTCCCTGAGATACACGTGGTTCCACCCCAAACGCATCCAGCCCCAGGCTGAATTGGGATCAAGAAGCAGCGCCCGTTCAAGCAATGCTCCGGCGCGTTCGTGGTCGAGCCCGGTCATGCCCAATGCCGCAGCGATGGCAACCAGTGACGGCGCGTGCTCCCCTGCCGATAGCACAGCTTGCTCGGCATCCGATTGCGCGTTTTCCCGCGACTGTAGCGGTGTTTCGCTCCACATGTATGTTGCTTGTTGGGCAAAAGCCCAGGCGCGAAAGGCCTGTGCGCGAGAGTCACCCGGATCCCGCTTCATGGCAGACGTCAAAAGCTCGATCGCGCGTTCGTTCTCCTCCCGTCTATGGGCCCAAAAATGCGGGAAAGCACTCATGTAAAGCTCGTAGGCTTTGCGCTCCATCGGCGCCACGGCCCGAGCAGCAGCTATTTCTGATGCCCGGATCGAAGGTGAAATCGCACCTGCAACATGCGAGGCGATCTTGTCCTGAAGGTCGAACAGGTCCGTCAGTTCGTCATCATAGCGCTGCGACCAAAGGTTCGCTCCCGATATCGCGGAATTCAGTTGTACGGAAATCCGTACACGTGTGCCTGACCGGCGTATGGCACCCGTGACGACGTAACGGGCCCCAAGTTCGCGCCCAACCTTGCGGACGTCAACAATGCGTCCTTTGAAGCTGAAGGCCGATTGCCGTGCGATGACGGAGATGTCGCCGACACTGGACAGGGCCGAGGTGATCTCGTCCACCACGCCATCGGCAAAGAACTCGTCTTCGCCCCCGACTTCCTGGAAAGGCATCACAACGACGGCCGGGAGTTTCGCCGAACTTGCAATAATGTCGCCCGGGTTTTCTCCAATGACCCAGGCTTCGATCGGTTCGGGAATGTTTTTGACCGAAACCTCGCCAATTGGGTTCAGCACAACATCCACGCGACCCTTCACTTGGTCCCACGCTGCCCGTGACAGGCAAATTCCACCTACCGGGGCGATCGCCTCAAGCCTTGCCGAGACATTCACGGCATCGCCAAGAATGTCATTCTCCAGAACGACCACGTCACCGACATGCACCCCGATCCTGAACCGCAGCCGTTCCTCTTCCGGTCGATCTGTGTCACGGCTTTCCATTGCTTCCTGAATGGCAAGCGCCGTGCGCATCGCCTCGACCGGCGACTGAAACTCCGCCAGGAACCCGTCACCCATGGTCTTGACGACACGCCCACCAGACTGACGAACCAGGGGCTTCACAACCTCCGACCAGATCGTACGAAGACGAGAAACCACGCCTTCTTCGTCGGCGGTCATCAGGCGAGAATAGGCCGCCAGGTCGGCGGCGATGATGGTGGTCAGTTTCCTGATCGTCAAATCTCCCCGGAGGTCTCTGGTTACCTTGCGGCATATGCCGTCGGTCGGCAACAACAGGCTGTTCAAGCATGGACCTCAATACTTTTCTGCCCAGTCGAGGCCGGCTTTGTAGGGAGGCGGTTTGCCACCCCAGCCGCGCCACGGATTGAGACTGTCATTGGTCGACTTCACGGTCGGTGATCGAAATCCGCCAGCCTCACTCATTGGCTGGCGGAAGGATCATCTCTTTTCAGCGTCCTTGGCAGGCGAGCCAAATCGCATCCAGAAGGGTTTGTGTCGCGATGCTTGCCTCGGCACTCGCGGCGAAGGCACGCCGATCTCCGCCTGCGACCATCTCGGCAAAGTGCTGGATCATAAGGGTGTCCTGAGAGGTTTTCGAAGGCGTCTCCACAAATTCAAAGGCAGCACGATCAGCCATGCCTGCGCGGTGCGTGTATCCGGCCGGAATATCCGCGTTATTGAATGCGAAACTGTCGTTCCAATCCAGAACGAAGTCGTCCATCGTGATCATGCCTCTGGTCCCTAACAGGCTCAAATCCATGATCGCGGTTCCTGCCGTGTAACCAACGTCAAAGGTCGAGGCTTCTCCGCTTTCGAAACCGACGAGGCCCGAGACGCGGATTACGGCGCCCGTCGCGGCATCGAATTCCGGCACAACGGCGATCTTGTCAAACTTGCCCGCGGGCCGCAGATACTCGACAATCGCCCGCATCGAATACCAGGCCATGTCGCCCACAGCGCCCATCGGCTCCTGCGAAAGATCGAAGCGGATGTTCTCGCGGTCATCGAACGGGAAGTAGAAGGTCGTATGCAACGATTTCGTTTGTCCGATCTTCTTCGGCGCGGCCGCAAGGATCGCCGCAGTCCGTGGGTGGTGGACGAAATGCGTGGCGTCCATGAACAGAACACCTTTTTCAGCTGCCGCGTCCGTCATGCGCTTTGCCGAGCCTGCATCGAGAAGAGGCTTGTCGACGAGGACATGCTTGCCGGCATTTATTGCCGCAAGCGCAACGGCCTCCTTGGCCGAGGTTGGCGTTGCGACATAGACAGCGCTGACATCCTCACGTGCCAAAAGAGTATCAATCCCCTCGACCGCCTCCGTTCCCGGCCGTTCAGCAACAAACTGCCTTGCATTGGCCAGCTTGCGGCTCGACACAGCGCTAAGCCTCGCACCTTGGGCTGCGACGATCGCGTTGGCCACGATCCCCGCGATGAAGCCGGTGCCGACGACACCGAATCCGAGTTCCGACATGTTTGGTTCTCCTGTCAAAAAACGATCAAGAAATCTGTTGCAGCGGGTGCACTTCGCCGTTTGCAAACGCCCCGTTCCCGATGCGGGCATTGAACGATTGGATGGCCTCTCCGGCCATGTGGGCTTCCCACGACTCCCTCGTTTTCCATTCCTCCACAAAGATCAGGACGTCGGGGTCGTCGGTGCCACGAAACAGGTCATAGCTCAGGCACCCGGCTTCTTTCCTCGTGTCCTCGACCAGTTGCTTCATGTGATCGACAAGGCGGTCAGCCTGCCCGGGGGTGGCCACCATCCGGGCGATGATCTTCAGTGTTTGGTCCATTTGTGCATCCTCTTTTGTTGGCTGAGGCTCACTTAGGACTTGGCAAAGCAATCAAGAAATTGATTGAATGGGGCTCAGAAATCGATCTCCCGGGTATCATGAAATACGACCTGAACCTGCTGGCCGTCTTTGACGCGATCATGCAAGAGCAGAACGTAACCGCCGCAGCCAGTAGGCTGGGGCTTTCGCAATCCGCGGTCAGCGCGGCCTTGGCGAGACTGAGAGCAGCTTTCGACGACGAGCTTTTCCTGCGCGCCTGATATGGCGTTGTACCCACGGAAAAGGCGCGTTCGATGGCTCCGGAAATCTCCGAAGCCTTGGACAAGCTACGGCATGTCTTCGAGGAAAGGCCCAGATTCAACCCGGCTACGGCGCGGCGAAACTTCCGGATTGCTGCGAGCACCTATTTCGAATGCGTTGTGATTCCAGCCTTGATGGCGCGCGTCAACTCGATCGCACCACAGGTCAGTCTGGCTGTCGAACCATTGGGCCCAGACCTCGATTCCAGGGCGCTGGCGGCAGGCGAGTTCAACCTCGCGCTCGGACGCTTTGACAACGCCCCCGAAAGCCTTGTGATCACTCCGCTCATGAAGGACGGGTTTGTTTGTCTCGTGCGCAAAGACGTCCTTCCCGGTCAAAGCGCCGTAACCCGAGAACAGTACGAGAGTTTGCCCCACGTCGCCATCTCGCTGCCCGGGAAATGGCGCACGGGTCTTGGTCATACGCTAGGTTCGGTCGGCCTGAAGCGCCACGTCGCCTTGACCGTGTCGCATTTTCTCGCAGCTCCATTAGCAGTAGCGGAAATCGGCGGGATCGTGACACTTCCAGCGCGGGTCGCAGAAATCTTCAGGAACGATCCGAACTTTCGGCTTCTGCCGCCGCCTGTCGATCTAGGGAAGTTTCCAATGCAAGTTGCATGGCACCCCCTGCATCGCGCCGATCCCGGTCATGTCTGGCTAAGGGACGTGATAAACGAAGTGTGTCGTTCGGTCTGATTATATGCACATCAGATGGTTAAAGAGCCGAGCCGTCCCGACCTCGAAGCGCGCAGAAAGATTGACGGCCTCTGTACTCGCGCGCCCGCAACTCCCCCAAGGCCATCTTTCCCGACAGAGCAATTCGAGGATTACCAGAAAAAGCGGGAAAACCGGTTCGCGCAACTCGATCTTGTTCTCGGCATTGACGCTGCCGATCACATTGTCACTCTCGTAGAGTTCACAGGCATAATTCGCCAGCAAATCGACCGCTATGATACCGCTCTGATCACCAAAGAGGTCGTCCGGTTTGACAGCCGCGTCCCTGCCGCCACCTTCGACGAACTCACTCTTCGTGGCACCGGGCACCAGCACCTTAGTGCGAAGCGGTTTGCCCGCAGCCTTGGCGGATGCGGCCATGCATTCGTTAAACGATGAGGCGTAGAATTTCGTTGCGCAACGGGTGATTGCCCGAACGAACTGGTTGTGGCCACCCACCGAAGAGACGTTTACGAGCGTTCATCTTCGTCCGAATGGACCTTTGCAAAGTACAGCGACAGTTCGGTCTAGGCTCTGACAATCAGGTTAATTGTCGAGGCCGGGTTGTTGGTAAGCACGCTCAAATCACGCGTGGCCATCGTCCCATAGCGTTTGGCAGGCTTACCAGGAGCTGAAAGGTCGTTCATGTCGACGATCACATCGACGTCTTGCCGCTCCATGACACTATCCCTGATCTCATTCAATTCGACTAAATGCCAAGCGGCCATTATCAGGTTGCGGCCTTTCGCAGTGGATTTCCATGCGAGCGCCTTACCGATGCCAAGGCTTGTGCCGGTGTTTGCAAGGTATTGCATGTATTTCTCCAGTACGTGCAGCGCATTTCAGTATTCGAACGCACCCCGGATGGGATGCCTGTTCTGGGGATTGCGGATCCATTCCAGCCATTCACAAGCATTTCGGGGTCCGGGCGAGCGCAGAGACCATTCTCGATGCCGAAAACATCCAAGCGGCGCTTGTCATTGAACGCGAAAAAACCGCGCTCGGCGAAGTTGCGATCGGGTTCCTGCTCTAACCGCAGAACGGAGATGTAAAGGCCAAGCCCGGCCATGACGGGTTCCGACAGGCTGCGCAAAAGCGGAAAAATGTCGCCCAGCTTTTCTCGGTGCCGGACATGATGCTTGGCCCTGTCAGTTGCGATCCGACCAGTTCAACATCCGCCGACCTGTCTTTCGTTCTGCCGTCGAGGGCAAGCCGGGCCGGATCTCGAAGCATTGCAGGAATAGGCAAACCTTCGGCAGGAATGAGGCTGTGAGCACCTTGACCGGACGACTATTTCTCTGGCCGAGGCGGCGTCAAATGAATGCAGACGCGGGTAAACCCCTCTTCGTACTCGCCCCTCCGACCTGCCGTCCGAACGACAAGCCTACGACATCACGCAAACGTCACTCGTAAGCCCAATTCCTAATCCAAAGAGGTAGAACGATGAAAGAAGATCGCAGAAACGCCATCAAGAGCATTACCGGACTGTCCGCGGCGGCCGTCATGGCCCCCGCCGTCGTGGCCAACGCCCAGGAAACCACACCAACGCAGGTCTCCGCCGACGATCAGGCGGCGCCCAAACCAAAGACAAGCAATCCGCAGCGTATTCTTGTAACCGGCGCGGGCAGCGGTCTAGGCCTTGGAACAGCGATCGGCTTGGCCGAAAACGGGCACAAGGTGATCGCCAGTGTCGAGATCTGGCCACAGGTAACGCTGGTCAAGAAAGCCGCCGAAAGCGCGGGGGTCGAGATGGACATCATCAAGCTCGACGTGACGGACAAGCAGGATCGTGAATACGCCGCGAGTTTTGACATCGATATTCTGGTCAACAACGCTGGCATCGGTGCCACCGGTCCGATCGCGGAAATCGACGTCAACTATTTCCGCGAAGTGATGGAGGTGAACACCTTCGCCGCCATCGAGCTGACCCAGCTATTCGCCCGACGGTTCGTGGAACGGAAATCGGGCAAGATCGTTTTCGTGTCTTCCGTCGCTGGACTCACGACCTTCCCGTTCCTTTCCCCCTATCACGCGTCCAAGTTCGCGTTGGAGGCCGCCGCACAATCCTTCCACAACGAACTGTCCCCACTGGGCGTGCGTGTCTGCACGATCAATCCCGGTCCCTATGACACGGGCTTCAACGACCGGATGTATGACGTCGTTGACCAATGGTACGATCCGAAGGTGAACTTCACACCGGAACAGCCCATCCGGGACATGCAGGCCTCGATGGCCGAGCCGGGTTTCCAGCTTGATCCGCAGGGCATGATTGACATGATAGTAAAGGTCATCCCGATGCAGGATAAGCACAAGTTCCGCGTCATGCTGCCGGAAGACTTCATCGGGTTTTCGAAGGACTACCAGAACAATCTGTGGGAAATCGAGGTCTGAGGCCCGCCATCACGCGCAGCTTGTACAAAAACAGGAAGGTTCCCCAGAACGGGGAACCTTCGACAGGCATTTCCGGGAAGATATCTGTTTTTCAGCCGAGGAAAGGGCGTGCATGGTTGAAACCCTGTGGTGCGCATGCCCAGTTCAAGCAAAACTCGGTGGTGCAGGATGAGTTACGAAGACAAGTTCCAGACGCTCAGGGAGATTTACAGCTTTCCCGATTCAGCCGGAGTTGTGGAGACATGGCTCAAGAGCGTGCGTTTTTTCTGGGCGACCAAGCCGGTGCCGCGCGCGCCGCTGCTCTATGGCTCAGGGATGATCGTGATCGGCCAAGGTCACAAGATCGGGTATCTGAACGGCTCCGAGTTCCGTTATGACAAGGATCACTACCTCGTGTCGAGCGTACCCACGGCGATCGAATGCGAAACCCATGCCAGCAGGGAGAATCCGATCCTCGGGATATTCATCGACATCGACACTTCCAAGCTGCATCAACTGATCGAGAAGGTCGAACAACATGCGCCGGCCTCTGTACCGGGAGAACGCGACATCTATTCCGGCATCGAACCCGTCAGGATGGACCGTGAAATGCAGAAGGTCGTTGAACGGCTCTTGATCTGCCTTAAGTCGCGCCTCGATTGCGACGTGCTGGGCGCGTCCTTGGTCGAGGAGATCACCTATCGCGCTTTGCTGGGCGGCCATGGCAAGGCGCTGGCCGCACTGACGGAACAGGAAACCCATCACGCCCGCGTGGCGCAGAGCCTTGCCCACATCCACACGCATTACATGAACAGCATCTCTGTCGAGGATCTGGCGCGAGAGGCCAATATGAGCGCCTCTTCCTTCCATCGCGCCTTCAAGACGGTAACGGGCGAAAGCCCGCTGCAGTACCTCAAGAAAGTCCGTCTGAACAAGGCGCGGTTCCTGATCGTGCGCGAAGGTCTTCGCGTCGGCAGCGCGGCCAACCAAGTGGGATATGAGAGCGTCTCCCAGTTCAGCCGGGAGTTCAAACGGTACTTCGACGTGGCACCAAGCGCTGCGCAAAGCGGCGCCTATGCCGAGATGTTTCGGTAGGCTAAGGCCAACAGAGGGCTTGCGCCAACCCTTCATCGGTCGCGGTTTCGTCCGGGTCAGACTCGCGGCCTAATATGCCCACGGGGAGAATTTGGCAGTTTTCCGGTAGAATCGAATAATCCTGTGGTATCGTAGGTTTGGAATACGTGCCTTGCTGCAGGATTTTTTGCCATGAACCGAATTTCACTTATTGCCATCATCGCCGCCTCACTTTCGGTATCACCCGCCGCGGCCCAATTCCTTCCTTCCGAGCAAAGCCTGCAGGGGCTTTATCCGGGCGACACCTACTCTCCCTTCGCGCAGCGTGCCTTTCCCAGCCAGGTCTTTTGGGGCGACACGCATTTGCATACGTCGCTTTCCCCCGATGCAGGATTGTTCGGCAACACGCTGGGGGTAGACGAAGCCTGGCGCTTCGCACGAGGCGAGGAGGTGACATCGGCCACCGGCCTGCCTGTCAAACTGGGAAGGCCGCTCGACTGGATGGCGCTGACCGATCATTCCGACATGATGGGTTTTGCCACGGGCCTGTTCAACGGCGACCCGGCCATCACGAGCAGCGAACAGGGAAAGGGATGGTACGACGCGTTCCAGCAGGGCGGCGATGCTGCAACCGCCGCAGCGCTTGACCTGATCACCAACTTTTCGCAAGGCACGCTGGATCCTGCATTGGTCGAGGCCTACTCGCCTGGCTCCACCGCCTATGGCAGCGTCTGGCAAGAGGTCGTCGATGCCGCCGAGCGGTATAACGAACCGGGGCATTTCACCGCGTTCATCGCCTATGAGTGGACGTCCCTTGTGGCGGGCAACAACCTGCACCGCAACGTGATCTACCGCGACGGCGCGCGCCGCGCCGAACAGATGATGCCGATGGTCACCCAGCCTCCGGTAGGTTCGACCGACCCGCTCGAACTCTATAAATGGATGCAGAATTACGAGGACAAGACCGGCGGCAACGTTCTGGCACTGGCGCATAATGGCAACCTGTCGAACGGCATCATGTTCCCGGTCGATGAACAATACACAGGTCGTGCGATCGACGAGACCTATGTCGAGCAGCGTGCGAAGTGGGAGCCTCTCTACGAGATCACCCAGATCAAGGGCGATGGCGAAACCCACCCTGCCCTGTCGCCTGAAGATCAATTTGCCGACTACGAGACATGGGACGCTGGTAATCTTGACCTGAGCGAGGCGAAAACCCCTGACATGCTCAAGGGTGAGTACGCGCGCGAGGCCTTGAAGCAAGGCTTGGGCCTCGAGGTGAAGCTGGGCACCAACCCTTACAAGTTCGGCTTTTCCGGCGCCACTGACAGCCACACCTCGCTGTCGACCGCGGAAGAGGACAATTATTTCGGCAAAGCGGCCTCGGCCGAGCCGTCGTTGACACGAGTGACCCACCCCTTCACCGAGACTGAGAACGGTATCTTCCCCGGCTGGTCCCTCGTCGCCTCCGGCTATACCGGCGTCTGGGCAACCGAGAACACGCGCGAGGCCCTGTGGGACGCGATGGCCCGCAAGGAGGTCTATGCAACCACCGGCCCCCGCATGATGGTGCGTTTTTTCGGCGGATGGGAATTTGACGACAATGATCTGCGCTCGCGCGCACCTGCCTTCGCAGGCTACGAAAAGGGTGTACCGATGGGCGCTGACCTGCGCCCGGCGCCGGGGCCTGATGCCGCGCCCAGTTTCATGGTTTACGCGTTGCGCGATCCGATCGGCGCGAACCTCGATCGCATCCAGATCGTCAAGGGATGGCGGACACCCGATGGCACATTACAGGAAAAGGTTTATGACGTCGCCTGGTCGGACGGGCGTGAACCGGATGGGAACGGCGTGCTGCCTGATGTCGGCACGACGGTTGATATCGAGGCAGCCAACTGGACCAACACGATCGGTGCTTCGGAGCTTGCCAGCGTATGGACCGATCCCGATTTCGACCCAACGGCATCGGCCTTCTACTACGCGCGAGTGATCGAGATACCGACACCGCGCTGGGTACTCTACGACAAGGTGCGGCTTGGGTCGGAAATCCCAGAGGAAGCGGCGCTGACAGGTCAGGAGCGGGCTTATACCTCGCCCATCTGGTACACGCCGTGAACGCCTCGCTTCGTGCACTCCTCCCGCCGGTCGCCGCGCTCTTTCTGGCGGCACCGGCGCTGGCCTGCACGGTCTGTCTGGAAAGACCGGAAAAGACGCTCGCCGACCGCGTGCTGAATGGCGATGGGGTGGTCATCGCCCGAGAAGACCCCGAGGATCCGTTCCACTATCGCCCGGTATCTATAATCCATGGCACGGTTGCGGGTGTCGATATCCCCTTTCTGGTCGACAGCACGACCCGGCGCCGATTGAGTTCGAACCCCGAAAACGGGGTATTGATGGTACGAGAGGGACAAATCTGGACGAGGGCCGGCTTTGCCGATGCCGAATGGCGCGAAGTGGTCGGTCGGATTATCGCCAGCCGAGACGAATGGGACAATAATCCGGAAGCACGGTTCGCGTATTTCGAGGAACTGCTTCATGGCCAGAACGCATTCCTGCGTCACATCGCTGTCGATGAGTTGAGCCGCGCCCCTTATGGCCAGATCCGCAGCATGCGAGAGCCTATTCCGGGTCAGGTTGCCCGGCAGGCCTTGTCGGACAAGTCACTGCTTCCCTGGCGCGGCTTCTTTATCTTAATGTTGGGAATGAGCACCGAGCCCGATCACCATGAGATTGTCAGAGAGCGCATGGCTACGGCAAAACGCTACAGCCTCGGCAAGGAGTTCGAACCATGGGCGACGGCGTTTGTCGAAGTTGATGGTGCCCATGCTGTTGAATGGCTGATCAGCGGATGGTTCGAAGCCCCGGGGGCAAGCACCCAAGAACTCAGAGCGGTCACAGCGGCCCTGACCGCGCATGCGCGGTATGGTGATCCAGCCTTGCGGGAAGAGATACTCGACGCACTCGGCGCCTTGCCACGGCAACGCCCGGACGTGGTCGGGACTGTCGCAACAGCCTTGGCCGAGATCGGTGATTTCTCGCGCGGCGAGGCTATCAGGTTGGCAGTGCGACGGGACACATTGCGGCGAACCGGGGTCGAGATCGCGCCCGAAGAACTGTTCGCCGCATCAAGTTACGTCTATCGTGCGCGTCAGGCGAATAAAACACGAGCGCTGGAACAACAGGAGTCCGAAGGATGAACAGATCCCTTGTCTTTGCCGGCATCGCGCTGGTTCTGGCGGCCCAGACGGCACAAGCCCACACCGGTGAGGGCCTTCAAGGCGGTCTGGTCAGCGGTCTGACACATCCACTGTTCGGGTGGGACCACGTCGTCGCGATGGTGGCCGTGGGCCTCTGGGGGGCGTTTCTGGGCCGGCCTGCGATCTGGATACTTCCAGTGGTCTTTCCCGTGGTCATGGCGCTTGGCGGGGCGCTCGGGGTTCGCGGCATGCCGCTTCCAGCGGTTGAGACCGGCATTGCAATGTCGGGCGTTGTTCTGGGCCTTATGGTGGCGCTTGCGGTCAAGGCGCCGCTTTGGGTCGCGGCGATAATTGTCGGTGTGTTTGCCGTGTTCCATGGCCACGCGCATGGGACCGAGCTACCGGGGGCCGCAAACCCTTATGCCTATGCTCTGGGCTTTGTCGCATCAACCGGGTTCCTGCATCTTGCAGGGATCGGTTTTGGAGCCCTCACCCTTCGGCCTTGGGGCACCTATGCGGTCCGGGCTGCCGGGGTCGTCATCGCTGCGGTTGGCGCGGCCTTCCTGACCGGCGTGGCCTGAACGCGGCCCTTTGGCGCGTCGGCAAATGGTTGCGGTACGGACGCGGCCATGACCTAATGGGAACCACAGCCATATCTTTGAAATTCCCATGATTTCTTTTCTACGCGAACCGCTCTTGCACTTCTTCGTTCTGGGCGCCTTGATTTTCGGCCTCTTTGCGGTGTTCGACGATACACCACCGCAGGTCGCGTCGAACGCCATAATCGTCAACGAGAATGACGCGCAGCGACTGATCGACGAATTCGAAGGTGTCTGGAGACGTCCGCCCTCTGAACAAGAGTTGGAGGCACTCATAGACCAGTTCGTTCGCGAAGAAGTCTATGTCCGAGAGGCCGAAGCGCTTGGCCTTGACCAGAACGATGCCGTCATCCGGGGTAGGCTACAGACGAAAATGGAGTTTCTGACCGAGAGCGGGGCCGAAGCGGTTCAGCCGGACGACGCCACTTTGCAGGAACATCTCGAAGAGAACAGTGACAAGTTCACCCTGCCCGGACTTATCGCTTTCGAGCAGGTTTTGCTGGCGGAGACGGCCGACGACGATGCAATTCGCACCGCACGCGACGAACTGTCGAAGGGAATATTCCCAGAGCGCTATACCCGTGCAAGCCTGTTGCCCACGTCGATCAGGTTGAGCCCGCGCCGCGTGGTCGACGGGACATTTGGAACCGGGTTCTTCGAAACGCTGGAGGGGTATCCTGTCGGCGACTGGGCAGGGCCGCTCGAGTCGTCATATGGGATGCATCTTGTCCGGGTAAAGGATCGGCGCGAAGGCCGTCTGCCCGAACTGGCCGATATCCGAGGCCGGGTCGAGCAAGATTGGCGCGTTGCCTTCACCGAGGAGTTGCGGCTCGAACGGTACCGTGCGCTTCTCACGCGCTACGAGGTCGAAAGACCAAACGCGGCAGAGGTTCTTGGGCAATGATCCTCCGGGCAGTGTTTCTTCTTGTCTTTGCACTGACCACACTGTTCTCCACACCCGACGCCTCGGCGCATGCGCTTGAACCGGGGTATCTCGAACTCGACCATGTAGGCGGCGATGAGTGGCGGGTGACATGGCGAAAACCGCAGGTCGGCGGAGAGCCGATGCGCATTGATGCGCTGCTACCCGAGGCCTGTGACCCACGCAGCGGCCCGGATCCTGCATTTGACGGGCGTGCCTTTCTGACTGGCTGGATAGCAACCTGCCCGGGCGGCCTGGCAGGGCAGACCGTCGTTATCGAGGGGCTGGAGCGCACGCGCACCGATGTCCTTCTCAGGTATACGCTGGGGCCAGACGAAAGTGCGCAGACCGCGCGTTTGACCGCCGCCTCGCCCAGCCTGACCATCCCCGAAAAGCAGGGTTGGATCGGGATATTCGGCAGCTACTTTTCCTTGGGCGTCCATCACATCCTGATGGGTGTGGATCATCTGCTGTTCGTGCTGATGCTGTTGCTGCTGATCCGCGAATGGCGTCCGCTGTTGGCCGCGGTGACCTCGTTTACCATAGCGCACAGCTTTTCTCTGGCTGCGGCAAGCTTCGGCTGGATCATCGTACCTGCACCGCCGGTTGAGGCGATCGTCGCCCTGTCCATCACGTTCCTCGCGGCCGAGTTGTTGCATCCAGAAGGAGACAAGAAACGACTCTCCGAAAGATACCCTTGGGTGGTTGCCTTTGCCTTCGGGCTTCTGCACGGTCTCGGCTTCGCCCGTGCCTTGATAGAGGTTGGGCTGCCCGAGGGAGATGTGCCGCTGGCGCTGCTCGCTTTCAATGTCGGGGTGGAGGCAGGACAAATCCTGTTCATCGTCGTTGCACTTGCACTCGGCGCGGCGATCTCTCGGCTTTATCCGGCAGTGGCATACGTCTTTGGCAACTCTGCCCGCGCAGGCCTTCGCATACTTGCCTATGCGGTGGGAGCCATGTCGGCCTTCTGGGTGATCGAGCGCGTGGCGGGTTTTGTCGCATGAAACGGATACCCTTTGCGCTTGCCGCGCTCTTGGCGCCATCCCAGGCTCTGGCGCATGACGCGTTTGGTGATCTCGGCCCGTTTTACGCCAGTTTCCTTCATCCCGTTGTGGACCCGTTGCAGGCGGCGCTGCTCACAGGCGCCGCTGCCTTGCTTGCCCGCAGGCCCGAAACAGAGGTTCGCCTGGCCCTCCCTCTTTTCATTTTTGCGGGTGTCATCGCATATTTGGCGAACACTGGTATCGACTATGCAGTTCTTCCGGTCATTGCCGCATTCGTTGCGATGATCGTCGGAAGCGCCGCGGCTTTGCCCCAGAATTTCCTGCCCGGTTGGATCGTTCTCGGGGTGGTGACACTTGCAGGAGCCATTGCGGGGCTATTGCCTGACCCGCTGCCCGATGCACTTGGAGGTATCCTGCCCCATCTCGGCACGATCCTCGGTCTCGCAGTGCTGACTACCCTGGCTTGGATCACATTGGACGCCGCGGCCCGAAGGTTCACAGCCCTCGTGCCGGCGATTACCGGTTCCTGGGTGGCGGCCTTATCGATCTTTGTCGTCGCCCTGACCGCCTGAACGCCGTATCATTCATCATCAAAGTGCTCGTCGATTGGCGTTGATAGCCAGTTCGCAATCAATTCAGCATGAACACCACGATTGGCGGTCCAAACCTCTCCATCCTCGAAGCCGAAATGATGAAGACCAACCAACCTGCCCTGCGCATCCAGGATAGGTGCGCCGGAGGATCCACCAGCCGTGTCGCAAGTGTGGGTGAAATCCGTTCCCGGCCCCCGTCCGTCGACCAACGGGTCGTTCACCGTGCAATCGAGGATCGAAATCTGTTTTGGCTGGCTGCCTGGATGCTGGATCACCATCAATGGCGCTGAAAGATCTTCACCAGGCGCGGAGATGTCGATCGTGCCGAACGCTTCTCCTGGCGGGGAGTCGAGTTCGATCACACTGGCATCCAGCTCGAAATTGACCTTGGCTTCGTCGACCGAGACACAGCGACGTTGAGGACCGATACCCAATCGTCCGTTCAGATCGTATTCGTAGCCAAACACCACTGTGGTCGTCGCGCAAACCGAGGGCGTACTGACGCAATGCTCGTTCGTCAGCAGGCGGTTGGAATCAATCAGGAAGCCCGAACATGTCCGCGCCCTGCCCCCTTCGATGAATGACAGAAAAGCGACCGGACCGGCCATGGCCCGTGCTGCCTCGGGTACTTCGGGGCCATTGATTGGCTGCAATTGATTTTCGCCGTAAACCGAATATGGCGTCAACTTGCTGCTCTGAATGGCCACGCTATCGAGGATCAGAACACTTTCCGGAGAAGGTTCGCTTTCCGACAAAAACAGGAGACGCAGCTTGCCGAACGGCATCAGGGGCGACCACTGACCGTCGCGCCCAAGCGCGGCAACATCTATTTCGAATTGCTGGTCCAACGGGCCGCTAAGCACGATACGCGACCTTTCCGGAAACGCCGGCCCTTCCGTTTTGAAGAGAACCCTGAGGTAATCGGCACCGGGCAGGTTCAGCTCGTCAGACCAAAGGACAGGCAGATCCCCCCATTGATCCGCGCCTATACGAATATCCCGAGTATCAACACGGCCGTCGACGAACGCTTCGAGCGATGGTGCTTGTTGCGCGTGGGCAGCCCCGCAAGACAGGGCGAAAAGAAGGGCAAATCGTTTCATCGGTCAAACAATGGCGATGTGTAGTCGCGGATGTCACGGAACTCGAACTCCACATCGGTTGGGCGTCCGGTCTCATCCCGTGTCTGGACGCGAACCTTTGCCGACAGAGTGTCTATCAGGCAGGACGGATCCCGCACCAACGTCCCGTAACGACTGCCGAGATCACCGCCCTCATGCTGGAACATGAAATGGCGGCCCTTGGCGTCGTTGAACGACAGACGCCGCAGGTCATACCATTTGTGAAACTTGTCCTGATCCGAAGGTGAAACACAAACGAAATCCCTGGGGGCTTCCACGACCTGTCCAGTTATCTCGCGCCCGTCGAAAAGAACGAATTGCGCATCCCGGATCCGGATTGCGCGGTCCACGTTGAGACGGCCGTATTTGACCGACTTAGATAGGCCTGGAAAGAAATCGGCGGAATACAAAAGCCTGTCCTTGACCACGCGGGGCGACAATTGTCCGCCGCCCAGGTCGTCGCCGTAAATGAATTCTCCGGCAGCGAAAATCAGCGACGCGGCAGCGGTTACTTGAGGGGCAGCGAACGACGTGCCCTTTTGCCGCGCGAACCGATTGCGCGTAACGGTCGTCAGAACACCTTCGGCAGGGGCGCCAAGGTCGAAATCGGGGCTGCTGTTCGATCCGGCCGTCTGGCTGCGCCACAAGCCCGGGCTATCCATGTTTGTGTCAAGGCCGACGACGGTCAGCACGTTACCGAGGTCGTTCAGGCACGCGGGATAGATCCGGCAGTTTTCCCTAGACAATTCAAGCCCGTCATTGCCGGCGGCCGCAACGATAAGCAGACGGTCTTCGTGAATGTCCATCGCGTTGGCAATGTCCTGCGGATTGGCAAGTTGCGGACGGATCCCAAAACTGAGATTGGCGACACGCACGTCTCGCGGAATATCTCTTTGGATCTGGTCGATCAGGGCCGCGATCTGTTGGTCGGCGACAAGATCCTTGTCGAAGGCCAGCAGCCAAAGCTGCGCATAAGGGTTCAACCCGACGGTTCCCTTGCCATTGCGTTGCGAGCCGATCACCCCGGCGACTGCCGCGGCATGGTCGGCATTGCTGATCGCCGTCTGGTCGATGCTGTCGCAACCATCTTCGTCGAGCAGCGGAATCTCGGTGCCATCATGCGCCCGCATGATCGGCAAGTCGCAATGACCCGAAGTCAATGGGGCGTCGATCACCAGAACACTAACTGGTTGTTTGTAAGGTTCGCCAAGCTCCTTGTGGTTTCCGTAAGGGTGCTTGATGATCTTGAACAGGTCCATCTGATGCTGGACGAACGGCTCGTCTTCAAGCCATTGTAGATCTACCCTCCCGACCGGTGCGAGGTTTCCCTGGATGGTCTCGATGGCAATATCGGTCAGTGACGCCTCGTCGGACCTTTTCAACCATCCCGGCTCGAAATTCTCCGGCCCGTTGAACGTTATTGGTTCGGCACCTTTGGTGCCAACACCGATCTCGGCCAATTCGGACAGTCGTTTCGATGTGAAATCGGGCCGGAAGAACAATGTCGTTTCAAGATGCAGCACCGGGACCGTGACCCGTGTTTGCACCTTTGGCGCATTCAACAGGCGTGGATTGTACTGCTCCACCACTTCCTGGCAGCTCTTGTTCCAGGCCGAGCAATCCATCGAAGCGACAGGCTCGAAACTCTGTGTTGTCCATCCTTTCGGTGCGGTTCGGCGCTGGAGTGTGGTCACGGACTCAAAGGCATATGCGGGGATCTTCAGGGTCTCTCCGCCTTGCAGCCGCCAGTTGCCACGCGTCGGCCGATAGCCCCCGACATGTGCGGTGAGATCCCCTAAGATCTTCCATGATGCGGCGCTGCGTTCCCTTCGGCAATGGGACGGATTCAGATCGCACATCATCGCATCAAGCGTTAGAGGGAAATGTGCGCCATGCATCGCGCCTTCGACGCGTAGCAACGTCTCCACGTAGGGTGGAGATCCTATCTCCACCTCGCGCAAGTTCAGGTTCGCGGAATTGTACAGGCTCAAATACAGCCGTTCGATCTCGATGGAGAGCTCGGCAGGCGTTTCCGCCCGCGACCGCCAGTCCAGCGTGATTTCGGGCACCGCCATCTGGGCTTGCACAGCGCCGGCGCTCACTGCTGCAATCAGGGTGAAGAATGCTCGCAACATGGTCCTTCTCCTGTTTGATCCGCCTCCTAAGGCTGTGTCCACGTGATCGTTACCGAGGCTTCGGACTCCGAGTATCCATGCACCCCGACCGAGGCTAGCGACCGGCCAGCCGGAACCTCGAAATCACATGTTTCGTTGGCGCCGATCGTATAGGGACGACAGTCGTAACTCGAAATCAGCGCCGGACCGTCCAGCTTGACGTAGAGATCGGGATCGCCGCTGCCCGACATCGTCGCGGTAAAGCGTGTACCGGGTACGACAGGCAATTGTGTGACCATCTGCATGTCTCCCCGCGCCAGGGTAAATGGCCCATAGCTTTCGGTGAGGGGCACGTTCAAGCCACCTGGCGGGGTACAGATCGAGGTATCAATCGCGAAACCGTCTGCCGGTCCATACAGGCAGGCAACGCCGCTGCGATCCATCGCGGTCAGCGTCAGCGACCAGTCGCCCATACCGTTACATTGCGGGTAATGCATGACCGAGAAGGCATCGTAATCGGTCACGCCGCGCCAATCGTTATCCTCGAAACACACGCCCGCCTCGGGTCGGGTATGTTCGTGGCGACCGCCGATCACATGGCCCAGTTCATGGCGTAAGATGCCTCTGAGTGTCAGGTTGCCGTTCGGGTCCAGTGCAAACGAAGAGGGGTCGATCACGACACTGCGATCCGGCCGCGGATCGTTGGGAAAGAAGGCAGCAGCAAGGAACTGCCCCCCGGCATTGACCGGACGAACATCGAACAGAACCCGGTCATTGGAGTTGTTGCAGTCGCCATCCTCGGCGGGCATGTAGATGAAATCGAGGTTGGCCACCGCCTCCCAGGCTGCGGCAGCGGCCTGCATGTCGCCTACGACCAGCGGATGGCGGCTGCCGAAACGCGTACTGACGCAATAGGTCAGCCGCAGCCGTTCCATCGGATCCCAGATCTGGTCAAGCCCCCCCACGGTGATCACCGAAAACTCGGGCGTGCCAGCGTCCGCAGGTGCCCTGACGGGCGCGTTCTTGACGTTACTCTCCCAGAATTCCCTCAGGAGTTTCTCGTTGCGGATGGGCGTGTCGCCGTTGACATAGTATTTCCCTGTCTCCTCGACGTAAACGGTCTGATCCCGGAACTCCTCGAAACTCAGCCCCTCGCTGGCCTTTCGCGCTTCCTCCGCTAACCTGCCGAGTTCTTCGGCGCCCTCGTCGGGGGCAAGCGATTGCGCGACAAGCGGCGCTGCAAGCGTGAGACACATGAAAAAGGCAATCGGGCGTTGCATGGCATCAGGTCCTTGTTCTGGGTCGGGTTCTTTGTCTTCCGGTGATCGCTATCCTTGGAAAATTTCTTCGTAGATCGGGTGTTCTGCGAAAAAGCGGTCGAGCCGCTCGCGCTGCTTGCCGTTCCGGTCGAGGCCCAGGTACCGGGCTGCATTGCCGCCCATGACGCGCTCCACGTCATCCGCGTCGAGGCCGAGTTCGTCGAAGGCTGCAAGCACACCTGCAAGATAGGCGGGGTGTTCTGGTACCCGGCCAATCATCGACCAGTCGGACCCGTACATCATCCGCTCGACCATGTCCGGACTACGGCGCAGAAGACTGCCAGCCTTTGCCATCACGCGCGGCCTGGCCGGATTGTCCGGGTTTGCCGCTTCGGTCCAGAAGCTGACGTCGTAATAGAGGTTCGAGAATTCCGTAACCATCCGGGCAAGCGTTTCTTCCCAGTCGTCTTGCTGGACGAGCGGGTCGAACCCGGCTGTTTCGTTGAAACCCCCGAAATGAGCGAGGTTAAGTTGCAAGTCCCGATAGCTCTCTTCCTGCATCAGCTTGCGCCATCCCGCAGGGTCGGCCATCGCGCCGGTGCCTGGCCCGGCGGCAACAGAATTGTTGGCATGTGCCTTGATCGGAACCTCGTTCGCGACGCACCAGTCGTAAAGCGCGCGTAGTTCCGGGTCTAGGGCAGCAGCCCCCCCACGCGGAGCCCGGGGGACCCAGGACAAACTGCCGGTATTGCCGGTCGGTCGAAATCCCATTGGCGGATAGAGTTTTACCCCCATGAAACCCTTTTCAAGCACTGCCAGCTTGACGTGCCTCAGCGGATCGACGGACGGGTCGTCTTCGCGTTCCAATGCGGCCCGCAGTGGGCAGAACGGCGCGAACGGCAAGATCAGCGCCTTGTCATAGCTTCGGGCGATGCGCGAAACGACCTCGATCTGATTGGCGATGGGGGTGACGCGTTCTTCGGTCACGAACCAGGCCCCGAAATCCACCAGAGAAGGCGAAAAGATGCGGATTAAACCCGGACCACCATACAACCGGTCGAGTTCGGCAAGGATGTCGAGGCGCGATCTTGTCAGCAGTCCGACCCAACGGATTGTCTGCATGAACTCGGAACGGTGGATGTATTCGCGTTCCTCCAGTGTCGTAAGTCCCTCGGCTTGCCCCGTCTGATAGATCCGCGCTGCCAGCGCCCTGCCTTGCGCGTTGGGGGTGCGAAGCGTTGTCCTGATGTCAGGCGCGCCCGTTTCACGCGCAATCCGGTCGAGAATCGTGAATTCCGCAGGACGTGAAGTTGTAAGCCCTGCCGTAGCGCGACCGGCCTCGTTGCTGAACCTCGCGATACCCTCGGCCACGTTGCGCTCGTCTCGTGCCACGATATCAACCGACGCCGCGGGATCGGGTTCGGTTTCCAGCCTGTCCAGTTCCTGTTGCGCCGTGGGTGTGTTCGTCAGAAGGATGAATTTCAGAAGTTTCAGAAAGGCATCGGATGTCATGTCCCGGTCAACCGGTGCATGCGGATCCCGGATGATGGTCTGCTTCAGAAATCCGACGACCGGGACATCCCGGCCGTTGAAGAAATGGGCGTGAATGTCGATGGCCGTGCGCGAGACTTCGGGTTGGAAAAACCGCCGAACCCTGCCGCAACCGGACATGCCGACCATCGTGGCTGCCCCGATCGTGCCCAGAAATGTTCGACGTTCAAACATCTTACCCCCGAAAACAGGTCCGTTGCGTATGGGCCCATGGGTTCGAAACAGAGGCAGCGGGAGCTGCCGAAAATGAAATGCTTAAGTAATCTATGGGTGTGATTGATAGCACACCACAACCAAAATTGGAACCCGCCCGTGGCGGTGATCGCATTGCCGTCGTTGAAGGGATAGTTGCGATCGGGGCGATCAGGCCTCGAAAGTTACCTGCCCACCCATGATGGTCATCCGCGCCCCTGCCTTGTCGAGGTCGTTGGGATCCATGATTGTCAAATCGTGACTCATGATCGCGATGTCCGCCATCATGCCAGGTATCAGGCGCCCTTTCCGGCCTTCGTTGAATTCCACCCAGGCATTGTCGGTAGTATAGGATCTCAACGTATCCATCAGGGTCTGGGTTTGGTTCCGCCACGGCGCCGGCATCTCGATCGGCGCGACCGCGGCCTTGACGGTCGGCATGACATCTACCGGGATCACCGGCCAGTCGGTCGAGAAGATGATCCTTGCGCCGCTGTCGCGAAGGTCCTGCCATGCATACGCCGTCGGGATCTGGTGATCATGCAGCATGCGCCCAACACCATCGGGCGGAAAGAACCCGCCGAACGGCGCGTGGCCGGGTTGAAACGACGCGACGACCCCAAGCTCGGCGAAGCGCGGTAGATCGTCGGGATGCAAGACCTCGATATGTTCGACGCGATGGCGGCTGTCACGGCGGCCATTTGCCCGGATCGCCGCCTCGTAACCATCAAGCGTCTGGCGGATCGCGGCGTCGCCGATAGCGTGAACGGCGATCTGCAGGCCCATGGCATCTGCCCTGATGCAGGCATCAATGAAATGGTCACGCTCGAAAACTGCATCTCCAACGGTATCCAGCCCCGGATAAGGTTGTAGCATCAACGCGGTCGAGCTTTCCACGACCCCGTCCGCGAACATCTTGACGCGATTGCACCAGACCCGGTCAGAGGTATACCGCCTACGCATCTCGTCCGCTTCCGAAAACCGGTCAAGCGGGTCTTGCGTCTTAAAATGAAAGGGAACCTCTGTCCTGCACAACAGGTCGCCTTCGTCGTCGATCTCCTGCAGCAGGTCGAGCGTGTAGAAATTGCCATCCATGTTGTGAAGGCCCGTAATGCCGTGGCTCGCGCAGTGTTGCAGGCCGCGCCGAATGGCATCCTTGTCCATAGCACGCTCTGCTAGCGTGGCGGCAGGAACAGGGTCGGCCCCGGTGACCAGGCCCAAAAGGTCGCGGCCTCCATGACGTGTCAGGGCCAGAATCGGGGCATAGGCACCGGGTTCCCGCAACTCACCATTGGCCTTGCCGTCGTCGCCCATGATGATCTCGGCGCCCTTTTCGACAGCGCCTCCATCGAGAAGACCTGCAAGTTCCAGTGCGGCGGTATTGGCCCAGATCGTATGGTGGTCCGGCGCGAACATGGCAAAGGGACGGTCGGGAAGAACCTTGTCCAGATCATGCCGCGTGACCAGCGCACCGGTTCCCAGGATCATGTAATCGGCCTGTACCGCGAAAACGATCCGATCGTCAGCGCATTGCAGCGACCAGTCACGCACCTTGCGGGTCAGCGCGTCCAGCCCGACCACGCCATGCAGGTCCAAGTATCCAAGTTCGACCGATCCCCCGAAAAGATGGACGTGGCTGTCGATGAACCCCGGTAGAACCGTGGCACCGCCCGCATCCACGACGCGTGTCGACGGCCCCGCCATCTGCCTGATTTCGAGTGTTTCGCCTACTGCGAGGATGGCACCGGCCCGGATTGCCAGGGCCGAAGCCGTCGGACGCGCCTCGTCAAAGGTGATCAGACGACCGTTCAGAATGACGATATCAGGATGCATGGCGCGTCTCCGACCGAAAGCGGGCGGGCTCGGAGGCCCGCCACGAGGTTCATTTCTGAAGTTCAGTCCAGATCGCGGTATAGATCTTCTGCGCTTCCGGTGGGCAGGTTTTGGACACAACGCCTGCGCCCTTCAACTCTTCCGGCACCACGACCTCGGGTGCGCTTGCCATGATCGGATCGAGGTATTCCTCGGATCCTTTGATGCCGTTCGCATAGCGGGCAAAGTTCGACAGCATCGCCGCGTTTTCGGGATCCATGATGAAATTCAGGAAGAGCTTTGCGTTGTCGACATTCTGCGCGTCGGCAAGGATGGCCGCGTTGTCCATCCACACGGGATAACCCGTTGCCGGATAGCCGAAGGCGATCTCTTCGTTTTCCAGCCGCGCGCGCAGGCTCGCACCGTTCCAGTTGACGCCCGCACCAAGGTCGCCCTTAGCGTATTTCTCGATATTGCCGTAATCCATCGACAGCCAGTGCTGCTTGGCCTCGACCAGCTTGTCGCGAACCTTTTTCAGCACTTCCTTGTCGGTCGTGCACTGCTCGCCGCCCATGTAGTAGATGGTGGTCGACATGACATCCATCATTTCTGGCACGACGTTGATCTTGCCCTTCAACTCCTCCGGCGGATCAAGGAAGATCGCCGCCGTGTTGATGTCGCCATCGTAGAGCCCGGTGTTTACCGTCAGACCAACCGTGCCCCACTGCCACGGAACGGTGTAGTTCCGGCCAGGGTCGAACTCGACATCGACCCAAACCGGGTCCATGTTCTTGAAATTCTCCATCTCGTTGGGCTTCGACTCCATCAACAGCCCTTCGGAGATGAAGATCGGAATGTAAGTCCCTGAAGGAACGACAATATCGAATCCGTGACCGCCGGCCTTGATCTTGGCGAGCGCCGTGTCGTTGCTGTCGTAATCGGTGATCGTGACCTCGATGCCGTGTTCCTTCTCGAACTTCTCGATCATTTCGGGGCTGGTATAGTTGCCCCAGTTGTAGATGTTCAACTCGCCCTCGGCGAGCGCCGGGACCCCGGTGGCAGCTGCCATGACTGCCAGTGTCAGCTTGAGTTTCATTTTATCCTCCTGTTGGTTTCTTTTTGGTCCGGCTGAGGAAATAGAACGCCACCACCATCACGACCGAGATGGCCAGCAGGACCGTGGAAATCGCGTTCACCTCGGGGGTCACGACGCGGCGCATCTGCCCGAGCATGTAGGTGGGCAAAGTATCCTGCCCGGCCGATTTGACGAATTCGGTAATCACCACGTCATCGAGCGAGATGACGAATGCCAGCATTGCACCTGCAAGGATGCCCGGCCAGAGCTGCGGCAGCGTGATCCGGCGGAACACCCGCCAGGGCGTGCCGTAGAGATCCATCGCGGCCTGCTCCAGGTTCAGGTCCATGCCCTGCAACCGCGCCCGGATCGGCATGTAGGCGAAGGGCAAACAAAAAGCCGAATGCGCAAGGATGAGATAGCCAAGCCCGGTATAACCCGTCTGGACCTTGATCATCGCGAAAAAGATCAGGAGTGCGACCGCCGTCACGATCTCGGGAACCATCAGCGGCTGGTTGATCATGGCAAAAACGAACGTGTAGCCGCGAAATCGTTCTTGGCGCGTCGTGGCAAGGGCTGCCAGCACGGCGCAGGAGGTGGAAATCAAGGCGGCCCAGAAGGCGATGATCAGCGACCGGATCGTGGCCGCCTGAACCTGTTCATTTTCCCACGCGCTGACATACCAACGCCAGCTGAACCCCTCCCAGATGGCAATGCTTTCGCCTTGGTTGAACGAATAGATGACGAGCAATCCGATTGGCAGGTAGAGCACCACGAAGCACAGGATCGCCATGGTGGCAAATCCGGTCTGGCGTCGCACGTCAAAGGGCTTAGCTGCCATGCCGCCCCTCCTCCTCGCCTGCGGCGCGCACGTAGAACAGCAACGCAACCATCACGATAGCCAAGAGTGTCAGTGAAAGCGCAGCGCCCAAAGGCCAGTTGCGTCCCTGACCGAATTGAAGCTCGATCAGGTTGCCCAGCATCAGTTGCTTGCCGCCGCCCAGAACACGGGGCGTGACATAGGCCCCGAGGCTGGGCACGAAAACAAGGATCGATCCCGCGATGACCCCCGGCTTGGCCAAGGGAAAGATGACCTTGCGCAGGACACGCCATCGTGTGGCATACAGATCGTATCCCGCCTCGACCAAGCTGAAATCAAGCCGTTCGAGCGAGGCGTAGATGGGAAGAACCATCAGCGGCAGATACACGTAAGCCATTCCAAGCAGGATCGCGAATTCGGTGAACAGCATCTGGATCGGCTCGTCGATGATACCGATTGCGATCAACAGCGTGTTCACCGTCCCTTCGTTTCGGATCAGTTCCGCAATCGCAAAGGTTCGGATCAGCAGGTTTGTCCAGAACGGGATGATGATGAGAAGCATCCAGAGATCGCGCCTTTCCTTGGGGCGCGTCGCGATGAAGTAAGCCGTTGGAAAGCCAAAGACAAAGGCCAGTGCAGCCGTCATCAGAGACAATTTGACCGAGCGCCAGAAAATCGACAGATGCGCATCGGCCAAGCTCAATTCGTCGGTAAAGAAATCCCGTTCGAACACGACCGAGAACCAGCCCTGTGCCGACGGCTCCCAGATGACGCCGCCGTAATCCCCAGGCGTCAGAAAGGAATAGATCAAGACGATCAGCAAGGGACCCGACGCCGCGAGCGTCAGGATCGCAAGGGCCGGTGCCAGCAGCAGCCACCGTGCTCGGGATGCCCGACGGGCGGTGACTTGGGCGGCATCGGTCATGGCTTCAATCTCTCAGAACCTGGCCGACGCCGGGGGGAACCTTGACCCCGACACTATCGCCGATGGCCCAACCTTGCGCCTGATCCGGTTGGTTCTGCCTGCGCAGGACAAAGGCACCGGCCTGGTCCAGATCGACATGATAATGCGTGTCGGTTCCGAAATAGACGATGTTGCTGAGAACCCCGCGCAAAGGTGCATCATCGGGCGGCGCAAGTTGCGCATGCTCCGGGCGCACGGCAAGCGTGGCCGGCCCGGGCGCGATTTCTGACTGCGGTGCCCTCACCTCGACCTCGGCCCCGGAGGCAAGACGTACCTGCGCGCTTGTCCCCTGAGCGGACAGAAGGGTTACGTCAAGAAAGTTTGTATCACCGATGAAATCGGCCACGAACCGTTCCGCCGGATGGTCATAGATGTCCCGTGGGCCGCCGAATTGCCGGATCTTGCCCGCGTTCATCACGGCGATCCGGTCGGACATGGTCAGCGCCTCTTCCTGGTCGTGCGTGACAAAGACAAAGGTGATCCCGGTTTCGGATTGCAGCCGCTTCAGTTCAAGCTGCATATCCTTGCGCAACTTGAAGTCCAGCGCCGAAAGCGGTTCGTCAAGCAGCAGAACCTTTGGCCGCGGGGCAAGCGCCCGCGCAAGCGCGACGCGTTGCTGTTGTCCGCCCGAGATTTCCGAGGTCTTTCGCCCGGCCATTTCGGTCATACGAACCAGTGTCAGCATCTGTTCGACCGTCGATGACACTTCGGCCCGAGGCCGGTCCAGCATTTCGAGGCCGAACGCGATGTTCTGCGCCACCGTCATGTGGGGAAAAAGCGCGTAGTTCTGAAACACGGTATTGACCGGACGCCGGTAGGGCGGCAACGACAACAGGTCGTCACCATCCAGCCGAACACTTCCGCGGGTCGGGTCGATGAAACCCGCGATCACGCGCAGCAGCGTGGTCTTCCCGCATCCCGACGGCCCAAGCAGCGTAAAGAACTCATTTTCGCGTATGGTGATCGAAACATCGTCGAGTGCGGTAAACGGGGCTCCGCGGCCGGTGAAGATCTTGCTAACGCTGTCAATTTCGATCATGCGGGGTCCCTTGCCCCGGAGCGCACCGGGATGGTCGTCCGTATTGAAGTGAGATTGGCGCGAGCCGACGCTTCGATCAAGCGTTTTGAGAGCGCTCGCGCCTCAGACACGGATACGCAGCCGTTTTCCACCTGTGGCAGGGATGCGCGCACATTGATCGGGCAGGTTGCGCACGGGGTAGCGGATCAGCCCGCGTCAGGGTAACACTTCGGGTTGAAACGGCTTGTTCCGGCCTCGTGCCGATGGCCGAGACGGAAACAGGGATACCTAGAAATGCGCGCGATTACCCGACTCCTCCCCGCCCTTGTCCTGCTGGGCGCCTGTACCGAAACCTACACCGGAACGCCGACAGGAGAGGTCGCCGATTTGACCGAAGTGCCAGACCAAGTGGTGCAACTGGCCGCGCCCGGCCAGGACCTGTCCGGCCTGCGGATCATGCCCGAGGACGGCTGCTATTGGTATCGCTACGTTGGCCCGGTCGAAACGACATATCTGCCGCTTCGCACCGTGGATGGCCGTCCGATCTGCGCCCGCGCCTGACGGGACGTGTCAGCTTACGGCGGTCACGCCGTCTTCGGCAGGGTAAAGATGGGCGGTCGCGCCCGTCTCGACCTGCTCGTAAAGCCCGATGATGTGGGGCATCGCCATACGTACGCAGCCGGAACTTGCTCGTCCGCCAATAGATCGCGGATGCGGTGTACCATGGATCCGGAGATACGTATCGCGGCTCCCCTTGTAGAGGTAGAAGGCACGCGACCCCAGCGGGTTGTCAGGACCACCGGGCATCCCGCCCGCATGCTGGGCATAAAGATCGGGATCACGGCGGATCATATTGGCGGTCGGTGTCCACCGCGGCCATTTCGCCTTGCGACGGATCGAGAAGGTTCCCGGCAGATATAGATCGCCACGCGCAATCGCGACGCCGTAACGCATCGCCGAGCCGTCCGGCTGAATGTGATACAGGTAGCGCGCCACCGCATCGACATGCAAATCGCCCGGCTTCAACGCCCGGTTCGTCTCGACACGCACCGGCAAGAAACGAGGGTGCAAGCCCCATGGGTTCGACGTTGCGGGATCGTATCCGGCCGGGGTCACCAAAGCGTCCCACTCCGCCCATTGGTCCGGAGAGGCATGGGCGATGCCGTTCCCAAGGATAGGAGGGGAAAACATCGCAAGCGTGGTGGCGACGAAATGGCGTCTGGTCAACATCGGGGCAGCTCCAATCACTCTCGACCTCTAGTACACCAAACAATCGAACCGAAGAACAGGTCCATTCACGAAAACGTGGCCGAAAGGCACCCGCTAGGCGACGAACCGCGCCGGAGACAGAGCGGCCAAGCAGGCGGGATCGATTGAGGCAACACGTCCGGTCACAAGGTCAGCAGTTAACCGGGCCATCGCCGGGGCCGTCTGCACACCATAACCTCCCTGCCCCGCAAGCCAGAAAAAACCATCCGTATGCGGGTCATACCCGACCACAGGCGTTCGATCCGGTGCAAAGGTTCGCAGCCCGGCCCAGCTATGCTCCACACGATCGACCGTTACGGTCACCGCCTGTTCGAAACGATGCAGCCCTTCGGCCAGCACCATGTCGTCTACCCAGGCATCCTGTGGCTCCACGGGGTCTTCATCGGCCGGACTGACCATGAGCTTTCCCGCTTCGGGCTTGGCGTACCAGCTCTCGGCCGCATTTGCCACGACAGGCCAGCGGCGCGGATCATGCCCAGCCGGAGCCGGCAGGATAGCGGCCGAGCGTCGTAGCGGTTGCAACTTTGGGTCTACCGCTCCGGCCATCTCACCGACGATCCCTGACCACGCACCTGCCGCGTTTACCACGCATGCGCCTTCGTAGAGGTTACCGCCTGCGCGCACCTGCCAAGCGGGTCCGGACTTCTCGATCCACTCAACCCTTGCACCTGTAACGACACGACCACCGCGCCTCTTCAGAAGGCGCATGTAGCCGGAGAGCATGCGGTTCACGTCGATATCCTGCGCATCCCATTCGATGACCGCCGCAGCAATCCTGTCCGCCCGCAGAATAGGCACCAACTCTTGCGCTTCGTGCGCGGTCAACCGCTCCAACCCCGTTGCACCATCCGCATATTCATCGAGCGCGGGCAGTTCCACGTCCGTCGCGATGATCAGTTCACCACGCGGCGACAGCAGGCTTCGATCGCTGACACCTTCAGGTGCTTCAAGGAGCGGTGCGGCGGCGGCATTGAGTTGGCGCAGCGTTGCGTTGCCATAGTTGCGGATGAAAACCGCAGCCGACCGTCCGGTAGAGTGATAACCCACCTGCGGCTCGGCCTCCAGCAGCAGAACCGACGCGTCGGCCGCCAACTCTGCAGCGGCGCTGACACCGGCGATACCTCCACCGATCACGATCACGTCCGCCTTGCTCATATGGCCCCCTGTTGTTCCGCTAGAATACATGTCGCGTCTTGATCGATTCACGACCAAGACACTCAGTATGCCCAGAAAAACAACAGTAGTGCCACCGACGCAAGACCTCGACGCGCAACCGCTTACTCCGTTCGCGCGCGCAGGCTGTCGATCAATTCCTGGTCCACGTCGAGATGTTGGCGCGCCGCATCAAGCGTCTTGCCGTCAAGATGCTGGGGATCCAGGTCAACGCCATGCGAAAGCGCCTTGACCACCTTTTTCATCGCAGTCACGCGCGCATAACGTTTGTGGTTTGCAGGAATGAGGTTCCAAGGCGCGTAATCGGTCGATGTCTTTGCGAACATCTCTTCGATCGCCTCGGCATAGGCGTGCCACTTGGTGCGGTTGCGGAAATCCTCGTAGGTCAGCTTCCACTGCTTCATAGGGTTCCGCAGACGCTCTTCGAAACGATGCATCTGCTCGTCGGGCGAGATGTGGAAGAACAGCTTGACCACGCGCGTGCCGTCATCCACCAGCATCCGTTCGAACTCGTTGATCTCCCTGTATCCCTGACGCCAGCGCGACTCCGGGGTGAACCCTTCGACGCGCTCGACCATGACCCGACCATACCAGCTCCGGTCAAAGGCCGAAATCGCCCCGGCCGGCGGCAGCCTTTCCCAGAAGCGCAACAGATGATGCCGGTTCAGGTAATAGTTACGCGGAGCACCGATCGGCCAGACCTTGAAGCTGCGCGGGTCTAGCGCTTGGCTGATCCGGCGGATCGTGCCGCCCTTGCCAGCCGCGTCCCAGCCCTCGAAAACGATCACCGCCTTGTGGCCATGAAACAGATAGGCTTGTTGAATACGCGCCAATTGCT
The DNA here is from genome assembly GCF_042648365.1 of Lutimaribacter marinistellae. Lineage (NCBI taxonomy): Bacteria > Pseudomonadati > Pseudomonadota > Alphaproteobacteria > Rhodobacterales > Roseobacteraceae > Lutimaribacter > Lutimaribacter marinistellae. The sequence goes on along the minus strand of NZ_JBHRXI010000049.1, from coordinate 157,301 downwards.
GCTGCAAGGCGAATAGCTTGAGCTGGTACTTGTCCTTGGCGATCTTGCGGGTCAGGTCTGCATCGGACAGCGAAGGGGGTGTTTTCTGGAGCATGGCGTTCCGGTCGTTGCTGTAGAGTCTGCAGCGACTTTTGCGGGCAATTCACCGCCACGCCATGATCTGCGTCATGTTTTCGTTACAATGAGGCATCCGGAACGAAAAAGGCCGGGCGCTTGTCCCGGCCAATTCCAGTATCTCGACAGGTCAACCCGCGCGGCGTCTGCGCCCACCACCACGACGACCGCGGGCTTCGCCGCCCTCGCCCTCGGCCTCGGGCGCCTTGTTGAAGCGGATCCAATCGCCGCCATGCGGGTCATTGTTGGTCAACAGGTTGGCGGCGCGGATGGCTTCCATCTCCTTGCCCGGCCGCGATTTCGTTGACCCGAGACCAAAAAGTTGCACGAAGGTTTCGTCATCCATGCCCTCGGGCAGGACGATCCCCGCCGCGGTGACCTCGGCCTTCTTCTCGGCGATCTTCTTTTGCGTCACCGGCAGGGCAACCGGGTTCATGATCGCACTGGTCATGCCCGCCCCCATCGCCATCGGAAGAAAGGCGTTGTTGATTCCGTGACGGTTCGGCAACCCGAACGAGATGTTGGACGCACCGCAGGTGGTGTTCACGCCCAGTTCCTCGCGCAGGCGGCGTACCAGCGCAAAGACCTGGTTGCCGGCCGTCGCCATGGCACCGATTGGCATTACCAGCGGGTCGACCACGATGTCGTGGGCGGGGATGCCGAAATCGGCTGCGCGCTCGACGATCTTCTTGGCCACGGCAAAACGCACATCGGGATCCTCGGAAATGCCGGTATCGTCGTTCGAGATCGCGACCACCGGCACGTTGTACTTCTTGACCAGCGGCAGGATCTGCTCAAGACGTTCTTCTTCGCCGGTGACCGAGTTCAGCAGTGGCCGGCCCTCGCAGACCTCCAGTCCCGCCTCGAGCGCACCAGGAACCGAGCTGTCGATGCACAAAGGCACGTCGACAAGACCCTGCACCAGTTCGATGATCTTGCGCATCAGCGGCGGTTCGGTCTCGTTGGGATTCGGGTTCGAGTTGTAAACCACGCCCGCGTTGATATCGAGCACGGTCGCCCCAGCGGCGACCTGCGCAAGTGCGTCCTTTTCGACGGTCGAGAAATCGCCCGCCTCAAGCTCCGCCGCCAGCTTCTTGCGCCCGGTCGGGTTGATGCGTTCGCCGATCACGCAGAACGGTTGATCGAAGCCGATGATCGCGGTCTTGGTTTTGCTTTCTACGATGGTCTGCGTCATAGATCGGTCTTTCTGCCCAGGGGGATCGGGGGCGTTCAGGTTGCGTTTGCAGGCCGGGCGCTTTCGCCCCCGTTCTCGATGGCCCAATTGGCATTCGTCTTGATCCCGCCCAGCGGGAAGAAATGCACGTTGGTGATGTTGAAATCGGGGTTTGCCGCCTTGTGTTCGGCCAGTGCGGAAACGACGTCGGTCGGCTCGTAGGGCAGCAGCAGCTTGGACACGTCCATCGCCCGTTTCTGCAGGACCTTCAGCGAAGGCCCGACACCGCAGGCGATGGCGAACTTGATCAGCGTTTGCAGCTTGGCCGGGCCCGCGATGCCGATATGGATCGGCAACGTGATGCCTGCCTCCTTGAGCGCGTTGGCCCAGGCAATGATCGGCTTGGCGTCAAAGGCGAATTGCGTTGCCAGCGCCATCTCGGCGTCGGTGCGCTCGGAAAACGCCTGTTTCCAGCGCAACGCATCCTCGACGTTTTGAAAGCTTCCGTCGGGATCGATGTCTCGGTTGCCTTCGGGATGGCCTGCAACGTGCAGCCGCTTGAAGCCGGCCTTGTCGAAAAGGCCCGTGTCCATCAGCTGCATCGAGCTGTCAAACGCGCCATGGGGCTCGGCCACGCCTCCGGCCAGCAACAAGGCCTGTTCGACCCCGGCTTCGCCTTGGTACATGGCGATCCAGTTCTCGAGCGTGGCCTTGTCCTTGATGATCCGCGCGGGAAAATGCGGCATCACGGGGTAGCCTTCGCGCGCAAGCCGCCGCGCCGTTGCGACCATGTCGCCAATCGGCGTCCCCTCGATATGGGCGATGTAGACGCGGGTGCCTTCGGGCAGCAGGTCGCGAAAGCTCTCCACCTTTTCAGCGGTGCGCGGCATTACCTCGATCGAATAGCCCTGCAAGAAGGCTTCGACGGCGGGGTTGACGGTGCGGGGTTCAGCCGCGTCGCGTTTCTTGAAATTCAGCAAAGCCATCACGGCCTCCCATAAAGACTTGGGACTCATGCCCAGCCGTCATTGTCGATCAGCGCCTTGATGCGGCTTTGATCGTACTCCGTATCGAGGCGTACCGCCTCGGCCTCGGCTATTTCGGCGGGTTCTCCCTCCTTGGCGTAGGGGGCCGCCTTGCGCCATTCGGCAAGATAGGCATCCGTGTCCCGCGCCCCAACCTTCATCGCCGCGCGATCGATGGCCTGCTCGAACCGTTCGGGCAGAACCTTCTTGGCGCCGCGGCGCCCCTTGCCCACGATGACCTGAGCCGGGATGTCGCGCCAGTAAACGATGGTTACGTCGGGCATTGCGGATGATTCCTCCTTCACCGATGCTTGCGGTTCTAGACCTCATACGGGGGCCGGGCGGGTCGGATTTCGACATACCCTCGGCGTGAAGCGACCTCGGCTCGGCATCTGCCGCGCGCGCCGTTGCCCGAGGGGTACTCCGAAATGCCGGTCGATGCTTCCCCGAATTCTTCAGAACGATGATGAATCGCGTGCAACTGGACGAAAAACCCCGGCGAATTGCTCCGCCGGGGTCAGTAACCGGTCGTTCACGCGGTCAAAGGTCAGCCGACAAGGCCACCATCCTCACGCGTTACGGCGATGATCGCCGAGCGCGGCACGGAAGAGCCGCCTTCGGGCCAGTGGCTGTCGCCCTTTTCGCCCGGGTGCTGGATGCCGACGAACATGGTGCGGCGATCCGGCGACCAGGTCAGGCCGGTAACCTCGCATTCCTTGGGTCCGGTCAGGAACCGGCGGACTTCGCCGGTAACGGGGTCGCCTGCCAGCATCTGGTTGTTGCCATGGCCGGCAAAATCGCCGTCGTTGCCATAGTTGCCATCCGTCTGGATCCAAAGCAGGCCGTTGCTGTCAAAGGCAAGACCATCGGGCGAGTTGAACATGTTCGCCTCGGTGATGTTGTCGGACCCGGCATATGCGTCGGAATGAACGGTCGGGTTGCCTGCCAGCAGGTAGAGATCCCACTCGAACCCGGCGGCGGTGTGATCGCCACCCTGCGGACGCCAGCGCACGATCTGGCCATAGTGGTTCTCGGCGCGCGGGTTGGGGCCCATGGCCGGGGTCTCGTCACCGCCCGCGTTTGGCTTCACACCACGGTTCTTGTTGTTCGTCAGGCAGCAATAAACCTCTGCCATGTTCGGGTTGGCGGCGATCCATTCAGGCCGGTCCATCGTCGTCGCGCCGACTGCAGAGCCTGCCATGCGGCTGTGCACGGCGATCTCTGCCGCGTCGGCCATGCCGGTGGTCTCAGGCGTCAGATCGATCCACTCGCCCGTTCCGTCTTCGCCAAACTTCGCCACGGACAACGTCCCCCTCTCAAGCAGTTCGTCCGTCGGCGCGCCGGGTGCATAAACACCCTCGGACACGAAACGGTAGAGGAACTCGCCACGTTCGTCATCGCCCATGTAGACCACGACGCGACCGTCATTGGCGATGACGACCTCGGCGTTTTCGTGCTTGAAGCGGCCCAGTGCGGTCAACTTGCGCGGGGTCGAGTTCGGATCCGTCGGGTCGATTTCGACGACATAGCCTGCCCGGTTCGGCTCATTGGGGTTCTTGGCGACGTCGAAACGGTTGTCGATCTTGGCCCATCCATAGCCCCAGTCATTGGTGCTGATGCCATAGCGCGACATCTCGGGCGTGATGCTGACGGGCTTCTGGTCCTGGACCGTCTCGCTCGACGAGAAGTAGCCGTTGAAGTTCTCTTCGCAGGCAAGGTACGTGCCCCAGGGCGTGACCCCGTTTCCGCAGTTGTTCCAGGTGCCAAGGGTGCGCGTGCCCGAAGGATCCGCGTCGGTCTTGACCAGATCATGGCCGGCGGCGGGTCCGGTCAGCACCATCTCGGTCTGGGGTGTGATGCGGCGGTTAAAGGGGCTGTCCTTGACGATCTTCCAGGCGCCGTCCTCGCGGGTGATTTCGACCACCGAGACACCATGCGCCATCATGCCCTTGGCGATGTCGTCATCGCTCGCGGCCTTGCCATCGGGGTTGTTGCCCCAGATGATGCCGCGGTTCGTGTATTCGTTGTTCACGACCAGCAGCATGTGGCCCTCGTGCATGAACACGTCCATGCCGTCGGTATTGTCGCCAAAGGCCCGTTCCTGGCTGGCGGCTGAACCGCGGGTGTCATGATCGAACTCGGGCGCATCCGACCACATCGGGTCTCCCCAGCGCACCAGAACCTCGGCCTTGTAGCCCGGAGGAACGATGACGTCGTCGGCGGTCGAGGTGGCGATAGCGTCGAACGCGAAACGGTTCGGAGCGGCCTTGGCGCCCGAGGGCAACACCGTGCCGCCAAGCGCCGCGAAACCGCCAAGGGCCATGACCCCGCCGAGGAAGCCGCGACGCGACAGCGCCTTCTCGACCACGCGGTCGAAATCGCATGTTTCCGGCCGCGGGTTCACGACCTCGTCGAATTCGTCAAAGGAAAGGGTGCGTTCGTCTTTCATGTCTCGCTCCGAAGCTAGCTGGATACTGTACCCGCAGAGGCCGGCTTGGCGCTGTGCGGGGGCCGGAAGGTCGTCGCACGGGATTGTAAAACAACCATGACGAAGAAAGCCAGTTTCGGGTGAAAGCACTTGCACGGGCCGGGTCCCGCGCCTACTCTCGGATCAACTCGAAATCGGAGGGCGTGTGTCATGGCGCCCAAGCGTCCCAAGGGTGCGGGCGCGTTCCCGAAAGCGGTTGAAAGCCCCGCGCCGTCAAGGCCGGATCCTGATGCACTTTATGCGGCACTCGATCTTGGCACAAATAGCTGCCGGATGCTGATCGCCCAACCGAAGGGCAGCGGCATTCACGTGGTCGACAGCTTTTCGAAGTCCGTTCAACTGGGCTCGGGGCTGGAACGGACCGGGCGCCTGTCCCGGTCGTCGATGTCGCGCACCATTCAGGCGCTGCGCATCTGTCAACAGAAAATCAAGCGAAACAAGGTACATAGGATGCGCCTTGTCGCGACAGAGGCGTGTCGTCGGGCGCGTAACGCCCGAGACTTCATCCGCCAGGTCAAGCGTGAGACGGGGTTGACGCTGGAAATCATCGAGCCGGAGGAAGAGGCGCGTTTGGCGGTCATTTCCTGCGCTCCGCTCGTCTCGACCCGGACCGAGCAGTTGCTGGTCGTCGACATAGGTGGCGGGTCGACGGAATTGGTGTGGATCGATCTGTCGTCGGTTCCCCGGCGCGACCGGCCTGCCGCGATCATGCGGTTGCATGCCGGGTTCCACCCGCCCGAAAGCCCGTTTCCCGCGGCCAAGGTCGTGGACTGGATCAGCGTACCGTTGGGTGTCGCAACGCTGCGCGACCAGTTCTCGGATGTCGAGGACGACTCGGCCCGGTTTGCGCTAATGTCTTGGTTTTTCGAAGAAAACCTTGCCGACTTTGCCCCCTACAAAGACGAGCAGCTGCGCGAGGGGTTCCAGATCGTAGGGACATCCGGCACGGTCACGACGGTGGCGGCCTCGCATCTTGGGCTGAAGCGGTATGACCGGACCAAGGTCGACGGGTTGCGCATGACGAGCGATCAGATCGACAAGGTGATCCGGTCTTACCTGGACATGGGACCGCAGGGGCGCAGGCGTGATCCCCGGATCGGCGAGGACCGGCACGCGCTGATCATGTCAGGGGCTGCGATCCTTCAGGCGCTGCTCAGATGTTGGCCGACAGACAGGCTTTCGGTGGCTGACCGGGGGCTGCGGGAGGGGCTGCTCTATGCCCAGATGAGCGCCGATGGCGTGCTGGAGGACGGGCCGTTCTGAGGGTTTTGACCGTTTTGTACATCGCTCGGGGGCGGGTTTGTCCGTTTTGTACATAATGATCCGTTAAGATCCCCTGCCCTTTTCGTCCACTCTTCGGCGCCGACCTGGCGGCGACTTCCGGTTCGCCGGACCGCGTGCTAGGACGCCGCAGACGCCGGGCGCATCCGGGTTGTTGCGGCGGAGAACGCATGTCATGGATTGGGCCCACCTCGTTCGAGAATTCGTGACCCTGCTGGTGGTGATCGACCCGATCGGGACGATCCCGGTCTACCTGTACGCCGTCGCCGGGGTGCCGGCCCGCTTGCACCGCCGGTTTGCCCTGCGGGCCGTCGCGATTGCGGCGGTGGTGCTGCTGCTTTTCCTTGTCGGCGGGCAGGTCGTTCTGGAGACGCTGGGCCTGCGGCTGGGATCGTTCCAGATCGCCGGTGGAATCGTCCTGTTCCTGTTCGCGATGACGATGGTGTTCGGCGAGTCGAAGGCGCAGACCGAGATCGCCGAGGCGCAGCGTGTCGATGATGGCGCGCACCTGTCGGGCGCGGTCTTTCCGCTGGCCATGCCGTCCATTGCATCGCCCGGTGCGATGCTGGCCATCGTGATCCTGACCGACAACAGATCGAACACCTTGGCCGAGCAGGCGCTGACCGCGGGGTTGCTGGTGGGTGTTCTGGCCCTGACGCTGGTCCTGTTGCTGGCGGCATCGCTGATCCATCGGCTGATCGGCGATACGGGGGCGTCGGTCATCTCGCGGGTCATGGGCATCATCCTTGCCACGATCGCTGTGGATTCGGTGCTGGGCGGGTTCGACGCGCTGGGCATACTGGACGTTTCGACCGCCTTTTGATCGCGGCGCGGCTGGACCCGTGGCAAGCGCGATCTAGCTCGCCTGTCATGCGACATCTTCTTGCGACCATCCTGTTATGCCTTGCGGCGCTGGCCCATGCCGACGACTGGGACGCGCTCGACCAACCCGGCGCATTCGCGCTGATGCGCCATGCGCTGGCGCCGGGTACGGGCGATCCTGCGAATTTCGAGATCGGGCGATGCGAGACGCAGCGCAACCTCGATGCACAGGGCCGTGCGCAGGCCGAGACCATCGGCGCGGCGTTCCGTGACAGGGGCATCGCGTTCGATGCCGTCTGGTCCAGCCAGTGGTGCCGGTGCGAGGAGACGGCAGAGCTGTTGGACCTTGGCACCGTCGAGCTTGTGCCGGCCTTCAACTCGTTCTTTGGCAACCGTTCGCGCGGTCCGGCACAAACGCGCGAGGCGCTGGACCTGATCGCGGCGCAGACGGGACGCGTGATGATCGTGACGCACCAGGTGAACATCACGGCGCTGACCGGGGAATTTCCGCGCTCGGGCGAGGTGTTCGTGGTACGACCGGCGGGTGACCGGCTTGACGTGATCGGCAAAATCCTCATATCGCCGTAACCTTGCCCCGCACGAGGGCGCGCGGTATCCAAGGCAAAAGAGGATCGGGCCATGGCCAGGAACACATCAGGGCGCGGACAGCGCGATCTCAAGGTCAAGGTAAAGACCGCGCGGGGCCGCAAGCTGAGCTCGACCCGGTGGCTGGAGCGGCAGTTGAACGACCCCTACGTGAAACGCGCGCAGGCCGAAGGCTATCGCGGGCGCGCGGCGTTCAAGATCCTCGAACTTGACGACAAGTACCGGTTCCTTGTGCCCGGTGCGCGGGTGGTCGACCTGGGATGCGCCCCCGGCGGCTGGTTGCAGGTGGCGGTGAAGCGGGTGAACGCGCTGGGCGAGAAACAGGGCAAGCGCGTGGGCACCGTTCTGGGCGTTGACCTGCAGGAGGTGGAGCACGTTCCCGGGGCCGAGGTGCACCAGCTCGATTTCATGGAGGACGATGCCGACGAGAAGGTGAAGGGCTGGCTGGGCGGCCGGGCCGACGTTGTGATGTCGGACATGGCGGCGGCCTCGTCGGGGCACAAGCAGACCGACCACCTGCGCATCATCGCGCTGTGCGAGACTGCGGCGCATTTCGCCTTTGACGTGCTGGAGCCGGGCGGCACCTTCGTGGCCAAGGTTCTGGCGGGCGGCGCCGAGGGCGATTTGCAGAAGCTGCTGAAGCAGAAGTTCGAGAAGGTGGCGAACGTCAAACCGCCGGCATCGCGATCGGACAGTTCCGAGAAATTCGTGGTCGCGACCGGGTTCCGCGGCTAGGCTCGGCACGGGGCGGCCCTGCCCCATCACGCCGACAGCACAGGAGCGCGCCATGGCGACGGCCGATCAGATTCCGACGAATTCGGGCTTTCACGCCAAGAGTACCGCCGACGAGGTTCTTGCCGGTATCGACCTGACCGGAAAGAAGATCATCGTGACCGGCGGCTATAGCGGTCTTGGGCTGGAGACGGTGCGCAGCCTTGCAGGCCGGGGGGCGTCCGTCCTTGTACCCGTGCGCAGCCCGGAGAAGGCGCGCGAGAGCCTTGCGGGAATCGAGGGCGACGTGAGCACCGCGCCGATGGACCTGGGCGACCTTTCCTCGGTGCGGGCGTTTGCCGCCGGGGTCCGTGACAGCCATTCCCGGCTGGACCTCCTGATCAACAATGCGGGGATCATGGCCTGCCCGCTGGCGCGGGTCGGGCCGGGATGGGAGTCGCAGTTCGGTGTGAACCACATGGGCCATTTCGCGCTGACCAGCGAATTGATGCCTCTGCTGCAAGCCAGCGATGGCGCGCGCGTGGTTGCGCTGTCCTCGACCGGGCACAAGATTTCGGACATCCGCTGGGACGATATCCAGTACGAGCACAGCGATTACGACAAGTGGCAGGCCTATGGGCAGGCCAAGACAGCCAATGCCCTGTTCGCCAACGGCCTGTCGCGGCGGTTGCGTGACAGCGGCGGGCTTGCCTTCTCGGTCCATCCGGGCGGGATCTTTACCCCGCTTCAGCGCCATCTGCCGCAGGAGGAAATGATCGCGCTTGGATGGCTCGATGAAAACGGCGAGCCGTCGGAAATGGCACGGCAAGGCTTCAAAACGCCGGAACAGGGGGCATCGACCACGGTGTGGGCGGCGACCTCGCCCCTGCTGGAGGGCAAGCCGGGCGTCTATTGCGAGAATTGCGACGTTGCCAGCGTCATCGATCCCGACAGCCCCTATGCACGGTTCATGGGCGTGAACCCGCATGCCTGCGACGACGCGGCGGCCGAACGCCTGTGGGAGATCAGCGAAAAGCTCCTCTCGAACGCCTAGCGGCGCGGCATCTGCGGCAGCTTTTGCGGCCGGAAGGAAGCCAGCGCGCGGTCCTGCAAAAGCATCGCGGTGCCAAGGTTGAGACCGGGCCGCCATCGGGTGGCGGCATGCACCCGTTCGGCGGCATGCTGGTGGGCGAGCAGGCGAAACAGGCGGGCGCGGCGGATCGTCGGATCAGGTTGGTGCATCGTGAACTCTCCGGGGCAGCGAAACGGGAGATCATGCGGTTATGCCTGCCGAAGCTGGACAAAGTGAGGCGGAACCGGGGCGGTGATGGGTCTCAGGCCCCTGCCCCCTGTTCGCGCTTGATCGCCTCGTAGATCCTGATCGGGGCGATGCCGATCAGCTCGCTGATCTCCTGCGCCACGGAGATCGCCTCCTGCACCTTGGTCGCAATGGTCAGCGGTGCCTGAACCTTGCCGGAATGCAGCGCCATGACGAAATACCGCTCGCAGGTTTCGTCCTGCAGCAGGTCGCAGAGCCGTTGCAGGATCGGGTGGTTCTCGGCGGGGTGCGCGGCCGGTTGCCTGGCGTCGAAGAAGCGGTCCGTTCCCAAAAGCGGCTCGGACGCTCCGCCATAGGCCGATTTGCGGATCATGTAGCCGACGATCGAGCAGCGCGCCATGATCGACATCTCCATCGAGCAGCCGGACTGGCGCAGCGCCACGGAGAAGGCATTGAGCCCGTCGGTGACCTGGTCTGCCGCGCTGCCCTCGGTCAGGCGGTCCAGCCCACCGGCGTAGAAGCTGCGGTCGATGCCGGTGCGCGCGATGAAGGCGTGCACGAAGGGCATCTCGCTGGAGGACGCGCCGTCGAGCTCATAGGCGATCACGTCGGCGGTTGCGCCGTATTGGCGACAGACGGCGTCGTAGAAACGCGCCGCACAGATCATCAGTGTGCCGTTGAGTGTGGGGCTTTTGGGCTGTTTGCCGAGAAGCGCGATCAGGTTGTCATTGCCAAAGCCGGCCCGGTCCGCGGCCTCGAGCAGCCACAGCGATTGCCTGGCGGTTTCGTTCCCGGCGGCGGCGGCCTTGTACCAGCAATCGGCGGCGACATCGAAATCATAGGGCGAGACCGCACCCATGCCCCAGAGAACCGACAGGTTGTAGGCGGCGGCGGCGTGGCCGGCTTGCATCGCTTCGGAAAAGCTCTGGCTGGCCTCGGCCATTTCCCCGGCTTTCAGGTGGCGCAGCCCCTTGCGATAGGCCTGTTCCGCGGGATCCTTCTTACCAAACAGTGAGATGACCGCCATGAAGACCCCTTTCGAACCGATTGAAAACACGTCCTTTGGCGGTATGCGGACAGCATGGTCCAACTGTGGCGATCACGGGGCGGTTTTGCGGAACGGGGATTTCCGGTGGCCTTGTCGAAGCTTGCGGCGCGCCTGTCCGAACCCTTTCCTTTACACGCGGCCATGCGCGGGATTAGGGTGGTCATACCAGCCGGCTTTCGGAATACGGGAAAACCGGCCATGCCAAATGGGCTCGCCCTGCGCTTGGGCGGCGCTGCTTGACCGTTCCGGACACGCACAGGAGATTTCCATGCACAGGACTGCCCTGCTCTTTTCCGTCTGCGCGGCCATTGCCTCGCCTGTCGCGGCACAGGACAGCTCCGCCGACAGCACGCCCAATGCCGTGCTGATCCGCGGCGCGAGCATCTTTACCGGCTGTTCGCCCGACCTGATCGAGGGTCAGGATGTTTACGTCGCGGGCAACATGATCTCACGTATCGGCACCGACCTGGAGCCGCCCGAGTTTGCGAAGGTGATAGAGGCGGATGGCCATGTGCTGATGCCCGGCCTCATCGACGCGCATTGGCACGGAGTTTACGCGACGGCGACGATCGGCCAGTTGATGACGACCAGCGAAGGGTACTGGAACCTTCTGACGGCGGTTGCGCAGCGCGACACGCTTTATCGTGGGTTCACGACCGTGAGGGACACGGCCGGCCCGATGTTCGACATCGCCCGCGCGACGGATGAAGGCCTGATCGAGGGGCCAAGGGTCTTTCCCTCGGGCCCGGCCATTTCGCAGACATCGGGCCACATGGATTTCCGGATGACACGGGACGTGCCTGCGACGCCCGACAAGCTGAATTCGCTCGAAACCTCGGACATGTTCTATATCGCCGACGGCGTGCCCGAAGTTCTGAAGCGGGTGCGCGAAAACCTGATGCAGGGCGCGACGCAGATCAAGCTGATGGCGGGCGGCGGCGTGACATCGAGCTACGATCCCATCCACACGATGCAATACACCAAGGCCGAACTGGAGGCGGCGGTCGAACAGGCGGAGAACTGGGGCACCTATATCCTGACCCACGCGATCAATGACGAGGCGGTGAACCATTCGCTCGACGCCGGTGTGAAGAGCATCGAGCACGGCCACATGTCGACCCGCGAAACGCTGGAGCGGTTCATCGAAGAGGATGCCTGGCTGAGCATGCAGCCCTTCCTTGACGACGAAGACGCGCCGCAGCTGAACGAGTTCCAGAAGGCCAAGTACAAGTTCGTCACCGACGGGACCGATTTCGTGTACCGCACGGCCAAGGAACTGGGCGTGAAGATCGCCTTTGGCACCGATACCCTGTTCAGCGCGGACCTCGCCAAGCGCCAGGGCGCGCAACTGGCCAAGTTGCAGACCTGGTTCACACCGTTCGAAGCGCTGAAGATGGCCACTTGCGACAATGCCGAGCTGTTGAAACTGTCCGGCCCGCTGACGCCCTACCCGATGGGTGCGCTGGGCGTGATCGAGGAAGGTGCCTATGCCGATCTGATCCTCGTTGACGGCAACCCTTTGGAAAACCTGGACCTTGTGAGCGATCCCGACGGCAATTTCGACGTGATCATGAAAGATGGCGTGATCTACAAGAACACGTTGGACTGACCCGCCTCAGGGCTGCAGGCGGGTCGCCAGGTCGGCAAGACCGGGATGGTCGGGGATGCGGGCCAGCCCTTCGCGCAGGACGCGGCGGGCGGCGTCCGGCCCCTCGGTCACTTCGGCGAGACGGACGAGCATGGGCCATGCCTCGGCGCGTTGGGGATCGAGGGTGACGACCTCGCGGAAGGCGCGTTGCGCCGCCTGAGCGTTGCGCATGGTCAGGGCCATGCCGCCCAGCACGAGATGGGTTTCGGGGAAATCGAGCCGGTTTGCCAGGGCGCGCTGCCATTCGGTCATGGCCTCGGCTGCGATCGCGCGCTGGCTGGGGCTGAGCGCCTGTTGCGGGACGGTCAGGATCTGTTTCGCGGCGGCCTCGCGGACCGAGCGCATCGGGTCCTGCAAAAGCGGCATGAGCCGCGCGATACGTTCGGGCACGGGCGCGGCCGCTTGCAGCGCGGCAACCTGCCCGCGCACCAGCGGGTCGGGATCAGCGGCGAGGTCGGCAGCGGCCTCGACCAGGGCGGGGTCGGCCACGGGTTGCAGCAGAAAGAGCGCGGTGGCCCGCACGATACCCGGCTGATCGGTGTCGGCGGCGAGCAGGCGCAGGTCGGTCGTGGCCAGCTGCGGGTTTTCGCGCCCCGCTGCCAGCACCTGACCGTAATGCGGCCCGCGGTTCCGGCTGTCGGGGAACCATTCGGCGATGCGTTCGGCGGCCCATTCCGGCGTCTCGCCCGTATGACAATCGGTGCAGGCTTCGGGGCTTCCGGTTTCCGCTGCGAGATCGGGGCGCGGGATGCGAAAGGAGTGATCGCGCCGCCCGTCGATGCCCATGTAGGTGCGTTCGATCATGTGGCAGGTCCGGCATTGCGCGCCGTCGCTGTCGGCCGGGTGGTGGTGATGGTCGGGCGTGTCATATTCCTGAAGCGCGAGTGTCGGGAAATCGGGGTTGCCCGCCTCGGAATGGCACTGGGTGCAGATCGCGTTGCCGGTGGCCTTGAGGTCGGGGCTGTGCGGCTCGTGGCAGTTCATGCAGCCAACGCCCTGCGCGTACATCTTCGACTGCAGGAAAGAGCCGTAGACATAGACCTCGTCCAGGATCTGCCCGTCGGCATGGTACTGGCCCGGACGCAGCAGCGCGAGCGTGTAGGCATCGTGGAAGGCCGTGCCGGGCATCGGGTTGCCGTCGAGCATCGCCTCGCGCCGGGAATGGCAGGTGGCGCATTGCTGGATCTCGGCCTCGGTGTCGCCCTTTCCCCATGACATGGTGAAGCCGTATTCGTCGAGATGGTCTGCCGGTGCCTTGCCGGTTGTCCATTCGATATGGGCGGAGCCGGGGCCGTGGCAGGCCTCGCACCCCACCCCGATCTCGACCTGGGTGGAGCGGTAGCGGCGGGTCTGAGGGCCGTAATTCTTCTCATAGCCGGTGGCGTGGCATTCGGCGCAGCGGGCGTTCCAGTTCTTGTAGGGGCCGGTCCAGTGCAGCCCGTCATCGGGCGGCAGGTGCTGGTCGGGATAGAGGTGATACCAGGTCTGCGTTTCGACATCCCACGTGACATCGAAGCTTTGCAGACGACCGGGTTCGGTTTCGAACAGGTATTGCTGCAGCGGCGCGATACCCACGACGGAATGCAGCGGATAGGTGGTGGTCGTGCCGTCATTCTCGGTCACGCGGGCCGAAACCTCATCGCCTTCGCGGGTAAAGGTCACCTCCATCCCGTCATGGGCGAAGGTGGTGCCATCGAAATCCGCCAGCATCGTGTCGGTGCCCGGTTCGGTCCAGGCCAGCGCATGATGCGAGCGCGACCAGTCGGCGGCGGCGTCCTCGTGGCAAGCGGTGCAGCCCTCGGACCCGACATAATCGGGCGTCTGGGCTGCGGTGGTGGAGGCAAACAGGAACAGGGTCAGCCCGAGGGCGCGTGAGAGCATGTGATCAGCCATCCACCGGTTGAGGCGCGCGCACGCCGAGATCCATGAGCGCGCCGTTGTACTCCGCGCCCAGAATGAGGATCACGGCGTAGGAGTAAAGAAAGATCAACGCCGCCATCGCGCCCGCAAGCCCCGCATAGGTTGCCGAGTAGGTGGCGAACTGGCTGATGTAATAGGAGAAGACCCAGCCCCCCGCAGCCCAGAGCGCCAGTGTCAGCAGCACGCCGGGCAGTATCTGCATCAGCGAGTGGCGCCGCGTCGGCAGCAGCAGATGCGACAAAAAGACCAGCGCCACAGGCATCATCACGGCAAAGATCCATTGCAGCCGTTCGATCGATATCCAGTCAGGAGCCTCGCCCGGCAGACGCTCGGTCACGAGATTCGAGTAGAAGGGCAGAACCAGCTCGACCGCGGCGGTGAAAAGGAGCGCGCCACCGCCGGCAAGCACGAGCCCGATGCAGAGCAGGCGCGATTTCCAGAACGGCATGTCATCCTGGTCGTGATAGGCCTGCGTCATGGCGACACGCACCGCATCGACCCCGTTCGAGGCGAAATAGACCGCAAGCAGGCCACCCAGCGTTATGGTCCCGGTGCCCGGCCCGCTGACCACGGCGTTTAGTTCGTCGAGGATGGGGCCCGCGACCTCTTCTGGCCAGGCACCAAAGACCAGCGCGATGACGTCATCCGTCAGGTAATCCTGTGACAGGGCGCCGGCGAGGGCCACGGTGAACAGCATGAACGGGAACAGCGCCAGCATCAGCGACATGGCGACATGGCTGGCCATCACGAAGCCCTGCTTTGCCGAGAACCGTTTCGCGGCGATCAGCAGCGCCTCGACATGGCGGGGAAGGGTCGGATTCGCGCGCGGCATGAATCGAGACTAGACCGGGGCGCGATCCGAACAAAGCCCCGCACGGATCGCAGCAGCGGGGCGTTGCATCCCGCCCCCGTGCCGGTGCAGCATTGCAGGGAACCGAGCAGCGAGGACAGCGCCCCGGATGGATACGCCGCCATCAGTCGACAAGACCGACCAATCCGCCGATCCCGACGGCCTGCCCGGCCGGATCCGTCCGAGCCTTGCCGTGACGCGCGACGTGGCGTTGATCGGTGCGGTGGCGATCTGGGGCCTGTGGGCCGGATCGGGATTCCTGGTGCCGCTGGTGGTCGCGCTGCTTTTGTTCGTGCTGATCATCGCGGTGGCCGACCGGGCGCAGGAGCTGGTACCGATGCCGGGATGGGTCGCGAGCCTGCTGGGCGCGGCGGTCGTGATGGCGGGGCTGTCGCTGGTCTTCTACATCCTTGCCAGCCAGGCCACGAGCTTTGTCCGGGTGACGGCGGGCTACGAGACCGAGATCGACGATGCGATGCACCGTCTGGCCGCGCTGCTGGGCAACGAGTTGGCGGCTTTCCTGCGCGACACGATCGTCGAGATCGACATGGGCGCATTGGCGCGCAGCAGTTTCGGCGGGGTGACGTTTCTGTTCAATTCCTTCATGCTGATCGTGCTTTACATCGGGTTCCTGCTGGCCGAGCGGCTGGCCTTCAGGCACAAGATCGCGATGGCCGCCGCCAGTCCGCTGCTGGGCGCGGAACTGACGATGATGACCGATGCGATCTCGGTCAGTCTGCAGCGCTACGTGGGGGTCAAGACATTCGTCAGCGCCGTCACGGCCGGGATAAGCTATGCCGTGTTCAGGTTCCTGGGGCTGGAGTTTCCCGAGACCTGGGCGGTACTGACCTTTGCGCTGAACTTCATCCCCTCGATCGGGTCGATCATCGCGGTGATCTTTCCCGCGCTGGTGGCGCTGTTGCAGTTCGAGACGCTGACCCCGTTCATCATCATCGTGCTGGGCTGCGGCACGATCCAGTTCGTGATCGGCAATTTCGTCGATCCGGCGATGCTGGGCCGGACGCTGAACATGTCGACCTTCATGGTGATGGTGGCGCTGACCTTCTGGTCGACGCTCTGGGGCGTGATCGGCGCATTTCTGAGCGTGCCGGTAACGGTGTGCATCCTGATCGTGATGAGCCATGTGCCCGGTCTGCGCCCCGTGGCGATCCTGATGAGCCAGGACGGCCGGCTGGAGTCGGGGCCGCCGCGCAGATGAGCGCGCTGTTCATCGGGTCCGAGATCTATCGCGGGTCGAGCTATGGCCGGGCGCATCCGCTGGCCATCCCGCGCGTGCCGACTGTGATCGACCTTGGCCGCGCGCTGGGCTGGCTGCCGCGCGAGGTCTACCGCGTGAGCCCGCGCGCGAAACCCGTCGCGCTGCAGGCGTTTCACACGCCCGACTACGTCGCGGCGTTGCAGGCGGCGGAGGCCGCGCAGGAGGTCAGCCCCGAGGTTCGCGCCCGGCACGGTCTTGGAACCTTGTCGAACCCGGTCTTTGCCGAGATGTATCGCAGGCCCGCGACCGCCGCTGGCGGGTCGATCCTGGGGGCCGAGCTGATCGCGCAGGGCGGGCACGTCTACAATCCCGGCGGCGGTACGCATCACGGGTTCGCAGATCGCGCGGGCGGGTTCTGTTACCTCAACGACCCGGTGCTGGCGATCCTGCGCCTGCGGGCGCTGGGGATGCGGCGCATCGTTTATGTCGACATCGACGCCCACCATTGCGACGGGGTCGAGGCGGCGTTTCACGGCGCCGGGGACGTGCGGCTGATCTCGGTTCACGAGGCGGCGCGCTGGCCCTTTACCGGAGCGCTGGAGGACGAGGCCGGCGGCGCGGCGATCAACCTGCCGGTTCCGCGCGGGCTGAACGATACCGAGTTCGCGATGCTGCTGGAGGAGGTCATCCTGCCGGCGACCGAAGGGTTCCGCCCGGATGCGGTGGTTCTGCAATGCGGGGCGGATGCAGTGACCGAAGATCCGCTGTCCCGGCTAACGCTATCGAATCGCAGTCATTTCGCGACGGTGCGGGCGCTCAAGGCGATCGCGTCCCGCCTGTTGGTGCTGGGCGGGGGCGGGTATAACCCGTGGTCGGTGGCGCGCTGCTGGACCGGGGTCTGGGCAAGCCTTGCGGGTCACGCGATTCCGGATCGCCTGCCGGACGCGGCCCAGCAGGTTCTGCGCAGTTTGCGTTGGTCACGTGCGGCGGGCCGCAACCCGCCGGATCACTGGTTCACCACGATCGAGGACGCGCCGCGCGAGGGCCCGGTGCGCGAGGAAATCCGCGCGATGGTCCGATTGGTGCTGCCCCGGTTGGCTTAGGCTTGGCAGGCGGATAGCAGCCGGGACCGGTCGAGCACACGGATACGGCCATAGCCCTGTTCGACCATGCCGGCCTCGGTCAGGACTCGCAGCTTGCGTTGCAGGGTCGGCAATGAAACCGCGACCATCGCGGCAAGATCTTCCTGGTTGACGTCGAGCCAGCCGCCGGGCGTGTCGAGGCGTTCGTCCAGCATCAGCAGGCGCAGTTCCAGCCGGTGATCGGCATTTGCAACGGCGAGGTTGGCCATCAACCGCAGGGCGAGTTCCATGTTGGAATGGGTCAACGCGTAGAAATCCGCGTAGTAACGTGGCGTCTCGCGGACCATGCGAATGATGTGACCGGCGGGAATGTACAGTGTTTCGGTGTCGCGCAGCGCGGTGACCGTGACCAGCCGGGTCTGGTCGGACAGCATGGCCAGATCACCGATCCAGAAGCCCGCACCGTCATGATGGGCGGTGAATTCCTCGCCATTGTCCGCCGGGATCGAAACCGCAACCGCGCCACTGAGAACCCCAAAAAGCCCCAACGCCGGGTCGCCGTAATGGTACAGCGTATCGCCCTTGTCGAAGCGGCGCGGCTGCGCGCCTGCAAGCAGCGCCCCGCGAAAGTCTGACGGCCGTTCGGACAGCCAGCCGCGCGTTTCCAGCAAGCCGCCGCCGATGGGTTTGGAAAGAGCCATGTTTTTGGACCAATCAAATCATCTGATACGTTCTTATACCGGAAGGGTTGTACGCTCCACCCCATCCGATGCCACACTGTCCGAGTCTCGGGATGGTTGTGCTGCCGGTCACATAGTTGAACTGCGCTCTGCCGGTGAGCGGCGGGTGCCGAATTGATTTCAGGGAGGTATAAAGTGTTCTCCACAACCAACTCGAAACAGGGGCTTTCCGGCTTCGCGCGGCTTGCCGCCGCGGGTGCCACGCTTCTGACGCTTGCAGGCGCGGCCTGGGCGCAGGACGCGGAAAAGCCCAACATCCTGGTGATCTGGGGCGACGATGTCGGCCAGTCCAACATCTCGGCCTATACGATGGGCCTGATGGGCTACGAGACGCCGAATATCGACCGGATCGCCGAAGAAGGCATG
This sequence comes from Lutimaribacter marinistellae, assembly GCF_042648365.1. NCBI lineage: Bacteria > Pseudomonadati > Pseudomonadota > Alphaproteobacteria > Rhodobacterales > Roseobacteraceae > Lutimaribacter > Lutimaribacter marinistellae. The sequence continues at coordinate 138,928 of NZ_JBHRXI010000049.1, read as the reverse complement.
ATCTTTACCGATTACTATGGCGAGCAGTCCTGTACCGCGGGCCGGTCGTCTTTCATCATGGGACAGTCGGTGTTCCGCACCGGCCTGTCCAAGGTCGGTCTGCCCGGCGCCGAGGAAGGCATGCAGGTCGAGGACCCGACCATTGCCGGAATGCTCAAGGCCGAAGGCTATGCCACTGGCCAGTTCGGCAAGAATCACCTGGGCGACCGGGATGAACACCTGCCGACCAATCACGGCTTCGACGAGTTCTTTGGCAACCTTTATCACCTGAACGCCGAGGAAGAGCCCGAGAACGAGGATTACCCGGCAAGCCCCGAATTCCGCGAGCAGTTCGGCCCGCGCGGCGTTATCAAGTCGAGCGCGGATGGCGAGATCGAGGATACCGGCCCGCTGACAAAGAAGCGCATGGAAACGGTGGACGAGGAAACCGTCGCCGCGGCCATCGACTTCATCAAGCGCAAGGAAGAGGAAGGCGTTCCTTGGTTCGTGTGGTGGTCGGGCACCCGGATGCATTTCCGCACCCATGTGAAGGACGAGATGCGCCAGCGTGCCGACGAGATCGCCGGTCGTCACGTTGACGAATACTCGGCCGGCATGATCGAGCACGACATGCATATCGGCGAGTTCCTGGCCGTTCTCGACGAGCTGGGCATCGCGGACAACACCATCGTGTTCTACTCGACCGATAACGGCCCGCACATGAACACCTGGCCCGATGCGGCCATGACGCCGTTCTGGGGTGAGAAGAACACCCAGTGGGAAGGCGCGTGGCGGGTTCCGGCGATGGTGCGCTGGCCCGGCAAGATCGCAGAAGAAACCGTGTCGAACGAGATCGTGCATCACATGGACTGGTTCCCGACCTTTCTGGCGGCGGCTGGCAACGAGACGGTCAAGGAAGACCTGATGGCGGGCCTGACCAACGAGGCGATGGGCCGCGACTACAAGGTGCATCTGGACGGCTACAACATCCTGCCGATGCTGACCGGCGAGACCGACCAGAGCGGGCGTGACGAGATCTTCTACTTTACCGATGACGGCGACCTTGCCGCGCTTCGGTTCCGCGACTGGAAGATCACCTTCCTCGAGCAGAAGGCCTGGGGCACGTTCCGGGCATGGATGGAGCCGCTGACGCCGTTGCGCGTTCCGCTGATCACCAACCTGCGCCGCGACCCCTATGAGCGCGCCTATCGCACGTCGAACACCTATTACGACTGGATGCTCGACCGTGCCTACATGCTGGTGCCCGCGCAGGCCTATGTGGGGCAGTTCCTGGAGACCTTCCAGGAGTTCCCGCCACGGCAGGAGGCGGCCTCGTTCAGCCTGGACAAGGTGATGGAGCAGCTGACCAACCCGCCGGGCACGCCGTAACGCGGCCTGCCTGAGCCTTTGCGAAATTCAGGGGCGGGGTCCGGTTCGGGTCCCGCCCTTCTTGTTACAGCGGAGTAGACCATGAGACTTGTTGCACTTGCCGCCGGGCTGATGACCGCCCTGCCCGCCCTTGCCGATGACCTGCCGTCGTGGCGCGATACCGAGGCCAAGGCGCGGATCATCGAATTCGTCGAGACCGTGACCGATCCGGACAACGCCGATTATGTCACCCCGGCCAGACGGGTCGCGGTGTTCGACAATGACGGCACGCTGTGGGCGGAACAGCCCGTCTATTTCCAGCTGCTGTTCGCGCTGGACAGGCTGGAACAGATGGCCGAGGCGGACCCGTCGATCGCGAACACCGCCGCGTTGCAGGCCGCGGCCGCGCGCGACATGCAAACCCTGATGGAGGGCGGCGAAGAGGCCCTGATCGAGGTGGTGAACGCCACCCATACGGGAATGACTGTCGAGGCGTTCCAGGATGCCGTCGCCGACTGGCTGAAGGTCGCGCGCCACCCCGACACGGGCCTGCCCTTTGACCGGATGACCTATCAGCCGATGGTGGAGTTGCTGCGCTATCTGCGCGACGAGGGATTCACCACGTACATCGTCTCGGGTGGCGGTTTGCATTTCATGCGCGTTTTCGCCGAGGAGGCGTATGGAATACCTCCGAACCAGGTGCTGGGCACCTACGGCGAGACCGAGTACCGGATGGGCGAGGCCGCGCCGGAGATCGTCAAGACGACCGGGCTGTCCTTTCTGGACGACAAGGCCGGCAAGCCGGTCAATATCGAGCGCGTCCTGGGCCGCCGTCCGATCCTGGCGGGCGGAAACTCGGACGGCGATTTCCAGATGATCGAATGGACGACTGCCGGCGATGGTGCGCGGCTGGGGCTGATCGTGCATCACACGGATGCCGAACGGGAATATGCCTATGACCGCGAGAGCCATGTCGGGCGGCTGGTCGACGGGCTGGACAAGGGTCCGGACATGGGCTGGCTGATCGTGGACATGGCCAAGGACTGGGAGCGCATCTATACAGGTCAGAAGTGATACCGATGGAGGCAGGTAATGGGCATGTGGACCTTTCTGGT
>NZ_JBHRXI010000049.1:0-136370 GCF_042648365.1 Lutimaribacter marinistellae | reverse complement strand
GGCGGCGATAATGTCGGCCGTGCGCGCGGCACAGACCGCGCGGACGCCGCAAGGGGCGATGGGCTGGGGCGTGTTCCTGCTGACCACGCCGTGGATCGCGGTGCCGCTTTACCTGTTTCTCGGGCATCACCGGTTCAAGGGATACCGCCTGACCCGCAATGAAAGCGCGCGGGTGGCGGCCGGGATCAGGCAGTTGGCGATCGATGCGGCGCCCGATCCCGAGTCCCTCGAGATGAACCACCTGCCCTTTGAACGGGTGGCGAACCTGCCGGTCACGCGGGGCAATTCCGCCGAGCTGCTGATCGATGGCGATGCGACCTTTGACGCGATTTTCGAGGCGGTCGACGCGGCGCAGGATTACGTGCTGGTGCAGTTCTACATCGTGCGCGACGACGCGCTTGGGCTGGAACTGCGCGACCGGCTTATCGCGGCGCGCGCGCGCGGCGTAAGGGTCTGTTTCATGACCGACCGGGTCGGCAGTTACGGCCTGCCGCTGCGCTATTACGAGGATCTCGCCTCGGCCGGGGTCGAGGTGGTGGAGCCCGGCGATCAGCGCGGCCCCAAGCACCGGTTCCAGATGAACTATCGCAACCACCGCAAGACCGTGATCGTAGACGGGTTGGTGGGCTTTATCGGCGGGCACAATGTCGGGGTCGAATACCTGGGGCAGGACCCGGAATTCGGCCATTGGCGCGATACGCATGTGCGGCTGCGCGGCCCGTTGGTCCAGCAGCTGCAACTGATCTTCGTGGAGGATTGGCACTGGGCCCGCGACGAGGAAGCGCTGCTGGACGATCTTGCATGGCAGCCACGCCTTGCCGAGGAGGACATGAACGGCGTGATCGTGGCCACGGGTCCGGGCGACACCACCGAGACGGGGTCGATGCTGTTTTTCGCCTCGATCGCCGCCGCGCGCGAGCGGGTCTGGATCGCCTCGCCCTATTTCGTGCCCGATCTCGACGTGATGAGCGCGTTGCGTCACGCCGCGCTGCGCGGTGTCGATGTCCGGCTGCTGGTGCCCGACGTGATCGACCACCGGCTGCCGTGGCTGGCGGCCTTTGCCTATTTCGACGAGCTGCGCGGTGCCGGGGGCCGGGTGTTCCGCTACACGGACGGGTTCATGCACCAGAAGGTTTTCGTCGTGGATGAGGCGCTGGCCGCGGTGGGCACCACCAATCTCGACAACCGGTCGTTCCGATTGAATTTCGAGGCGATGGCGCTGTTCTTCGACAAGCGGGCGGCGTTGGACGTGGCCGACATGCTGGAGGCGGATTTCGCAAATGCATTCGAGTTGCGGCGCGGACTCGACAGCCAGCCGCCGTCGATCCGGTACGGGGCGCCGCTGGCACGGCTCTTTGCGCCGATCCTCTAGCCGGTCAGCGGATCATGCGCCCTTCGAACAGGCGCGCCATCATCGCGACGAGAAACGCGGTAGAAAGCCCGATGGCGAGGATGCCCGTGACTGATGCGAAGGCGCCGAAGATGCGGGTGCCCGGCTCGAGCACGACATCGCCGTAGCCAAGGGTCGTGTAGGTTACGAGTGAGAAATAGATCGCCTCGTTCCAGTCGGCGAGGACCTCGAACATCACCCAGACCACGGCCCATATCCAGACCTGCAGGGTATGCGCCAGCACGATGACCAGAAGCGCCACGCCGACGATCCCCGTATTCCGCCACAGCGCCGAGCGACGGCGCCAGCGCACGCCCAGAACCCGGATCCATTGGGTGCAGGCTGCCAGCAACAGGATCTCGATCGCGAAGCACAGCCCGAGAAACAGCGTCCCCCACAAGATTTGATGTCCAAGTCCCATCCGCGCCCCTTCCTCGTCGCCCCGGCAGAATGACCGGGCACCGGGGCAAGGGCAACCGGGCAATTCCGCCCGTGCATGGTCTGGACAGTGGCGCGGGATGCGTCACATTGCAGGGCGATGACCGAGAACCCTGCCCTTTTGTCCTTTGCGAACGTGACCAAGACCTATCCCGGCGGCCGTCCGGTGCTGCAGGGTGTGTCGCTGCGACTTACGCCGGGCGAAACGGTGGCGCTGACCGGCGAAAGCGGCAGCGGGAAAAGCACGCTGCTGAACCTAGCCGGCGCGCTGGACGGCGCTGATGCGGGCGAGATCGTGGTCGACGGTGTCAGCCTGTCCGGGCTGGACGATGCCGGGCGTGCGGCGTTGCGACGCGAGCGTGCGGCGCTTGTCTTTCAGCAGTTCAACCTGATCCCGTCGATGAGCGTGGCGCAGAACCTTGCCTTTCACGCGCGGCTTGCGGGCCGCGAGGATGCGGGCTGGACCGCCGAGATCGTTGAGCGGCTGGGCCTTTCGGATCAACTGGACAAGTACCCCGAGCAATTGTCGGGCGGCCAGCAGCAACGGGTGGCCATCGGGCGCGCCATGGCAACGCGGCCGCGTCTTTTGCTGGCCGATGAGCCGACCGGAAACCTTGACGAGACGGCAAGCGACGCGGTGTTGTCGCTGATGCTGGAGCTGGTGACGGAGACCGGAGCGGGCCTGTTGCTGGTCACGCATTCGGCGGCCATCGCAGAACGTCTTGACCGGCACATTCACCTGTCGCGGGGGCGGCTTTCGTGACCGGTGCCGTGCTGGCCGCGCTCTGGTCCCACTGGCGGCGGCATCCCTTGCAGCTTGTGACCTTGCTGGTGGGTCTGGCGCTGGCCACGGGGCTGTGGTCGGCGGTGCAGGCGATCAATGCCGAGGCAAGGGCGAGCTATGCGCGGGCCGAGGCGCAGATGGGTGGCGGCAGCTTTGCGGAATTGCATGGGCAAGGGCGGGAAATCCCGCTGGAGACCTATGTTGCCTTGCGCCGTTCGGGGTGGCTGGTGTCGCCGGTGCTGGAGGGACCTTTGCGCCACGGCGGCCGCGTTTTCACCGTGATGGGGGTGGATTTCCTGACCCATCCGCCGCTGCCGGCCATCGCCGAAAGCGGGGCGGAGATCGCACCGCTGGACGCGCTGGGTGCGCCGGGACGGGTCTTTGCGCGGCCGGGCGATGCGGCTCATCTGGCTGGCCTTGATGCGATGCCGCCGCTGATCGAAAGCGACGCGGTGCCGCCCGGCCTGCTCCTGACCGATATCGGTGCGGCCGAGCGTCTGTTGAACCGTGGCGGCGAGATTTCACGCCTCGTCGTGCTGCCCGGGCAACCCTTGAACCGCCCGCCGCTGGAAGAGATTGCGCCCGAGTTGCAACTGGTGGAGCCCGAGGCGCAAGCCGATGCCGCACGCCTGACCGACAGTTTCCACCTGAACCTGACGGCCTTTGGGTTCCTGTCCTTTGCGGTTGGGCTGTTCATCGTGCATGGCACGGTGGGTCTGGCACTGGAACAGCGCCGCGGCATGGTCCGTACCTTGCGGGCGCTTGGGGCGCCGCTCAGCACGATCACGCGGCTGGTTGCGGCGGAACTGCTGGCGCTGGCGTTGGTCGGCGGGCTGGCTGGGCTGGTGCTGGGCTACCTGCTGGCGGGGCTTTTGCTGCCCGACGTCTCGGCCACCTTGCGCGGGCTATACGGTGCGCCGGTCGATGGCCGCCTGAGCCTGCGCCCCGGTTGGGTTCTGTCCGGCCTCGCCATGGCGGTTGTCGGAACTCTGGCCGCCTCGGGCGCGAGCCTTGGCCGGCTCGCACGGATGCCGCTGCTTGCCGGAGCGGGCAGTCGGGCCTGGAGCCTCCGCCCGCGCGGCTGGCAGGCGATGGCGGCCGGAGGGATGGCGCTGATCGCGGTGGGAATATCTGCGGTTCTGCTGTTCGACGGGCTGACGGCGGGTTTCGTCTTTCTCGGCGGTTTGCTGATGGGCGGCGCGCTGCTTTTGCCGCCCGCGCTGGCGCTGATCCTGCGTCTTGCGGCTGCGCGCGCGCGGGGGCCTGTGGCGCAATGGGTGTGGGCCGATATGCGTGCACAGCTTCCCGGTATCTCATTGGCGCTGATGGCTTTGCTGCTTGCGCTTGCCGCCAATATCGGTGTCGGCACCATGGTGTCGAGCTTTCGCCTGACCTTTGTCGGATGGCTGGATCAGCGCCTGGTCTCGGAGGTCTATGTAACCGCGCGCGATGATGCGCAGGGCGCGGAGGTAGCAGAGTGGCTGCAAACACGCGCCGATGCGGTGCTGCCGATCCGGTCGACCGAGATCCGGTATGAAGGGGCGCCGCTTTTCGTCTACGGGATCGTGGATCACCCGACCTATAGCGAGAACTGGCCGCTGCTCGACGCCGTTCCCGGCGTGTGGGCGCGTGTGGCCGGGGGCGACGGGTTGCTCATAAATGAACAACTGGCGCGGCGCGAGGGGCTTGGACCCGGTGACGCGATCACGCTGGCGCCCGATTGGCAGATGCAGGTGGTCGGCGTCTATTCCGACTATGGCAATCCGACGGGTCAGGCCATCACGTCTCTCGACCGGCTTCTGGCGCAGGCCGAAGCCGTTCCGAACCAGCAATTCGGCGTGCGGATCGCGCCCGATCAGGCCACGGCGCTGGTGCAGGAGTTGCGCGCGACCTTTGACCTGCCGCCGCGCGGGGTGGTGCAGCAGGCGGGCGTGAAAGCGCAGTCGCTGGCGATCTTTGACAACACCTTCGTGGTGACGGGGGCGCTGAACGTTCTGACGCTTGGGGTTGCGGGATTTGCGATCCTGACCAGCCTGCTGACGCTTTGGACCCAGCGCCTGCCGCAGATTGCACCGGTCTGGGCGCTGGGGCTGACACGGGCACGGTTGGCACGGCTGGAGTTGATCCGCAGCGCGGCGCTGGCGGCGATGACGGCGGTGCTGGCCTTGCCGCTGGGTCTGGTCCTGGCCTGGGCGCTGTTGGCGGTGATCAATGTCGAGGCGTTCGGCTGGCGGCTGCCGATGCATCTGTTTCCGCTGGACTGGCTGCGGCTTTTCGCGCTTGCCATCCTTGCCGCGCTTGTGGCCGCGGCCCTGCCCGCCCGCAAACTCAACCGCCTGCCGCCGGCACAGATGCTGAGGGTGTTTGCGAATGAACGTTAGGGCACTGATACTGGCGCTTCTGCTGCCGGTGATGGCGCAGGCGCAGGGATTTGCCGGGCTGGGCACGACGGCCGAAGGGTTCGCGGTGCCTGACCCAGCATATCGGCTGAGCTTTCCGACCGATCACGGCGCGCATCCCGCCTACCGGATCGAATGGTGGTACGTCACCGCCACGCTAAAAGGCGATGACGGGCGCGACTATGGCGTGCAATGGACGCTGTTCCGCTCGGCCCTCGCGCCGGAAGAGCGCGCAGACTGGCAGAGCCCGCAATTGTGGATGGGCCACGCTGGGTTGACCACGCCTGAACAGCATTACAGCGCCGAACGACTGGCGCGCGGCGGTATCGGTCAGGCCGGTGTCACGACGGAACCGTTTTCCGCCTGGATCGACGAATGGCACCTTGAAGGGCCCAATTTTGACCAGCTGACGATGGCGGCGGCGGGAGAAGAGTTCGCCTATGCGCTGGAGATGGAAGCGCAGGGACCGCTGGTTCTGCATGGGGTCGAAGGGTATTCGGTCAAATCCGCCGACGGTCAGGCCAGCCATTACTATTCGCAGCCGTTCTATGCAGTCGAAGGCGTGCTGACCCTGCCAGGGGGTGATGTCGCGGTGACGGGCAATGCGTGGCTCGATCGCGAGTGGTCCTCGCAACCTTTATCGGAGGATCAGAGCGGGTGGGATTGGTTCTCGCTTTCCTTCGATACCGGGGAAAAGATGATGGCGTTTCGGCTGCGCGGCGGGCGGGGCGATTTCACCTCGGGAACCTGGATTGCCCCCGACGGCACGGCAGAGCCAATCCCCGACGGCAGGATCGAGGTGGAACCGCTGCGCGAGGCCCGTGTCGCGGGGCGCGAGGTGCCGGTGGAGTGGCGGTTGCGCCTGCCCGCGCGGGGCGTGGATGTCGAGGTGGTGGCGATGAACGATCAATCGTGGATGGATACGAGCTTTGCCTACTGGGAGGGGCCGGTGACGATCACGGGGAGCCATGCGGGCCGAGGGTACCTGGAGATGACGGGATATGAGTGATTTGGCGGCGGTTCTGGACGAGGCATGGGGGCTGCTCGCGCGCGGTGGACTGGTGACGGTGTGCACGGTGTCCGGTGGCGCCCCGCGCGCACGTACCGTTGTTCTGCGCGAAACGGACCGGGCGCAGGGGCGTGTAGGATTTTACACCGACGCGCGATCAACCAAAGTGCGGGAGATCACGGAGAACCCGCAGGTTGCCCTGCTGATCTGGCGCGAGCCCGCGCAGGTGCAGTTGAGGCTGACAGGTCGGGCAACTGTCGAGACGGGCCTGACCGATCTGTGGCAGACCATCCCCGAGGACAGGCGCGAACCCTATAGCCACCAACCCGCCCCCGGCACGCCCATTCCCGCCGCCGACGCATGGGAGGAACAGCCCGCGCCCGAGCATTTCGCCCGTGTCACCGTGACACTGGATACGATCGAGCATGTTAGCCTTGCCAACAGCGGTCATACCCGCGCGCTTTTTTCATCAAGGGATCGGTGGGGCGGGCAATGGATGTCGCCTTGACGGAGAAAACCGGTCTCCGAGCGCCCTGCCCGCCCGCCTTTTGATTGACCAAGGGGCAAGCTCAGTATCTTTCCGCCGGGAGAGGTTGCAAATCCCGAAATCCCCGCGAAAGATGGCGCGCATGAAGGCCGGACCAACCGGCCGCCTGCCGCGTGGCGGCGGGAAATCACAAAACGGGAGAGAAGCATGACCTTCAAACATCTTCTTCTGGCTGCGAGCGCGACCGCCCTTCTGGCGGGTGGTGCATCGGCCGAAACGCTGCGTTGGGCGCGCGCGGGCGACTCGCTGACGCTCGACCCCCATGCGCAGAACGAGGGGCCGACCCATGCGCTGGCACACCAGATCATGGAACCGCTGATCATTCGCGACCATAGCGGCACGATGGTGCCCGCGCTCGCGACCGAATGGGCGCCGTCGGAAGAGAACCCCAATGTCTGGACCTTCAAGCTGCGCGAAGGCGTGACCTTCCATGACGGGGCTGCGTTCGATGCCGAGGATGTCGTGTTCTCGATCAACCGCGCGCTGACCGAAGATTCGGACATGAAAGAGCTGCTGTCCTCGGTCAAGGAAGTGCGTGCGGCCGACCAGTACACCATCGAAATCGAGACCGACGGTCCGAACCCGATCATGGCGAACAACCTGACCAACCTGTTCATCATGGACAAGGGCTGGGCCGAGGCGAACAACGCGGTCGAGGTGCAGGATTACGAAGGCGGCGAAGACACTTTTGCGGCCAAGAACGCGAACGGCACCGGCCCCTACAAGCTGGTCAGCCGCGAGCCCGACGTGAAGACCGTGCTGCAGATCAACGAGAACTACTGGGGCAAGGACGAAAACCCGATGGAGGTGACCGAGATCATCTACACCCCCATCCAGAACGCCGCGACCCGTGTTGCAGCGCTTCTGTCGGGTGAGGTCGACTTCATCCAAGACGTTCCGGTGCAGGATCTGGGCCGCGTGGACCAGACCGACGGGCTGGACGTGCGCACCGCGCCGCAGAACCGGGTGATCTTCTTCGGGATGAACCAGGCCGAGGTCGACCTCGACAGCGACAACGTGGACGGCAAGAACCCGATGGCCGATCAGCGTGTGCGCGAGGCGATGTCGATGGCCATCAACCGCGATGCCATCAAGCAGGTCGTGATGCGTGGCCAGAGCGCCCCCGCGGGCATGATCGCTCCGCCCTTCGTCAACGGCTGGACCGAAGAGATGGACGCGGAATCGAAGACCGATATCGAAGCCGCGAAAAAGCTGATGGAAGAAGCGGGCTATGCCGACGGTTTCTCGATCCAGCTGGACTGCCCGAACGACCGCTATGTCAACGACGAAGCGATCTGTCAGGCCGCTGTCGGCATGCTGGCGCAGATCGGCATTACCGTGAACCTCGATGCCAAGCCCAAGGCGCAGCACTTCCCGCTCATCAGCAATGGCGAGACGGATTTCTACATGCTGGGCTGGGGCGTGCCGACCTATGACTCGGAATATGTCTTCAACTTCCTCGTCCACACCAAGGGCGACGATCGCGGTTCATGGAATGCGACCGGGTTCTCGAACGCGGATGTAGACGGCATGATCAAGGCGCTGGCCTCGGAAACCGATCTGACCAAGCGTGACCAGATGATCGCCGATATCTGGCGCGTCGTGCAGGACGAACAGCTTTACATCCCGATCCACCACCAGGTGCTGAACTGGGGCATGAAGCAGAACGTGGGCACCGAGGTCGACCCCGAGGACAGCCCGAAGTTCAAGTTCTTCACCATGAATTGATCCCCTCGCGGGACGTGGAGACGAAGGGCGGCCCGGACGGGTCGCCCTTTGCACTTGTGGAACCCGTCGGGGACCGTATTGGCCGGGCTGTCGTGGTAACGCCCAATTTTCGCAGGCTCCGCCGCTCTTGCGTGACCGCGTTCAACAGGCAAAGCTGAACCAAGAAGTCTCAAAGCGATCACTATTGCAGAATTGCAACCGCAATTGTGACGCGACCCGGCGTCAACGGCGTCAGGCCGACTGTTGACCATCGTGGCCCGCTTTGACAAAGACGCGCAATCAATCGAGGACAAGACATGCTCGCATATATCATCCGGCGGGTTTTCCAGTCCGTCATCGTCCTTCTGGTGGTCGGACTGGTCGCCTTTTCCATGTTCCGTTTCGTCGGCGACCCGATCGACAACATGCTGGGACAGGAACGCACACAAGCCGATATCGAACGCCTGCGGACCGATCTGGGGCTCGACCAGCCGTTTCCGGTGCAATATTTCAAATTCCTGCAAAACGCCGCCGAGGGCGATTTCGGCGTCTCCTACCGGCAGGGCCGTCCGGTCGCGACCATCATCGCCGAACGCGCGCCCGCCACGCTGGAACTGGCCTTTGTCTCGGGGCTGTTCGCGATCAGCCTTGGCATCGCGCTTGGCGTCTTTACCGCGATCCGAAGGCGGGGCGCGGCGGCCAATATCATCATGACGCTCAGCTTGATCGGGGTGTCTCTGCCGACATTCCTGATCGGGATCCTGCTGATCTATGTCTTCTCGGTCGAGCTTGACCTGCTACCCTCGTTCGGGCGCGGCGACACGGTGAGGATCGGCGAATGGTGGACGACCGGGTTCCTGACGGCCTCGGGGCTTAAGGCGTTGATCCTGCCGGCGATCACGCTGGGACTGTACCAGATGACGCTGATCATGCGGCTGGTGCGCTCGGAGATGCTGGAGGTGCTGCGCGCCGATTACATCCGCTTTGCCCGTGCGCGTGGCCTGACCGACAGGGCGGTGAATTTCCGCCACGCCCTCAAGAACACGCTGGTGCCCGTGATCACTGTGACCGGCCTTCAGCTGGGCGCGATCATCGCCTTTGCCATCATCACCGAGACGGTGTTCCAGTGGCCGGGTGTCGGGCTGTTGTTCATCAACGCGATCCAGTTCGTGGATATCCCGGTGATGGCCGCCTACCTGATGCTGATCTCTGTCCTGTTCGTGACGATCAACCTGATCGTCGACCTTCTCTACTATGCCATCGACCCGCGGCTGCGCATCGATGGGAGGACCGCATGATGACCCGACTTGCAGAATTCTGGGACAGCGATTTCGTCTGGAACTTCCGGCACTCACCCGTCGCCATGATTGCCCTGTTCGTGGTGCTGGTGCTGGTTCTGGCCGCGATTTTCGCGCCATGGATCGCACCGCATGACCCGTTCAACCCCGCCACCCTGAACCTGATGAACGGGTTCACCCCGCCGGGAGAGCCCAATGCCTTTACCGGCGAGACCTTTCTGCTGGGTACCGACGACCAGGGGCGCGACGTGTTCTCGACCATCCTTTACGGTCTGCGCATCTCGCTTTTCGTCGGCGCGGCCGCGGTGGCGCTGGCCATGGTGATCGGGGTGATCCTGGGGCTTGTCGCCGCTTATGTCGGCGGCTGGACCGAGACGATCATCATGCGCATCGCCGATGTTCAGCTGACGTTTCCGGCGATCCTGGTGGCGATGCTGATCTTTGGTGTGGCCAAGGGGTTCACACCGCCTGAATATCGCAACGAAATGGCGATCTGGGTGCTGATCGTGGCCATCGCGCTGTCCGACTGGGTGCAGTTCGCCCGCGTGGTGCGCGGTGCGGCGCTGGTCGAGAAGAACCGCGAATACGTTCAGGCGGCTCGGATGATCGGGCGTTCGGGGTCTGCGATCATGATGCGGCATATCCTGCCCAACATCCTGTCGCCGGTTCTGGTGATCGCGACCATCTCGCTGGCGCTGGCAATCATTGCCGAGGCAACGCTGTCCTTCCTCGGTGTAGGTGCGCCGCCGACGCAGCCCTCGCTGGGAACGCTCATCCGCATCGGACAGGGGTTCCTGTTCTCGGGCGAATGGTGGATCCTGCTGTTCCCGGCCGTAACGCTGTTGGCACTGGCGCTGTCGGTAAACCTGCTGGGCGACTGGTTGCGCGATGCGCTGAACCCCAAGTTGAACTGAGCGATGCGCTGGGTCCTTCTCCTTTCACTGGCGGGGCTTCTGGCCCTTGCGGCCTATGGCGCGCCCTTCGTGGGCGCGGCCTGGGACGTGCCGGAAAGCCGTGCGCGGCTGGTTGCGGCGGTGTTGGGGGTGATGGGTACAGCGCTGACCGCGCTTGGGGCCTTTGCGCTCTGGTCGATGCAGCATTCGGCGGACCGGCGGCGCGAACAGGACCGCAGGCGCGACCGGCGGCATCGCCTGCTGGTGGCGTTGCGGGCCGAACTGGGCCTGAACCTTGTCGCGCAGGAAGCGCAGTTCGGCCCTGCGCAGACGCAGGCGCGCAAGCCCCTGTACCTGGCGGAACTGGAAAAGGCCGGGCGCGGCGAGGTGTCGATGCCGATGGCGGTGGTCAGCCAGACCAACGATGTGTTCGATGCCATCAAGTCGGAAATCGCTGATCTGCCCGAAGAGGTCATCGCGCCGGTCATCGCCTATTACCAGCAGGACGAATACGTGTCGCAACTGCTTACGCGTTTTGCCGAGGGGCGGTTCGAATCCGTGTCGAAGGAACGCCGCAAGCGCGCCATCGACGCGCTGTTCACGGTCGGGGCCTCGGCCCTCGAAGCGGCCCTGGCGGCGTTTGACGCCGTCAACAGGGAGCTTGAGGCGCAGGGCACGCTGCGCAGCGAAACGGCACGGAAAATGAAACAGGACGCGGAGCGGATCCGCACAGAGCTTGCACGCAACGGCGATGCCGAAGCGCAGGGTCGAACTGCGTCAGACGATAACGATCGGGGGGCCTGAGAACATGGCAATCTCTCCTACTGTTGATGCTGAATATAAGGGAACGGCGCAGCCGGGACAAGAGCGGCAGCCGACGCTGTCGGTGCGCGACCTGGTGGTCGAGATCCCTACGCGGCGCGGCGTGCTGCGCCCTGTGGACCGGGTGAGCTATGACCTCGCACCGGGCGAGATCCTGGGCGTCGTGGGCGAATCCGGCGCGGGCAAGTCGATGACCGGCAACGCGGTGATCGGCCTGCTGGACCGGCCTGCCCATATCGCCGGGGGTGAAATCCTGCTCAACGGGCGGCGGATCGACAACCTGTCGCTGCGCGAGATGCGCAAGATTCGCGGCAAGGAAATCGGAATGGTCTTTCAGGACCCGCTGACCTCGCTCAACCCGCTGATCCCCATTGGCGAACAGCTGTCCGAGACGATCGAGACACATCTGAACGTATCCAAGGCCGAGGCGCGCAAGCGCGCGCTGGCGGCGCTTGAGGAGGTGGGCATTCCCGCAGCGGCGGAACGTCTGGACAGTTACCCGCATGAATTCTCGGGCGGCATGCGACAGCGGGTGGTGATCGCGCTGGCACTGTGTGCCGAGCCATCGCTGGTGATCGCCGACGAACCGACCACCGCGCTTGACGTGTCGGTGCAGGCGCAGATCATCGCGCTGCTCAAGCGGCTCTGCCGCGAGCATGGCACCTCGGTCATCCTGGTGACGCATGACATGGGCGTGATCGCCGAGGCCGCCGACCGCGTGGCGGTGATGTATGCCGGCAAGCTGGTCGAGATCGGGCCGGTGCGCGACGTGCTGACCCATCCCCGCCACCCCTATACCGACGGGCTGGTGGGCTCGATGCCGGCCAACAGCCACGGGCAGGCGCGGCTGCGCCAGATCCCCGGGGCGATGCCGCGGCTGAACGCCCTGCCCGAGGGCTGCGCGTTTCACCCCCGCTGTCCCAAGGCGCAGGACAAATGCCGCCATGCGCCCGAGCCTGAACTGATGAACGGGGCGGCCTGCTGGTTCCCCGTGGGAGAAGACGCATGAGCGCGATGGTGACGATCCGCAACCTGACACGCACCTTCGACGTGTCGAAACCCTGGCTGAACCGGGTGCTGGAACGGCTGCCCAAGCAGAAGCTGACCGCCGTCTCGGATGTCTCGCTGGAGATCGAGGAAAAGTCGGTCTATGCGCTGGTGGGCGAATCCGGCTCGGGCAAATCGACCATCGGCAAGATCCTCGTGGGGCTGTTGCCGCCTTCCGCGGGCGAGGTGCGGGTCGAGGGCGTGGACCTGGCGACCGAGGCCGACCCGGAGGTGCGCGAGGAGCTGCGCTCGAACATCCAGATGATCTTTCAGGATCCTTACGCCTCGCTCAACCCGCGCTGGCGGGTCAAGGACGTGATCGTCGAGCCGGTGAAGGTGCGCGGCGGCAAGACCGAGGGGCTGGCCGAGAAGCTGCTGGAACAGGTGGGGCTGTCGGCTGAGGATGCGGGCAAGTTCCCGCACCAGTTCTCGGGCGGGCAGCGGCAGCGGATCTGCGTAGCGCGTGCGCTGGCCTCGAACCCGCGGCTGATCGTCTGCGACGAGCCGACCTCGGCGCTGGATGTGTCGGTGCAGGCGCAGGTGCTGAACCTGATGTCGGACCTCAAGGACGAGCTGGGTCTGACCTACCTCTTCATCAGCCACGACCTGACCGTGGTGCGCCACATGGCCGACCGAATCGGGGTTCTTTATCTGGGCCAGCTGGTCGAGGAGGCCGATCCCGACACGCTGTTCGAAACGCCGCGCCATCCGTATACGCAGATGCTGCTTGAAGCGGCGCCCAAGCTCGACTCCTTTGGTGCGACCGAGGCGGTGCCGCAGGGCGAGATCCCCGACCCGATCAACCCGCCGCCGGGCTGCGTGTTCAACCCGCGCTGCCCCTTTGCCACCGATCGGTGCCGCAGCGAGCGGCCCGAGTTGCGCGGCATGGGTGAGACGCGGGTGGCCTGTCACCATGCCGAGGAGATCGCCGAGAAGCTGGCGCTGGAGACGGCCTGACTCAGGCGTGTTCGCGGATGAAGGGTTCGGCCAGTTCGAAGAACCGGTCGAAGGCCGCCGTGCCTTCCAGCACCATAGGTTATTGCCGGGCAGTTCTGCGAAGCGGGCGTTCGGCAGGGTTCACGCGATCCGGCGCCCCTCCTCCAGCGGCGCGGTGACATCGGCGGCGATGTCGGTGACGTCGATCATGCTGCGCAGCTCGTGTAGCCGCAGGGCATTCTCGGGCGAGACGCTGGCCCGCTGGAACTTGTCGAACCGGTCCTGCACCGCGCGGGGGGTGTCAGGAAGGAAACCGGCGGTGAAGAAATTGCGGTAGAGCGGCGAGGACGAGCCCCACCCTTCGCGGATCATCACCTTGGCCGTTTCGTAGATCTTGTGACTTTCGGGATCGGATTAATTGTACGCCAACTGTTGTAGTTGAGCTCTTCGTCCTCTGGAATATAGACAAGACACTCCTGCCGCGCTGCCAGATTGCCGTTGACCAAAATACCGCGTGCTTCGACATAGATCGGCATTTTTCCCCCAAGCTTCTTGAGCTGCTATTTACTTGTTTGCACCGCCATGAATGTGCGTGATGCGACCCTCGAACATGTGGATCCCGATCGACTTGCTGCATTTCCGGCCAAAGAGCGAAAAAAGACCTCGTTTGCAGTACGCGTATCCCAGACCGTAATCATAGTAGTAACGCGCACCTGGCGGGCCGTATGGGCCAGGGGGAGTTCCCGGCTTTGCCGGGCCGCTGCTGCCGATACTCCCCCCCGGAAACGAAATAGGCATTCAGTGCGGCTGGCTCGCACGCAACGCCAATCAGCAATCCACTATCGACAAACACCCGCCAGTCGCGACCGTCATTGCGGGTTAGAGCATCTTTGAGAACGGGACCGTTCAGCACCCGATCACAGGTCTGTTGTTCTTCCGCAGCGACAGCGCCGATGCAGCCAAGGACTCCGATTAGTACAAAATGCAATGACAATCGGCGGAGCATCCATATGCCCCTGTTGCCAGAGGCAGAAGCCTGCATTCTCTTCTTAGCCCAACCGCCCCAAGGGTTTTGTCCAGAGCCGACCGCGGGTGCGGTCAGGCTCAGGGCCGGACGACGTAGACCGAACAATTGGAATGCCGCACCACACGGGCCGCGTTGGGACCCAACAGGTAATCCCGCAGGTCCGGTCGGTGCGAGCCAATCACGATCAGATCGCTTTTCGCCTCCTCGGCGGTGTGCAGGATCTCTTGATAGGCAGTGCCGGTCGCCACGAGGTGGCGCACCTTGGCGTTGCGTTCTGCGCCGAGGGCGGTTTCACACATCTTTTCCAGGTGCGTGCGCGCCTCAAGCACGGCCTTGTCATGGAAATCCTTCTGGAAGAAACCGGACACCCAGCTTTCCCCGAAATCGGGAAGAACCGTCACCACGTCGAGCTGTGCGTCATCGAGCTGGGCCAGCCGCGCGGCCTGTTGCAGGACCGGAGCATCATGTTCACCGTTGGAGAGATCGACGGCGCAAAGAACGGATTTGATCATGCGGTTTCTCCTTGGCGGGTGGCGGGTGCCTGTTGACGGACGCGCGCGCGTTGCAAGAGGGCGATCAGCGCAAGGAAGATCAGCGCCGGGATGAACACCAGTTCCTTGGGCGGCTGCACGGCGTCGGCCTTGACTGCGGTGATGCGCACCGGCTCGTCAGCGTAGAAATCGAACCCGTCTAGGTCGGACTGGATCGGGGCGCCGAACATCGGCTCGTCGAGCTTCACCATCCCGTCCTCTTCGATCAGCATGAAGCCGAGCGCATCGGCACGGGCATCACCGCCCTCTTCGGGTCCGACCGAAACGACCAGTGACTTGTCGATCATTTCGCCCGTATCGAAATCCGGACCGGCCACGACTAGGCGCAGGCTTTGCCCCTCTTCGAGCTCTCCCAGTGTTGCGGTGAATTGCGCTGGCTCCACTTGTTTGAACGGGGGCGCGATGCGGTCCATGAAGAAGTCGGGCCGGAACAGGGCGAAGGCGACGAAGATCAGCGCGATGCTTTCATAGATGCGGTTGCGGGTCAGGAACCAGCCCATCGTACCCGAAGTGAAGACGAGGATCGCGATCGTCGCGGTGATGGCCACGATGATGCCCTGAACCCAGCCCACGTCGATCAGCAGCAGATCGGTATTGAAGATGAAGACGAAAGGCAGTGCCACGGTCCGCAAGGAGTAGAAGAATGCGGTAAAGCCGGTGCGGATCGCGTCGCCACCGGAAACGGCCGCTGCCGCAAAGCTCGCAAGGCCCACGGGTGGCGTCACATCCGCCATGATGCCGAAGTAGAACACGAAGAGGTGCACGGCGATCAGTGGCACGACGAGGCCCGATTGCGCGCCAAGCTCGACCACGACACCGGCCATCAGCGACGAGACGACGATGTAGTTCGCCGTCGTGGGCAGGCCCATGCCGAGGATCAGGCTGAGCAGCCCCACCAGCAGGAGCATCAGGATCAGGTTTCCGCCCGACAGGAACTCCACCAGATCGGCCATCACCTGACCAACGCCCGTCAGGGTCACGGTACCGACGATCACGCCGGCAGCCGCCGTGGCGAGCGCGATACCGATCATGTTGCGCGCACCCGCGATCAACCCCTCCCACAGGTCACGAATGCCGGCGGCGAAGGCATTTGCGGTTTCGCTTTCCCCGCGAAAGATCGCCTTGAGCGGGCGCTGCGTGACGAGGATCACGAACAGCAGTGCCGTGGCCCAGAAGGCCGAAAGGCCGGGCGATTTCTGCTCGATCATGAGGAAATAGACCAGCACGACGATGGGCAGCAGGAAATGCAGCCCGGCCTTGTAGATCTGAGCGATATCGGGAAGTTCGACATCCGGGTCGTTCGGATCGTCGGGTTCGAGATCGGGAACCGAGGCCGCCATGCGCAACAGCACGAGGTAGATCGCGATCACGATAGCGGACATGATCAGACCAGCGGCCGAGGGCGCCCACGCGCTGACGGCCTGCACCGGGAATTGCGAGCCGTAGCAGAGCCCGGCAAAGACCGCGAAGAAGCCGAACATGCCCAGGATGGTACGTGCGAGGTGGACGTCGCGGTTGCCCAGTGTCGGCATGTTCCGCTTCACCGCTTCGAGATGAACGATATAGACCAGCGCGATGTAGGAGATCGCCGCTGGCAGGAAGGCGTGGGTAATGACCTCGACATAGGAGATGCCGACATATTCGACCATCAGGAAGGCCGCCGCGCCCATCACCGGCGGCATGATCTGCCCGTTGACCGACGATGCGACCTCGACCGAGCCAGCTTGTTCCGAGGTGAAGCCCACGCGTTTCATGAGCGGAATGGTGAAGGTGCCCGTGGTCACCACGTTGGCGATGGAGGAACCCGAGATCAGGCCGGTCGCCGCCGAACCGACAACCGCCGCCTTGGCCGGGCCGCCCCGCAAGTGACCCAGCGCGCCGAAGGCCATCTTGATGAAATAGTTGCCGGCCCCGGCCTTGTCGAGCAAGGCACCGAAGAGCACGAACAGAAAGACGAACTTTGTCGACACGCCGAGCGCGATACCGAACACGCCCTCGGAGGTGATCCACATGTGGCTCATGGCCTTTTTCAGGCTGGCGCCTTTCCACTGGATGACCTCGGGAACCCATGCACCCGATCCGAAGAAGACATAGGCGAGAAAGATCGTGGCAATGATCGCCATGGCCGGCCCAAGCGCGCGGCGCGCGGCCTCGAAGAGCAGCAACAGGCCAGCGAGCGCGAACCACTTGTCCACGTCATCGGCCAAGCCGCCCGAATTGACGATCTTGTCGTAGAAGAAATAGCCGTAGAGCGCGATGAAGGCACCGGCGGCGGCCATGACCCAGTCGGTCACCGGGATGTAGTGCCGCGGGCTGCTCCGAAAGGCGGGATAGGCGGCGAAGGCGAGGAAGATCGCAAAGGCGAGGTGAATCTGGCGCGAGTTGTTGACGACACTGCCCGGCAGGATCACGTTCGACATCGGCGAGGCGAGAATGACCTGGAAGATCGACCAGATCGCTGCGACGATGGCAAGAAACAAGCCCACATTGCCGCCCGGATCGCGGGCGCCGGCATCCGAGGCCGCGACAAGTTCCTGAAGTTCTTCTTCGCTCAGCGGGCGATTGCCCTGGCTATCCGTGGCCATCGGTCGTCACTCCCTTGATCTGCTGCTCGTTCTGCCGCGGCATTGCCCTTGCGGGAAAAGGACGGACGGCGCGAGGGCCGCCATCCGTCCGGTGGTTAGGTCGGGATCACTCGATCCAGCCCTTTTCCTTGTAGTACTTCTCTGCACCGGGGTGCAGCGGCGCGGACAGACCGTCCTTGGCCATTTCCTCGGGCGTGAGGTTGGCGAAGGCGGGGTGCAGGCCCTTGAACTGATCGAAGTTCTCGAACACGGCGGAAACCAGCGTATACACGGCCTCTTCGGACACATCGGCCGAAGTCACGAGGGTCGCGCCGACGCCGAATGTGGCGGTGCCATCGTCATTGCCGCGATACATGCCGCCGGGGATCGTGGCCTTGCGGTAGAACGGGTTGTCCGAAACCAGCTGGTCGATGGCCTCGCCATCTACGCTGACGAGGACGGAGTCGCAGGCGGTCGTTGCTTCCTGGATCGAACCCGAGGGGTGGCCCACGGTGTAGATCATCGCGTCGATCTGGTTGTCGCAGAGCGCGGCGGACTGTTCGGCCGCCTTCAGCTCGGTCGCGAGCTCGAAATCGTCCATCGTCCAGCCCTTGGCTTCCATCACGACTTCCATCGTGCCGCGCTGGCCGGAACCGGGGTTGCCGATATTGACGCGCTTGCCCTTGAGATCGTCGAAGGTCGAGATGCCGGCATCGGAACGTGCAACCACGGTAAAGGGTTCGGGGTGAACCGAAAAGACCGCGCGCAGCCCTTCGAAGGGACCGTCGGCCTCGAAGTTTTCGGACGAGCCGTTAAAGGCGTGGTACTGCCAGTCCGACTGTGCGACGCCGAATTCCAGTTCGCCTTCGCGGATGGTCTTGATGTTGTAGACCGAGCCGCCGGTCGATTCGACCGAGCAGCGCACGCCGTGATCCTTGCGGCCCTTGTTCACCAGGCGGCAGATCGCGCCGCCAGTGGGATAGTAGACGCCGGTCACGCCGCCGGTACCGATGGTGATGAACTCTTCGGCCATCGCTGCCGGGGCGGTGAAAGCGGCCGTGGCGAGCGCAGCCAGGCTGAGCTTGCTGACATGTTTCATTGAGTGGACTCCCAGTGTTTTTTTGTCGGTCGAAAAGACGTGATTCCGCATCCTTTGCGGCGCTGTCCGGCCGGAAGACGGGCATATAAGGGCATTCTTTCGGCCAAGCATCTGAAAAATCAGTCTCTCCTGACGAAAAGGTTTCATTGGCACCCGGACAAGTCAAGGCTTGGTTCCGCTGCGCTGCACGCATCTTCGCAAATCTGATGGAAAGCCCGCGACATTCCCCCTTGGTGACTTGGCGCAAGTTGCAGGCTGGACAGCAGAACATGCGCCGATCAGACTGAAGCCATGAATTTCCTGCATTTCCTTCGCATGTCGTACTGGGTCCGCAACCCGCCCTCGGCACAGCGGGTCAAGCTTGTGTTGGTGGTGGTGGTGGTCTGCCTCGTCATCCTAGGGATCGAGTATGCCGGGCTCTGGCCTGATTGGGCGACGCGCGAGCCACGCGCACCCGGACGTATTCCGCGGGTCGGTCTGTCCGGTTGAACTCTTGCGACAGGTGAGGATACGGACGGCTTTCAGATCACGTGTGCGACGCGAAACCGGTGCGACCCAGTTTCGCCGCCCGCTGCCTATCGCCGCCCCGCCGTGGGAAGTTCGCAGCCTTGCAGACCATCCGCGACGGAACCGCGCTTGATCCTTATGCCCCTGCGAGGCGCTTTTGTCTTGCGTCGCGCAAGCGGGCGAAGTCGTCGCCTGCATGGTAGGAGGAACGCGTCAGGGGCGTGGCCGAGACCATGAGGAAGCCCTTGCCGTAGGCGGCCTTTTCGTAACCTTCGAATTCCTCGGGAGTCACGAACCGATCCACGCCATGGTGCTTGGGTGTCGGTTGCAGGTACTGGCCGATCGTCAGGAAATCGACATCGGCCGCGCGCATGTCGTCCATGACCTGCCGAACCTCCTGCCCCTCTTCGCCGAGGCCGACCATGATGCCGGACTTGGTGAAAACCGAAGGATCGAGTTCCTTGACCCGCTGCAACAGTCGAAGTGAGTGGAAGTAACGCGCACCGGGCCGGACCGACGGATACAGGCCGGGTACGGTTTCAAGGTTGTGGTTGAACACGTCCGGCTTGGCCTCGACGACCGTTTCAAGGACCTCCGGCGCGCATTTCAGGAAATCGGGGGTCAGGATCTCGATGGTCGTGCTCGGCGAACGATGGCGCACGGCGCGAATGGTCTGGGCAAAGTGCTCGGCACCACCGTCTTCGAGGTCATCGCGGTCGACGCTGGTGATGACGACGTGGTTGAGGCCGAGCTTTTCGACCGCATGGGCCACCCTGCCGGGTTCAAACGCGTCCAGCGCATCCGGCCGTCCTGTCGCGATGTTGCAGAAGGTGCAGCCGCGGGTGCAGATTTCGCCCATGATCATCATGGTCGCGTGGCCTTGGCTCCAGCATTCGCCGACGTTGGGGCAGCCGGCTTCCTCGCAGACAGTGACGAGGTTGTTTTCACGCATTATCTTGTGTGTGTCGGCATACCCTTTTCCGCCCGGCGCCTTGACGCGGATCCAGCTGGGCTTCTTGGGCTGCGCCTGGTCCGGGCGATGCGCCTTTTCCGGGTGGCGTTGCTGGGGGATCTTTAGGTCTCGCACGTGGGTCTCCCCTGAGTATTCGCGGTTGGCGGTCAAGATACCTCAAGGTAATGGCTGGGACCAGTGGCGCAAGGACGCGCCCGCGGACCCGGCATTCCCGCCATGCGTCTTGGGCATGGCTGACCTGCGATAACTGAGCTTTTCCTTGTAATGCCCTGTTTTTCCTGAATTCAACACTATGCGCCGGCACTTGAAACGTCGTTGAGACCGAACTGGAATCATTCTACTCGGTGCTCGGGAGGAACAAAGCAGGAGATATCCCCCATGAAAACCGGTGCGAAACTGCCCGAAGTTACATTCCACACCCGTGTCCGAGACGAGGAGGTTGGCGGCCCTAACCCCTATCGTTGGCAGGACATGACCACGGCCGATTACTTTGCCGGCAAGCGTGTGATCCTCTTTTCGCTGCCCGGTGCGTTCACGCCGACCTGCTCCACGTACCAACTGCCGGGTTTCGAGGGAAATTTCGAGACGTTCCGCGAGCTGGGCATCGACGCGATCTATTGCATGTCGGTCAATGACAGCTTCGTCATGAACAAATGGGCCGAGTCGCAGAACCTCGAGAACGTGAAGGTCATCCCCGACGGTTCGGGCGAGTTCACGCGCAAGATGGGCATGCTTGTCGACAAGGATAACCTTGGCTTCGGCATGCGCTCGTGGCGCTACGCCGCGATCATCAAGGATGGCGTGATCGAAGCTTGGTTCGAAGAGCCCGGCCTCATGGATAACTGCCCCGAGGATCCGTATGGCGAGTCCTCGCCGGAGACGCTGTTGTCCTGGCTGGAAAAGGCCCGCGCGCCGGAAATGGCATAAGCCGGAAACGAACAGGGCCCGCCGGATTGGCGGGCCCTTGGTTCAGCCGATCATCCGATCGCTTTCGGATTGATCATCGTAGTGGCGCTTCAGCCGCTGGAGCGCGATCCGCAGCACGATCTTGCCCGATCGCGCAGACCACCCCATCCGCTTTTCCGCAAGCTCGAGCCCTTCGAGATAGCAACAGCAGCGCAGTGCGACGTCACTAAGACCTGGGCCAAGGTCCGAAAGCGCCCGCGCCACCCTGTCGCGCGCACCGGTATGCCCGCCGGTCGATTGCATGTCGGGCCGGAAACTTCCACGCCCCCCGCCGGTCAGGAACCTGTCCCAGTTCTGGGCGACTTGCGGGCCCATCTGTGCCAATTCGAAATCCTCGCGCAGACGCTCTCCCGCGCGCACAAGCTCTTCATCCAGAAAGGGTTGGCCATCGCGATCCTTGCGCCGAGCAAGGGCCGCCAGCGGGCTTTCGGTGCTGCTGTAACGCATGCGACGCGCGCAGTGCCGGACATCATCGCTCTGATCGGATGCGACGGAAGGCGCGCCGCCGAACGGGGTTTGCGCTTCGGCGAAACCGGTTTCCTTCTGCCTGCGGGCTCGGTTCTCGGCCTCGGCCAGCAGCCGCCCGAGCGCCGTACGCCCGGCCGCCGTGATGTGGTAGCGGCTGATGCGGGCAGGCTTGTCGCAGTTGATCCAGTCCTTGAGCGCCAGCGCCTGTGCGATGGTGCAATCGACAACGGCCGTGCGGGTGCTGCCGCCGGCGCGATCGTCGCGCACGACAACCGCCTTGTCCATGTCTTCGGCCACGGCCAGAACTGCACCCGTTTCACACATGCGACGCAGCACGCGCATGGCTTCGCGGTCAAAGGTGGCATTATCGGGCGTGGTATCCGCCTCGGTCACGTTCTGATCAGGCAGCGCAAGCGGCGGAAAATGGGTCTGGGCCAGCGATTGCAGGGCTGCATCGACAAGCGGGTCGTCGCGTCGCATTTCGACTCTCCTGATCTGACGCAGGATGGTCGAGGCATGGCAGCCCGCCCCCCGCGCCAGATCCCGGATCGACCGACCAGCCTCGGTATGGGCGAGATAGTTCAGGGCCCCCTCGGGCACCCAGGCAGGGGCGGCGAATGCAGAGGTCTCAGTCATGTCGGCACATCCTCAACGGCAAGAACACTGACCTTGTTATCCCACGAACAATCCACAACCTAGAATTGCATTGGTTACTGCATTGTTAAGATCACAAGGTGAAACAGATAATTGTTTCCAAATAATAAACACTCCTGAAACCATCGAACGGTCAAATTGAACCACCCGCAACACCCGCAATGGTTGTGGCAAAAAGATGGCATTCGATATTCAGTGTTTGGAAAGGGACAGGCCATGCACGATCTGACGACAATGCTATCGACTCTGCGGCGGCCTCGGCTTCTGGTGCGGGCGGCGCGCATGGGGGCGCAGGAATACAACCGGGACCGCCACTTGCAACGTATCCTGGGCTATGGCGCCCTGCCCCGTCCGGGGGCCGCGCTGATGCAATTGATGGAGCTAGAGCGCGGGTTGGACGAACAGCGCCAGAGTGACGACGCCGCCTATTCCCTCGTGCGTCATCTGGACCTGCTCATCGCGATGATGGGCGAGGCGCAGCTGGTAAAGTCCAGCCGCGCTCCGGCGGTCTGATCACATGAAGGCGTCCGGGACAGACGCCTTTTTCTCGGCGACATAGGCGGCAAGCGCTGCCGCGATCTCCGGGTCGAGCTCGGGTTGCTGATAGGTGTTCAGCAGGTGCTCGACCCGCAAGGAGGCCAATGTGCGCGTATCGCGCGCTCCTTCCTCTTCCCAGGTCTCGAAAGGTTTGTAATCGAGAACCTGGGTTTTCCAGAACGCCTCCTTGAAGTTGGCTTGCGTATGTGCACAGCCGAGGTAATGACCGCCCGGGCCGACCTCGCGGATGGCATCCATTGCCTGCGCGTTCTCGTCATAAGCCACGCCACGCGCAAGGCCGTGCAAGGTACCGAGTTGGTCGGCATCCATCACGAATTTCTCGAAATCGGCGACAAGACCGCCTTCGAGCCAACCACAGGCGTGCAACATGAAATTCACGCCTGACAAGAGCCCCATGTTCAGGGAGTTCGCCGTTTCATAAGCAGCCTGCGCGTCGGGCAGCTTTGATCCGCAGAAGGACCCCGCCGAGCGATATGGAAGGTTCAGCCGCCGTGCCAGCTGACCCGCGCCATAGGTAATCAGCGACGCTTCGGGCGTTCCGAAGGTCGGCGCACCAGAGTTCATGTCGATCGAGGTCACGAAAGCCCCAAAGATCACCGGAGCACCGGGTCGCACGATCTGGGAATAGGCGATACCCGCCAGCACCTCGGCCAGAACCTGCGTCAACGTTCCCGCGACGGAAACCGGCGCCATCGCGCCGCCGACGATGAACGGAGAGATGATGCAGGCCTGGTTCGCTTCGGCGTACACCTCGAGCGCGCCCATCATCACGTCGTCGAAGGTCATCGGCGAGTTGATGTTGATGAGAGAAGTCATCACCGTGTTCTCTTGCACGAAATCCTTGCCGAACAGGATTTCGCACATCTCGACCGAGTCTCGGGCCCGCGACGGGTCGGTGACCGAGCCCATGAAGGGCTTGTCCGACAGGGTCATGTGCGCGTGCAGCATGTCCAGATGGCGCTTGTTCACCGGAACGTCCGTCGGTTCGCAAACCGTGCCGCCGGAGTGGTGAAGCCATTTCGACATGTATCCCAGTTTCACGAACTTGCGGAAATCCTCCATCGTGGCATAGCGACGGCCCCCATTGGCATCTCGCACGAAGGGCGGACCGTAGACCGGGGCGAGGACAAGGTTTCGCCCTCCGATCACCACCGACTTTTCAGGGTTGCGGGCATGTTGCGTGAATTGGCTGGGCGCGGTCTTGATCAGTTCGCGCGCAAGACCGCGCGGAATACGGACCCGTTCCCCCTGAACGTCGGCACCGGCATTGCGCCAGCGTTCCAGCGCCGCAGGGTTGTCGACGAAGTTCACACCAACCTCTTCCAGCACCGTTTCGGCGTTGGTCTCGATGACCTGCAGCGCCTCTTCGTTCAACACCTCGAAATTCGGGATGTTGCGTTCGATGTAACGGGCGGTTTCGATCTTGACCGCAGTGCGCTCGGCGCGACGCGCCGCACCACCGCCGCCACGGCTCCGTCGACGGGCAGTTGCTGCTTCAGCCATTCTCATTCCTCATCAAGGGATCCTGGGATTGGCTTCTTTTAGCGCCGGGGCGACGATGCGCCTGAGAGAATTGCGGCCTCTAGCGGTGAAAAGCGACATTCGCGCCTGAACCACGGGCAGCGGTCCATGTCGAGCCATGGTGTATGTCACAAAACGACACGACCGGGCGCCACTGGGCCGAGGTCCTCATGTCGACCTCCGATCAGCACTTGCGCGGTTCACGGCGCTTGACTATTGGCAAGCCATGCAGAGCACTCCCAGTTCCGGCCATGACCGCCTTCTCATCGTCGATTTCGGCAGCCAGGTAACCCAGCTGATCGCGCGTCGCCTGCGCGAGCTGAATGTCTATTGCGAAATCCATCCCTACCAGAACGTGACAGAGGAAAGCCTGCGCGCGCTTTCACCCCGGGCGATCATCCTGTCCGGCGGCCCCGACAGCGTCACGCGCGAGGGTAGCCCGCGCGCGCCACAGGCACTGTTCGAGATGGGCTTGCCCGTTTTCGGCATCTGCTATGGCCAGCAGGTGATGATGGAACAGCTCGGCGGCCGCGTCGAAGGCGGACATCACGCCGAATATGGCCGGGCCCATGTGACGCCGGCCGATGGCCATTCTCTTGACGGCATTTTCGCCGGCCTGTTCGCCGAAAGCGGGCGCGAACAGGTCTGGATGAGTCACGGCGACCGTGTCACCGCGCTTGCCCCCGGTTTCGAAGTCGTTGCGACCTCTCCCAATGCGCCCTACGCGATGATCGTGGACGAGGCGCGCAAGTTCTACGCGGTTCAGTTCCACCCCGAGGTGCATCATACGCCAAACGGCAAGGTCATGCTGGAAAACTTCGTCCGCATGGCCGGCTTTACCGGCGACTGGACCATGGCCGCCTACAAGGACGAAGCGATCCGCAAGATCCGCGAGCAGGTCGGCGATCGCAAGGTGATCTGCGGGCTGTCGGGCGGGGTCGATTCCTCGGTCGCGGCCGTGTTGATCCACGAGGCGATCGGCGATCAGCTGACCTGCGTCTTTGTGGATCATGGCCTGTTGCGTCTGAACGAAGCCGACGAAGTCGTGTCGATGTTCCGCGACAATTATAACATCCCGCTGATCCACGCCGACGAATCCGACCTGTTCCTTGGCGAACTCGAGGGCGTCAGTGACCCAGAGGAAAAGCGCAAGACCATCGGACGTTTGTTCATCGACGTGTTCCAGAAACATGCCGACAGAATCGACGGCGCCGAATTCCTTGCCCAAGGGACGCTCTATCCCGACGTGATCGAATCCGTCTCCTTCAGCGGTGGTCCTTCGGTCACGATCAAGTCGCATCACAACGTGGGTGGACTGCCCGAAAAGATGGGCCTGAAACTGGTCGAACCGCTGCGCGAACTGTTCAAGGACGAGGTCCGTGCCCTTGGCCGCGAATTGGGGCTGCCCGACAGTTTTATCGGCCGTCACCCCTTCCCCGGTCCAGGCCTTGCGATCCGATGCCCAGGCGAGATCACCCGCGACAAGCTCGAGATCCTGCGCAAGGCGGACGCGGTCTATATAGACCAGATCCGCAAGCATGGGCTCTATGACGAGATCTGGCAGGCATTTGTCGCCATCCTGCCCGTTCGCACGGTCGGTGTCATGGGCGACGGGCGCACCTACGACTACGCCTGCGCCCTGCGCGCAGTCACGAGTGTCGATGGGATGACGGCGGATTACTTCCCGTTCACGCATGACTTCCTCGGGGAGACCGCAACGCGCATCATCAACGAGGTGAAGGGCATCAACCGCGTCACCTATGACATAACCTCGAAGCCCCCGGGAACGATCGAGTGGGAGTGATCCCGGCACGTGCGAGCTAGGCCGCGCCGCAGGCGCGGCCCGGCCCAACGCCGAGGACAGCGCCCGAAGGGCGGTGCCACAGGGGGCGGGAGCCCATCCTACTCGGGATATTTTCGCTGGGCCTTTGCCGTTCCCAACGTCTTTCCGCCGCCAAGTTTCGTCTTGGCTACAGCCGTCCATTCATATTGATGGACCCGTCCGGGCGGACACGGGCTCTTGTAGCGGAACTTGCCGGGCGGCACGACGCCATCTCCGGTCATCTCGACCCAGCCACCGCCGTGGTCGTAATGCGGCACGTCCAGATCCTTGAGCCGGAACCGAACCGCCTTGGTGCCGGCCGGCAGACCGGAGATGCGGAATGCCGGACTATTGACGACCGCCGGGCGGCCAGTGGTGCATCGCTGCAGACCGGACCCGTCAAAAGCGATACGAAATTCGGCCGAAACGGGGGCCGACTGCAAGGTCAGCGCAACGGCGGCCAGGGAAAGAAACCTGAAAAACATGGATCGTCTCGAATCTCGCAAAGTGCAATTCAAGATCTATAACCTCGCGCGCAGGTTTCAAACAGGGCGAAACAGGCTTGACCTTCGTGCGCGTTCACGGTCCTCGTAGCCGGCGGGAGGTATCGTCATGCAACACAAGCCCGCCGAGATCGGCAAGGCCGCGCTCTGGATGACCGGGGCGATTGCCTCTTTTTCGTCCATGGCCGTGGCGGGACGCGAACTGGGCGCGGTGCATGATACGTTCGAGATCATGATGTATCGCAGCTTCGTCGGCATCATCGTCGTTTCGCTCATTCTTTCCGTCCGCGGAATCTGGCACCAGGTATCGACGGATCATTTCGGGCTTCACGTCTTGCGCAACACGGTGCATTTCACCGGGCAGAACCTGTGGTTCTTCGCACTGACGGCGATTCCGCTGGCGCAGGTCTTTGCGCTGGAGTTCACCCAACCGCTCTGGGTCATCGTTCTGTCGCCGCTCCTGCTGGGTGAACGGCTTACCCCCGTGCGCCTGCTGGCCGCCATGATCGGCTTCGCAGGCATCCTGATCGTCGCGCGTCCCGGCGCGGCCACCCTGAGCATCGGCGTCGGCGCGGCCGCGCTGGCGGCCATTTTCTTTGCATTGACAACGATTTCGACAAAAAAGCTAACGCAGATTGCGCCGATCGCCTGCATCATGTTCTGGCTCACCGTGATGCAGGCGGTCTTTGGGCTCGTCGCCGCCGGTTGGGACTGGCAGATTCAGGCACCCACAGCGGAAACTCTCCCTTGGCTCGTGCTTGTAGGCTTTGCAGGTCTTCTTGCGCATTTCTGCATCACCAACGCCCTGTCGGTCGCGCCAGCCACAGTCGTGGTGCCGTTCGACTTTGCGCGTTTGCCGACGATCGCGGTCATCGGCATGATTCTTTATGGTGAACCGCTCGACATGTGGGTGCTGCTCGGGGCTGCCGTCATTTTCGGTGGCAATTATCTCAACATCCTCGCCGAAAGGCGCAAGAACCGGGTCGCCTGAGGCGATATCGCAGGCGAGATAGCCATATGACACAGCAATCTCTCTCTGCGCGCGCGTGGGCCGAGCTTTTACTGCTTGGGCTGATCTGGGGCGGTTCGTTTCTGGCCATCCGGGTCGCGCTTGACGAAGTGCCGGTTTTGACAAGCGTTCTGCACCGGGTCTTCTGGGCAATGCTGGCCCTTTGGCTGGCGGTGTTCGCAATGCGCCTGCCCATTCCCCGCGCGCCCAATGTTTGGGGTGCCTTCCTGGTGATGGGCCTTCTCAACAACGTCATCCCTTTCGGCCTCATGGCCTGGGGGCAACTCTATATCGAGACAGGGCTAACATCGATCCTCAATGCAGCGACGGCGGTCTTCGGTGTGATCGTCGCAGCAATGGTCTTTGCCGACGAACGGCTCACCCTTCAAAAGGCCGTCGGCGTCGCCATGGGATTTCTGGGCGTGGCCACGGCTATTGGGCTGAACGCGCTGACACAGTTCGATCCGCGCAGCCTTGCCCAATTGGCCGTGCTCGGCGGAACGGTCTCTTATGCCTGCGCTGCGGCCTGGGCCCGCTCGAAACTGTCGGGGTTGTCCCCGCAGGTCGCCGCTGCCGGAATGCTCACGGGATCGACCCTTGTTCTTGTGCCGTTGACATTGCTGATAGACGGACCGCCGGACCTGGGCCTCAGCGCCTCCAGCTGGCTTGCCATCGCCTATTACGCGCTGATCGCGACAGCCGGGGCCTATTTGCTTTACTATAGGGTGCTGGCGATGGCCGGGTCCGGCAACCTGATGCTGGTGACCCTTGTCATTCCGCCTGTCGCGATCCTGCTTGGCGCATGGGTGAGGGGCGAAACGCTTCGGCCAGAGGCCTTTGCCGGTTTCGCTTTGCTGGCCTTGGGGCTTTTGGTGCTCAACGGCACGCTCTGGCCCCGGTCGCGAGCCCGTGCACGCGATTGACCCGCCCAGCGGTGCGGTCTAGCAAGGGCGAAAACTAACGGGACAAAACCACATGATCTATGCTTCGGCGGATGACTGGCGCGCGGCAGAGCGCAAGCGCGTGTTGTTTTTCGGCATGTCTGGCCTTGGCAAGACCCATGTCTCGAACATCCTGCGCGATCAGGGCGAGTGGTTCCACTACTCGATCGATTACCGCATCGGCACCCGCTACATGGGCGAGTACATCACCGACAACGCAAAGGCCCACGCGATGAAGGTGCCCTTCCTGCGCGATCTGCTGATGTCCGACTCGATCTACATCGGTTCCAACATCTCATTTTCGAACCTTACACCGGTCTCTGCCTACCTCGGCAAGCCCGGTGACGAAGCGCGCGGCGGACTGCCGATTTCAGAGTACCGACGCAGGCAGGAGCAATTCCGCCTGGCCGAGATCCACGCCTTGCTGGACACCGAGTATTTCGTCGATCGGGCCGAGCGCCTTTATGGCTACCCGCATTTCATATGCGATACGGGCGGATCGATCTGCGAGTGGGTCGACCCTGACAACCCGTCCGACCCGGTCCTGTCGGAACTGGCCAAGCACACGCTCATGATCTGGATCGAGGGCAACGAGGCCCATACCGAAGAGTTGATACGCCGGTTCGACAAGGCACCGAAACCGATGTCCTATCAGCCGGAATTCCTGGCAGAGGTTTGGGACGGCTATCTGGCCGAAACCGGGGCAGCGCCGGATGCTGTGGATCCCGATGCCTTCATCCGTTGGACCTATGCCCGCGCGCTTGCACACCGTCAACCGCGATATGCTGCAATGGCCCGGAACTGGGGTGTTTCGGTCCAAGCCGAGGACATGGCACGCGTGCGTGACGCGACCGATTTCGAGGACGTGATTGCACAGGCCCTTGCCGCGCCGCGCGCCGCGTCTTAAGTCGCCCTTTCCCGAAGACAACTCGAGCTTTCCCAAATGCCGATCAAGATCCCCGCCGACCTGCCTGCCTATGACGTTCTGACCCGCGAGGGCGTCATGGTCATGTCCGAGGATCAGGCAGCCCGACAGGACATCAGGCCGCTGCATATCGGATTGCTGAACCTGATGCCCAAGAAGATTCAGACGGAAAACCAGTTTGCCCGCCTGATCGGAGCGACGCCGCTTCAGATCGAATTGAGCCTGATCCGGATGACCGAGCATCAGACCCGAAACACCGCAGCCGAACACATGGAAGAGTTCTATCAACCTTTCCAGGACGTGAAGGACCGCAAGTTTGACGGGCTGATCATCACCGGAGCGCCGATCGAGCATCTCGAGTTCGACGCGGTGACCTACTGGGATGAGTTACGCGAGGTCTTTGCCTGGACGCAGACAAACGTGCATTCCACCTTCGGCGTGTGCTGGGGCGGCATGGCGATGATCAACCATTTTCACGGCGTGAAGAAACACATGCTGGATCACAAGGCGTTCGGCTGCTTCCGTCATCGCAACATGGCGCCGGCCTCCCCCTATTTGCGGGGCTTCTCGGACGATTGCGTGGTTCCCGTCAGCCGCTGGACCGAGATGAAACAGGACGAGATTGACACCGTCGAAGGGTTGCAGACGCTCCTCGGCAGTGACGAGGTCGGCCCCTGCCTTGTCGAGGACCCGGACCATCGCGCGCTCTACATCTTCAACCATTTCGAATATGACAGTGACACGCTGAAGCAGGAATACGACCGCGACATCGCCTCCGGAACGGCTATCAACGTGCCGATCAACTACTACCCTGACGACGATCCTACGAAAACGCCGCAGAACCGCTGGAGAAGTCACGCGCATCTTCTATATGGCAACTGGATCAACGAGATTTATCAGACCACGCCTTTCGATCTGGATGCAATTGGCCGTTAAACTCCTGCTCTTCGCCCTTGTGGGCATCGCGCTGTTTGCAGCCGCAACCGCCTTTTTTGCACGTCGGCACGAGGCGCGGGCGAATGCCAGCTTTCCGCCTCATGGGCAGTTGATCGAAGTCGACGGTGTCGAGGTTCATGCCGTTGTGTCGGGACAAGGCCCGGATGTCGTGCTTATCCACGGCTCCAGCGGAAATGCGCGGGATATGACTTTTCGCCTTGCTCCCTTGCTGGCTGAGAAATACCGCGTGATCGCGTTCGACCGGCCCGGCCTAGGTTTTACCGAACGGGTAAACGACAGCGGTGCCACCATCACGCAGCAGGCAGAGCTTTTGTCGCGCGCAGCCGTGCTATTGGGGGCTGAGCGCCCGGTCGTCGTGGGACACAGCTATGGCGGCGCTGTTGCCTTGGCCTGGGCGGTGAACCAGCCCGACCGTGTATCCGCGCTGGTTCCGCTTGCCGCGGCATCGAACCCCTGGACCACGCCCCTGGACACTCTGTACCAAGTGACCTCGCACCCAGTCGGTTCGACCCTCGTGGTGCCGATGCTGACCGCTTTCGTGCCTGACGGATATGTCGAAACAGCCGTTGCACGCGCCTTCGACCCGCAATCGGTCCCGGAGGGGTATTCCGGTCATTTCGGACCCGCGCTTACCTTGCGGCGCGTGTCGTTGCGAGCAAACGCGATGCAGCGGGCGAACCTGCTCGATGAAATCGAAGCGCTGCATACCCGCTACGGGGAAATTGCCGTGCCGACAGAAATCGTGCATGGCGATGCCGACGACACCGTGGCGCTGTCCCTTCATTCCGCCAACCTGGCAAACCAGATCCCCGGTGCGAACCTGACCGTCCTGCCCGGCATAGGACACATGCTTCACCATGCCGTTCCCGAAGAGATCGTCCAAGCGGTAGACAGGGCTGCTGCACGCGCGGGTTTGCGTTAATCCGATTCACATATCATATAGTAAGTTA
The DNA here is from genome assembly GCF_042648365.1 of Lutimaribacter marinistellae. Taxonomy (NCBI): domain Bacteria; kingdom Pseudomonadati; phylum Pseudomonadota; class Alphaproteobacteria; order Rhodobacterales; family Roseobacteraceae; genus Lutimaribacter; species Lutimaribacter marinistellae. Next base: position 105,105 of record NZ_JBHRXI010000049.1, on the reverse strand, counting down.
CGGATTTCTTTGGGAGGCGCCGGATGACCAAGGTGAAGCACGGGGCAATTGCCCGTTTCCTGCACGAGGAAGCCCCCAAGCACATAAAAAAGCGCGTTCTGGATGCGGGAAAGGACGAAATCCTGAACCCAGCATACCCTTACGACGAACGCATGTCGGGCAAGTCGTACGACAAGCAGATGGACGCATTGCAGATCGAACTGGTCAAGATGCAGTCCTGGGTCAAAGAGACGGGCCAGAGGGTTCTATGCATCTTCGAGGGGCGCGATGCGGCCGGAAAAGGCGGCACAATCAAACGGTTCCGAGAAAATCTTAATCCACGTGGCGCGCGCGTCGTGGCCCTTGCCAAACCGTCGGACGCGGAACGGACGCAATGGTATTTCCAGCGTTACATCACCCATCTGCCCTCGGGGGGCGAAATCGTCTTTTTTGATCGCAGCTGGTACAACCGTGGTGTCGTCGAAAAGGTATTCGGCTTTTGCACAGACAGACAGCGCGAAAGGTTCTTCCGTCAGGTACTTCCGCTGGAGCATGGGTTGGAGAACGACGGCATCAGAATCTTCAAGTTCTGGCTCAATGTCGGTCGGGCGGAACAGCTGAACCGCTTCCTCAAGCGGGAAGAGGATCCGCTCAAGCATTGGAAACTCAGCCCGATCGATGTTGATGGCTTGGGAAAGTGGGATGCCTATTCAGAAGCAATCGAAGAAACGCTCAGGCGCAGCCACTCTACCTACGTTCCATGGACAATCATCCGGTCCGACGACAAGAAACGGGCGCGCCTTGCTGCGATCCGAACCTTGCTGCACGGGCTGGATTACGACGACAAGGACATCAAGGCCATCGGCAAGATAGACGAAAAAGTCTGCGGAGGCCCCGAGCTCTGGGATGCCTAAACGCGGCTATCACCATGGCAATCTCAGGCAGGCGCTGATGGATGCTGCCCTGTCGCTGATCGAGGAGAAAGGCCCCACGGGCTTTACCCTGTCGGAGGCTGCAAAGAAGGCCGGGGTAACCCCTGCCGCCGTTTATCGTCATTACGACGGGCGCGAAGACCTGATTGCCGAGGCCGCGCGGCAGGGCTTTGAAATGTTCGCCGACTTGATGCAATACGCCTATGACAAGGGACAACCCTCGGCCCTCGCCGCGTTCGAGGCCACCGGTCGCGCCTACCTTGCTTTTGCGCGCAGACATCCTGGCCATTACATCGCCATGTTCGAAAGCTCGATTTCGGTCAACCGCACGCCTGAACTGGCTGCGGCCGCCGCACGGGCCAAATCGGTTCTTGAAAAGGCGGCGGCAGACTTGTCGCAGCATATTCCTCCCGAAAAAAGGCCGCCGGCATCGATGTTCAGCGCACATATCTGGGCGATGAGCCACGGAGTCGTTGAACTGTTTGCGCGCAATAACGGCGGGGCCTCTCCATTTCCGCCCGAGGACTTGCTGGAAAGCGGCATCGGGATCTACCTGCGCGGCTTGGGCCTGATCGAACAGGACTGACGCCAGCGCTTGCCGCAGACATGGTGGCTCGCTATGACCGAAGGGACCGTGTGGAGGAGCAGCACCCGTGAGCCATTCTATTTCGAACACCACCCTCGTCCGCCGCGATCGCCTGCGCCAACTCAAGGAACGGGAAAAGGCCTGGTTCGACCTTGGCTTCCTCAAGGCCGTTGAACCGGAGTATCGAAGCCGCTGCATCGACTTGCTGGACCAGTCGAAATCTCAGTTACGGCAAGATCTTTTCGCACTGTCCCGCAACGGGTTCGAGCGCGACAGGTTCTTCGTGGAGTTCGGTGCGACGGACGGTGTGGAGCTGAACAACACTCATCTTCTCGAGCACGCGTTCGGATGGCGGGGGATCCTGGCCGAGCCGGCACGCGGCTGGCATGACGATCTAAAGAAGAACCGCAGCTGTACGATCGAGACGCGTTGCGTTTGGAATGCCAGCGGCGAGAAACTGGGCTTTACCGAGGCGCCGCGGGGCGAGAACTCGGGCATTTCGACCTTCGTCAAGTCCACCCGGCGACTAAGGGGACAAAACTACGAGGTTGAAACGATTTCACTGAATGACCTTCTCGAAAGTCACGGTGCGCCCGCGCATATCGACTACATCTCGATAGATACAGAAGGCAGCGAGCTCGACATCCTGACGGCCGTCGATTTCGACAAGTGGAGTTTCGGCGCCATGACGATCGAGCACAACTTCCAGCCTCAACGCCAACCGATCCACGCCCTGCTGACCGAAAAGGGATACGTTCGGGTGCTGGAGGACTGTTCGCAGTTCGACGACTGGTACGTCCCGGCACCGAGAGAATAGCGCCAACAAAAAAGGCCGCGCAAAGTGCGCGGCCTTTGATCTTTGTGCCTGTTGGCGATCAGCGCTTCGAGAACTGGAAGCTGCGGCGCGCTTTCGCACGGCCATACTTCTTACGCTCGACCACGCGGCTGTCGCGGGTCAGGAAGCCGGCGGCCTTGAGCGCGCCACGCAGCGAGGGATCGTAAAGCTGCAGCGCTTTCGAGATACCGTGCTTGACCGCGCCGGCCTGACCGGTGAGACCACCGCCCTTGACGGTCGCCATCACGTCGAACTGACCTTCGACACCGGCGACCTGGAAGGGCTGGTTTAGGATCAGCTGCAGCACGGGACGTGCAAAGTATTTTGCCATTTCCTTGCCGTTGACCACGACCTTGCCGGAGCCGGGCTTGATCCAGACGCGGGCAACCGCGTCCTTCCGCTTGCCGGTGGCATAGGAACGGCCCAGTTCATCACGAACGGGCTCGCGTGCGATTTCGAGGTCTTCTGCAGTGGAGCCTTGAACGGCGCCGATATCGTCGGTCACGGCCTTGGCGAGCTCGTCGAGCGTCTTGATTTCGTCAGCCATCTGAATCAGCTCCGGGTGTTTTTCTTGTTCATGGACTTTACGTCCAGAATCTCGGGGTTCTGCGCGTCATGCGGGTGCTCGGCACCGGCGTAGATCCGCAGGTTGGTCATCTGCTGGCGCGACAGGCGGTTGCCGGGCAGCATGCGCTTGACGGCCTGGAAGACCACGCGCTCGGGGTGTGCACCCTCGAGGATCTGCTGCTTGGTGCGCGACTTGATGCCGCCGGGATGGCCGGTATGCCAGTAGAAGTTCTCCTGACGTTTGTTGCCGGTCATCTGCACCTTGTCGGCGTTGATGATGATAACGTTGTCGCCCATGTCCATGTGCGGGGTGAAAGACGCCTTGTGCTTACCGCGCAGGCGCATGGCAACGATCGAAGCGAGGCGGCCCAGAACGACACCCTCGGCGTCGATCAGGATCCACTTCTTGTCGATATCTGCCGGAGTTGCAGAAAAGGTTTTCATGGCAGGATGATCCTGTTTGATGTGAAAGACCGACCTGCGAACAGGCCGGTCCGAATTCGATGGTCGGCTTTTAGAGAAGCTTCATTTCCTCGTCAAGCGGCTCGATCCTTGTATTTTCATTACAAAACAACACCTTACAAAATAGGTATCAATATACCCCAAAATCTGATTCATACGCTGATCTGCTCCGGCGGATTATCCAGCAGGGCCCGGAGGCGAAGCATGGCAGCTTCGAACGTGTCCAGTGGTACGTGCCCGTTCATTGCGATGCGTACAGCGTTCGGCGCGCGTCCGTCGCGCAGGGCGAATTCATCCGCCGACCGGATCTGCACCCCGGCCTTCTCTGCCGCACGCGTGAACGCGGCAGCCCGCCAACCAGACGGCAACTTCAACCAGACAAAAGGAATTTCTGCGTCCCATACCAAGTCGAACCTGCCGAGAGCATTCACCGTGACACGAATGTAATCCGACATCCGGCGCCGGACCTTCGTCACCAGATCGGGCGTTCGCGGATCGGACAGCATCAACCTGATCAGTTCCGCCAGCGGCTGGGCAAGCCCGAAAAAGCCATACTCGGCTGCGCGACGCAAATCCGGACCGCGGCCTTCGGGAGCGACGGCAAAGCCGACGCGCAACGCGGGCGTCAACGTCTTGGATATGGACGCAATATGCCACCCCCGTTCGGGCGCCAGCGCGCGAAAGCTGGGCGCACGCGTCTCGCCGATGCGGTAACAATCATCCTCGACGATCTGGATGTCATGACGGCGCGCGACGTCGACGATCTGCTTCCGCCGTGACAGTGGCATGTGCGATGCGGTCGGGTTCTGAACCTCGGGCGAAACGCAGACCGCCTGCACCCTGTGCTGACGTGCGGCCGCCTCCAAAGCGTCCGGCAATACGCCATGCCCATCCATCTCGACGGCCACGACCTCGGCCCGCATCAATTCCGCTGCCCTGCGAAACCCGGCATAAGACAGTTCCTCGACCGCGATCGTTGGTTTCGGCGATTTCAGGATCGTCTGGAACGTGACGCAAAGCGCATTCTGCCCGCCATGGGTCAATACAACGTCCTCGGGCGTCAATGGACCAAGAGGCAGAGTCGAAAGCCAGTCCGCCACGACATGGCGCAGTGGAAGATAGGAATCGCGTGTAGGGTAGTTGAGAAACAATGCGGCATCGGCCTGTGCCACCTTGGACAGGCACTCGCGCATCAGGGCCACCTGCCCCACGTCGGCGAGACGCGGGCTGAACAGGCTCACATGGTCTGGATCAGCCTGTTCCAGTAGGTGCAGCTGTCGCGACCAGACATCGTCAAGCAAAGGTGACTTCGGTGGCGCGACAAAGGTCCCGCGCCCCACTTCGGCCGACAGCAACCCCTCATCCGTCAGGATGGTGTAAGCCCGCGCCACGGTTCCTGGCGTGATGCCCAATCGAAAAGCAAGGTCACGCACCGGGGGCAGCTTGGCCCCCACCGCAAGTGTCCCTGCGTCGATTGCTTGCCGTATCGTGTTCGCCACGGCCTTGTATTTCGGGCCGCTTTGGGTTGGTAGCGCCTCGGGCCAAATTGTATCCATTACAATCTTTCTTTTGCGCAGGGTGCATCATTGATTGTATCGGTATTTCGTACCAAGACAAAACGGATTGTGTCAATACAAACTGAAAGGCCACGATCATGACCCGTGCGATCCATCACCGCCCCCTCACGTTGCTGAACGCCAGCCCACGGCTGCCGCTGATCGCTGCGCTTGCGGTACGTTTCGCGGCGACGGTCACCCTATGGCAACGACGCCGCAGCACGCGATTGAACCTGGGCAAGTTGGATGATCGTCTGTTGCAAGATGTCGGCCTTACACCGAGAGCGGCGCATAACGAAGCGCGCCGCGCCTTTTGGCAGATTTGAGTGTTTCCCCTGTCCCTGTCCCCAGGGACTTCTTCCTGGCCGGGGTTCTCCCCGGCCTTTTTTCGTCTTAGCCCATGCGCGCCGCGGCAGACCCTTCGGGCGGCAGCGAATAGGTCATCGTGGCACGGGCCACCGGCTTGTCCGAGCCTTCTGAGTACATCAGAACATCGCCCACAGCGAGCGTACGACCCAGCTTTAGCAGCCGGCAATCGGCCAGCATGTCCCGGGCTCCCTCGGGCTTGCGCATGAAGTCCATCGAGCAATTGGTGGTAACGGCCAACGCCTGCCGGCCCTTTCGCGCCAGCACCATCGCGTAGACCGCAACATCGGCCAGACCGAACATGGATGGCCCCGAAACCGTCCCACCGGGGCGCAAGTGTCGATCGGTCACCAAGAGGCGCATTGTCAGGCTGTCTTCGTCCAGACGTTCGAGCGCGAAATCCTCGGCGACTTGCGGAAAGACCTGTTTGAGGTATTCCGACAATTCTTCTTTGGCCAGTGCCAGCGCCATGCTTTTACTCCTTGTTACTTGCGCCTAGAGTTGCCCCGAGTTTCTTTGGGAGAGCAAGATGGCAATTCTGGAACGTAACGACGCGGGCGCTGTCGCGTATCTGACGATGAACGCGCCCGAACGCCTCAACGCCCTGAGCGACGAGATGATCGCCGCGCTTCAGGAAACGTTCGACACCTTGAAAACCGACCGCTCGATCCGTGTCATCGTGCTGTCCGGTGCCGGCAAGGCATTCTGCGCCGGTCACGACCTCAAGCAGATGACCGCCGGCAGACAGGCAGAAGATGGCGGCAGGGCCTACTTCAAGGATCTCTTTGACCGCTGCGCCCGGATGATGACGACGATCCGGGGCTTGCCGCAACCTGTCGTGGCTCAGGTGCACGGCATCGCCACGGCAGCTGGCTGCCAGCTTGTCGCCAGCTGCGACATGGCCGTCGCCGCCGAGGGCACCCGGTTTGGCGTGAACGGTGTGAATATCGGGCTGTTCTGCTCCACTCCCATGGTTGCCTTGTCGCGAAACATTCCGCGCAAGCATGCCTTTGAAATGCTGACCACAGGCGAATTCATCGAGGCCGGGCGCGCCCGCGAACTGGGCCTCGTCAATCGCGTGGCCCCAATCGATGAATTGGGGACAGAGGCGCAAGCCCTGGCCAACACCGTCGCGGCAAAACTCGGCTCGGCAGTGAAGATCGGCAAGGAAGCGTTCTACAACCAGATACAGATGCCTGTCGATGCGGCCTACGCCTATACGGGCGAGGTGATGGTCGAAAACATGCTTAACCGTGATACGGAGGAAGGCATCGCCGCCTTTATCGAGAAAAGACCACCGGATTGGAGCCAGTGACAGCGCGTTTGGCATCAATCGAGACAAATTGTTTCCAAATTCGCCCTTTAAAAAAGGGCAAGAACGTGGCATTTCTCTGTCATCGGCTTCGGCCGCAATGATTTTGGGTCGCCGCGGGCGGAAGGTTCCTCCTAGCTGGCTCTCTCTCCAGCGCGACATTCCCGCAGCGGCGACCCCAAAACAGCGACACCCCCACTCGTTAAATCGTGCAAGCCGCGTGGCGCCGTGACATGGCCGTTGCGCATTGCCCCACCCTGCCCTATGTCGCGCCTCATGACAGAGAAACTGCATATCGTAGGCGGCGGCATGGCCGGGTCCGAGGCGGCATGGCAGGCCGCGCAGATGGGTGTGGACGTGGTCATCCACGAAATGCGCCCCAAGGTCGAGACCTTTGCCCATCGGACTGGAAGCCTGGCCGAGATGGTCTGTTCGAACTCGTTCCGCTCGGATGATGACGAGCAGAATGCCGTGGGCCTTCTTCATTGGGAGATGCGGGCGGCCAATGGCTTGATCATGTCCAGTGCCGACGCACACCGTTTGCCTGCAGGCGGCGCCTTGGCCGTCGACCGCGACCCGTTCGCGGAAACGGTCACCAACCGGCTGAAATCGCATCCCCGCGTTTCAGTGACCGAAGAAGAAGTGATCGATCTTCCAGAACACGGGCATTGGATTTTTTCCACCGGCCCGCTGACTTCGCCTGCCCTGGGAGAAGCGATCGCCAAGGCGACAGGCGCGGATTCCCTGGCCTTCTTCGACGCCATTGCGCCGATCGCCTATGCCGAAAGCATCGACATGAACGTGGCCTGGCGCCAGTCGCGTTATGACAAGGGCGACACCGAGGAAGAGCGAACCGCATATATCAACTGTCCCATGACACGTGCGGAATACGAGGCCTTCATCGACGCGCTGCTGGCCGCAGACAAGACCGAGTTCCACGAGGGCGAGACAGCCGGGTACTTCGATGGCTGCCTGCCGATCGAGGTCATGGCCGAACGAGGGCGCGAAACCCTGCGTCACGGCCCGATGAAACCGGTCGGCCTGACCAACCCGCACAAGCCCGACGAAAAACCCTATGCGGTCGTCCAGCTGCGGCGCGACAATGCACTTGGCACGCTCTACAACATCGTCGGGTTCCAGACGAAGATGAAGTACGGCGCACAGACCGAGGTTTTTCGGATGATCCCGGGCCTCGGAGAAGCGCGCTTTGCCCGTTTGGGCGGCATACACCGCAACACGTTCCTGAACTCCCCCACGCTCCTCGACGAGCAGATGCGCCTTCGGTCGCGGCGTCATATCCGGTTTGCCGGGCAGATCACCGGGGTCGAAGGGTACGTGGAGTCGGCCGCAATGGGCCTGCTGGCCGGTCGCCTGGCAGCAGCCGAGATCCTAGAGCGCCCGCTACCGCCTGTTCCGCAGGACAGCGCGATGGGCGCCCTAATCCATCACATCACCGGTGGAGCCGACGCCAAAACCTTCCAGCCGATGAACGTCAATTTCGGCCTGTTCCGACCTGTGGACGGTCTCAAGGGGGGACGACGGGGACGCAAAGATCGTTACAAGGCCTATACCGACCGAGCAAAACAGGCTTGGGCAGCATGGCTAGACAGCTGCGCCGAAACAGGTGTCGAACCTGCATGAATTAACGTCATAGCCGCTATTCCCTTCGCCATGTATGATGTCCTTGGGGGGATGAAGAGATGGTAGTCTTGATTGGCGGACCCGGCGATGACACGCTGCTGGGCCTTTCCGGCAACGATATGCTGATCGGCCTGGGAGGCAATGATCGGCTGGAAGACGATTTCGATGGCGACGATACGCTCGACGGCGGTCCGGGGCGTGATCTTCTTCTCGGCGGGTCGGGTAGCGATCTGATGTTGGGCGGAGGCTCCGCCGACACGATGAATGGCGGCGATGATGGCGACGACCTTCGAGGGGGCGATGGATGGGACATCCTGCGCGGACAAGCCGGAAACGATCGCCTGTCCGGAGCGGACGGCAACGACTCGCTATACGCGGGCATCGGCAATGACAGCGCGTTCGGAGGCAATGGCAGGGACGTAATGTACGGCCATGCCGGACGTGACCTGTTGTCGGGCCAGGCAGATGCCGACTCGATTTACGGCGGCGCGGCGAACGACACGATCTTCGGCGGCGATGGCAACGACACGCTCCATGGGGATGCGGGAGCGGACTCGATCTTCGGCGGTAGCGGCGCGGATGAGCTGCACGGGCATATCGGAAACGATACCCTGCTTGCCGGCCCCGGTAACGATACGGTCGAAGCGCTGGATGGCGACGACCACATCGAAGGCGGCAGCGGCGCGGACGTACTGATCGGTCATGACGGGAATGACGTGATCGATGGCGGTGACGGGGCGGATTCGCTTGCCGGGTGGGCCGATTCCGACACCTTGTACGGCGGTGATGGAAACGACACGCTGAATGGCGGCGCGGGCGACGACTTCATCTGGACCAACCAGGGCAATGACCTGTTCGTCGATTCCGCTGGCGGTGGAAACGACACTGTTATCGGAGGGTTCGGTCAAGACACCCTGACCGCCGTCGACGGCAACGATATCTTGCGAGGTCGCTGGGGAAACGACGTGGTTCAGGGCGGTCTTGGCAACGACACGATAGACGGTGGCATGGGTGATGACCTGCTGTCTGGCGGCGCCGGATCGGATCTGTTCCGTTTCCGGCCCAATTTCGTAATGGGCGATGATACGATCACGGATTACACGGATGGCGTAGACAGTTTTCGCTTCGACGGGTTGTCCTTCGACGCGCTTACCATCGAGGCAGATGGCTTGGATACGATGATCCGCTGGCATGATGGCAGCATCCGCCTAAAGGATGTGGAAAGCTCGGTTATCGCGGAGGAGGATTTCGCGTTTTTCTATCTATGACTGGATCATGCAAGGATCAGTCTGACTGGAAAACGGTTGACACCGCTTCGATCAGCCGAGACCCTTGATACATGTCCGAGAAATTTCTTGATGCCGTCTACAAGGCGCGAAATGCCAAGGAGACCCGCGATCTGTACGATGATTGGGCGTCGACCTACGATGCCGAGATCGCGGAGAACGGTTACGCTACACCTGGACGCGTTGCTGATGCACTGTGGAAACGGGTGTCCGAACCAACGAAACCTGTGCTCGATTTCGGCTGTGGCACAGGTCTTTCGGGTGTCGCGCTGCGCGCAGCTGGCTTTCAGGTCATTGACGGGATGGATCCGTCACCCGGAATGCTCGAAAGCGCGCGTGAAAAAGGCGCCTATCGCGACCTGTCGCTACTGGACCTCGATGACGAGACTCCGATCGCGGAAGGCGCGTATGAGCTGATCACGGCAACCGGTGTTATCGGAGTGGGCGCGGCGCCCCCTAAAACCTTCGACATGCTGATGAAGGCCCTGCCTCGCGGCGGCAAGCTTGCGTTTTCCTTCAATGACCATGCTCTGGCCGATGCAAGCTACGAGGGGCGGTTGTGCGAATGGCTGGACATCGGTGCAGCGCGCTTGCTGAGTAAAGAATATGGCCCTCACCTGCCCGGCCACAACTTGAAGGCAAATGTATACGTCGTTGAAAAGACGTGACCTTCAGAACACGTTTCGCACCTTCACCGACGGGTCCGCTGCATCTGGGCCATGCCTATTCGGCTTTGCTGGCCTATGACATGGCCAAAGCGGCAGGAGGTGAGTTCCTGCTGAGGATTGAAGATATCGACCAAAGCAGGTCCCGCGACGCTTGGGAACGGCAGATTTACGAGGATCTGCGCTGGCTCGGGGTGACTTGGCCCGACCCCGTCATGCGCCAATCGGATCGTCACTCACATTACGCCAAAGTGGTATCGAAACTTAGCGCGATGGGACTGACCTATGCGTGCAACTGCAAGCGGGCCGACATTGACGCCGCAGCGGGTGCACCGCAGGAAGGTATGCCTCAATTCGGGCCTGACGGGCGGATTTATCCCGGGACCTGTCGACATCGTCCCATGTCTGACGCAGGTCCAAACGACGTCATCAGACTGAACATCAAGAAAGCTGTGGATGTCGTTGATTTATCGACATTCAACGAAACAGGCCAGAGGTACTCCGGCATTCATGCCCTGAAGGCGGATGACCTGATCGAAACGATTGGCGATGTGGTTCTCGTGCGCCGGAACATGGCCGGGTCCTATCACCTTTCGGTCGTGATCGATGACGCGGATCAAGGAATAACCCATGTCGTGCGCGGCGAAGACTTGTTCGAGGCGACTCGAATCCATGTATTGCTGCAAACGCTTTTGGGGTTCCCGGTTCCGATCTATCACCATCACCGCCTGGTCAGGGACGCGGCCGGCAAACGTCTTGCCAAGCGCGACGATGCCCGCGCCATCTCAAAATACCGTGGCGACGGTGCAAGCCCGGCCGACATTCGGAAAATGGTCAGGCTGCACATGGCCCGAACCTAGTATTCCGGGCTCATCAACTCGACCTCTTCGCCGTCTCTGACCGCAGTGTAGAAACAGCTGCGCCGATTGGTATGGCAGGCTGGCCCGGTCTGATTGACAACCACGAGCAAGCAATCGCGATCACAATCCACCCGGAAATCAACCAGCTCCTGAACATGGCCCGAGCTCTCGCCCTTGACCCAGAAACTCTGGCGGGAACGGGACCAGTAGGTCACGCGCCCTGTCTCCAGTGTTTTCTGAACCGACTCCGCGTTCATCCAGGCCATCATCAGTATTTCACCGCTTTGCGCGTCCTGTGCGATGGCCGGAATGAGGCCGGCGTCATTATAGCTCAGGCTGTCAGTGGTGAAGTTCTGCGGACTGGACATGATGGAAAACCTTTTGCATCGAAGCGATCGGCCACTATCTATTGAGAACGAAAGACGAGGGAAAGCCATGTCCGGCGAAAACGACCTGATAAAGCTATACTCCGGGCGCATACTGGCGCTTGCAGCCGACATACCCCATCTGGGCCGACTCGACGCACCAGATGCGACCGTCAAGAAGCGTTCGCCCTTGTGCGGCTCGACAGTGACTGTTGATCTCAAGCTCGAAAATGGCCGGGTCGCTGAGTTCGCCCAAGACGTCAAAGCATGCGCGCTTGGCCAGGCTTCGGCAGCAGTTGTCGGTGAGGCCGTGATCGGACGCACCCGTGCCGAGATCGAAACGGCGCGTGACGAGCTAAAGGCAATGCTGAAGTCGGGCGGTGAAGCGCCCTCTGCACCGTTCGACGGTCTCGAAGTACTTATGCCTGCGCGTGAATACAAGAACCGCCATGCCTCGATCCTTCTGGCGCTGGAAGCGACCGCCGAGGCGATGGAACAGGCCGAGAAGGCCGCCTGCGCCTGATACTGCACGAAAAAACCGCCGCACTTCCGGATAGGGAAGAGCGGCGGCAAGAATAGCGTTTCCATGTGGGGTCCGGGCCGACAGGAGAGGCCGAGGCATGGCGTCTCAGGGGTCTTGGGACAGGCAGGTCACCCTTGGCATCGGATAGGATGGGATGCGCGGGCGGCCCGGCACGGTAAACGCAGGCAGAAATCAGAAACCGGGCAAGTGCAGCGCGACCATCAGGATCACTACGAGAGATGCCGCGCCGACCATGTCGTGAAACAGCGTTGCACGCGAACGAAGAAGTGTCGTCTTGATCTGGGTAAGCATGGTCTCTCTCCCGGCAAAGTCAGGTCTTAACTCTTTGTTGACCCTTTGTTCTCATCTTTCACCGACTCGGTCAAGAACTTTATGAGAACATTCGCGAACATCCGAGAACACATTCACCCGACAGATATCAATCGGATCGCTCTGTCCTGTTGCATCAACCACAGGAGGATGCGCGCAGCCTTGCCTCTGGGCCCATCCAATTCAGGATCCGCGGCCAACAAGGCTCTCGCATCGGATTGGGCGATGGCCATCAGACCGGCCTGCCGTTCAAGATCGGCGATCCGGAACCGTGGCAAGCCCGATTGCGCCGTGCCGATCAGGTCACCCGCCCCGCGCATTTCAAGGTCGGTTTCGGCGATGCGGAACCCGTCTTCGGTCTGTCGGAGCACCTCAAGCCGTTTACGCCCCCCTTCGCTGAGCGGGGCCTGATACATCAGAAGGCAGGTGCTTTCGGCCGCCCCACGCCCTACTCGGCCACGCAACTGGTGCAACTGCGCAAGGCCGAATATCTCGGCGCGTTCAATGACCATGATCGAGGCATTCGGGACATTGACGCCGACTTCGATGACCGTGGTCGCCACCAGGACCTTTGTCTGGCCAGACTGGAACGCTGCCATGGCCGCGTCTTTTTCGGCCGGCGGCATCTGACCGTGGACCAGACCGACAATCCCATCGCCCAATGTAGCGCGCAGCCGCTTGAACCGCTCTTCGGCTGAGGTCAGATCGCTGACCTCGGATTCATCCACCAGCGGACAGACCCAATAACACTGTCGGCCCTCACCGATTGCCCGCCGAAGATGACCAACCACGTCGTCCATGCGCTGCGTGCTGACGATGGCGGTTTTCACCGGTTTGCGTCCGGGAGGTTTCTCATCAAGAACGGAAACATCCATGTCGCCATATTGCGATAATGCAAGGCTGCGCGGGATCGGCGTCGCAGTCATAACCAGAACATCCGCGCCCTTGCCTTTTTCTGCCAGTTCCATTCGCTGTCGTACGCCGAAACGGTGCTGCTCGTCGACGATCGCAAGGCGCAGACCGTGAAACTTCACGTCAGATTGGAAAACAGCGTGGGTCCCCACGAGGATCTGGATATCGCCGCGTTCCAGCGCAGCGAGCTTTGCGCGCCGTTCCGGCCCCTTGTCGCGCCCGGTCAACAGTTCGAGGACCACGCCAGCCTCCTCGGCGAGCGGGCGCAACCCTTCGAGATGCTGTCGCGCGAGGATCTCGGTAGGGGCCATCATCACCCCCTGCCCGCCCGCTTCAACGGCGACGAGAAGGGCCATGAATGCGACGAGGGTCTTTCCCGCGCCCACATCCCCTTGGAGCAAGCGGTTCATCCGGGTGTCGGCAGCCATATCCGCGGCGATTTCTTCGATGGCGCGTGTTTGCGCCCCTGTCGGCCTGTAAGGAAGGGTTTTCAGCACTTTCGCCTGCAACCGCCCCGTTGCCCGGCTCGAGATGCCGCGTGACTTGCGCTCACGTCGTCGCGCCAGTGCCAGCGTCAGTTGATGCGCCAGCAACTCGTCATAGGCCAGCCGTGCCCGAGCCGGTGCAGTTGGCAGGATGTCGTCCAAACCGCGTGGCGTGTGGCAGGCACGAATGGCATCTCTCCAGGACGGCCAGTTCTCCCGTTTGACCTGCGCAGGATCAGCCCATTCCGGCAGGTCCGGCGCGCGTGCAAGCGCGCTGTTTGCCGCCTTGAAGGCAGTCTTTTGGGTCACCCCGTGTGTCAGGTGGTAGACCGGTTCGAACTCGGGAATTTCACCTGCGTCTTCGACCGGCGCGATATGGTCGGGATGGACCATCTGCGCCATGCCATCGAAAAGCTCGAGGCGGCCAGACACGAGACGGCGTGCCCCTTGGGGCAATACCCGCCTCAGGTACTCGCCGCGGGCGTGAAAGAAGACGAGTTGAAAGTCTGTCCGCGCATCTTCGACATGGATACGGTAGGCGCCACCACGACTCCGTGGTGGACGGTGCGCACCCACGGTGACCTCGACCGTGGCCGTGGATGGCAGGTCCAGCCCGTCGATCGTCTCGCGCCGCCGCCTGTCGATCACGGCGTATGGGAGGGCAAAGAGAACGTCGCGCGGACTCTCTATCTCGATTTGTCCCAATAATTTCGCGGTTTTGGGCCCCACGCCCTCCAGCGTTTCCAGGTCGGCAAACAGAGGGTAGAGGATTTCCGGTCGCCCACTCATCCGTCGCCGATAAGGGCGAGCCACCCATCCTCGTCAACGGTTTCAATTCCAAGTTCCGCTGCTTTCTTGGCTTTTGATCCGGCACCGGGGCCGGCGACAAGCAGGTCGGTCTTGGCGCTCACAGACCCCGACACCTTGGCCCCCAGCGCTTCGGCGCGGGCCTTGGCCTCGGCACGGGTCATTTTTTCCAATGTCCCGGTGAACACCACCGTTTTTCCAGCCACCGGGCTGTCGCTTGCTTGCGCCGCCAAGGGTTGAATATCGAGATGGGCGACAAGGCGCTCGATCGACGCCCGCTCTTCGGGCTGGGCAAGACTGGTGACCAGCGCTCGGGTCAGCGTATCACCCACACCGTCAATCCCGGTGAATTCGGCCCAGGCGGTTCCGCTTTCACCTTCCTTGGCGGCTCGGTCGGCCGCATCAGCCAGAGCGGCCCAATCACTGAAATGTCGGGCCAGATCCTTGGCAGCCACCTCGCCGAGGTGGCGGATCCCAAGGCCAAAGAGAAGCCGATTGAAATCCACGTTTCGGCTGGCATCAATGGCCGCGAAGAGGTTTTCGGCAGATTTCTCGCCCCAACCTTCGCGGTTCTTGAGTTGTTGAAGTCCGCTGCCGAACCGCTCACGAAGGGTAAAGATCTCAGCAGGTTCGCTGATCCAGCCATCGCGGTAGAATTGCTCGACCTGTTTCGCCCCCAAGCCCTCGATATCAAAAGCTGCGCGAGATACGAAATGCTTCAGCTTCTCCACCGCCTGCGCGGGGCAGATCAGCCCCCCGGTGCAACGGCGGACAGCGTCGCCTTCCTCCCGGATCGCTTCGCTACTACATTCGGGACAGATGGTCGGGAATTCGAAAGGCGTCGCATCTTTCGGGCGTTTAGAAAGGTCCACATCGGCAATCTTGGGAATCACATCCCCGGCACGATACACCTGCACCCAGTCGCCGATGCGGATGTCCTTGCCATCGCGGATCTGGCCGCCTTTTGCATCGCGTCCCGCAATGTAATCCTCGTTGTGAAGTGTCGCATTTGACACCACCACCCCTCCGACCGTGACCGGGGCAAGGCGCGCCACGGGGCTGAGCGCACCCGTACGTCCGACCTGAATGTCGATAGCCTCAAGACGCGTCCAGGCCAGTTCGGCCGGAAACTTGTGCGCAATCGCCCATCGCGGCGTGGTCGACCGAAACCCCAGGCGACCTTGCAGCGCCAGATCGTTCACCTTGTAAACCACGCCGTCGATATCATAGCCGAGGGTGGCTCGTTGTGCCTCAATCTCGCGGTAATGCGCGACCATCTCGTCGGGTCCGTCGCAAAGCCGCGTCAAAGGGTTGGTTGCAAAGCCAAGCGAACGAAGTCTCTCGATGGCCAAGATTTGCGTTTCCGCCAGTGCAGCAGAGGCCTCACCCCATGCATAGGCAAAAAATCGCAAGGGTCGATCGCGCGTGACACTCGGGTCGAGTTGTCTCAGCGACCCGGCCGCGGCGTTGCGCGGGTTGGCAAACCTCTTACCGCCCGCATCTGCCTGCCGCTCATTCAAGTCCGCGAAGTCCTCATGCGACATATAGACTTCGCCACGTACCTCAAGGACATCCGGTGCATCCGCCAACCGCTCCGGGATATCATCGATGGTACGAGCGTTGGCGGTCACATTCTCGCCCACCTCGCCATCGCCACGGGTTGCAGCCTGAACAAGGTTCCCGTTCTCATAGCGCAGCGACAATGACAGACCGTCGATTTTGGGCTCGGCCGTGTAATTCAATCGACTGTCCAGATCGAGGCCCAGATACTTGCGAACCGAACGGTCGAAATCGCGCACTTCATCGTCGTCGAATGCATTGCCAAGCGACAGCATACGAACGGCATGGGTCACCTTGGCAAAACCCTCTGCCGGGCGTGCGCCAACTTGCTCGGAAGGGCTGTCCTCGCGTTTCAGAGCGGGGAACGCGGTTTCGATTTCTGCGTTTCGACGCTTCAGCGCGTCGTATTCCGCATCGCTGATCTCGGGCGCGTCTTCGGTGTGATAAGCTTTGTTCGCGCGGGCCAGGAGATCGGCCAACCGCGCCAGTTCGGACCGCGCTTCAGCCTCGCTCAACTGGCTCGGTTCCTTTGTGTCTGTCATGACCTCGCCCCGGTGCGTTCAATTCCGCACAAGTGATAGGGCGAGGCCATGGGCAGGTCCAGACGTCCCGTGAGTGTGAGGCAAGATCGGTCAGGACTTATGGTGAGGTTCGTCAGGCCCCGACGGCTAGGCGCGGATCGTCGATCGAATCTTTCTGCGGATCGCGCAAAACGTATCCGCGTCCCCAGACGGTTTCGATATAGCTCTCCCCTCCGGTCGCGGTGGAGAGTTTCTTGCGCAGCTTGCAAATGAACACATCGATGATCTTGAGTTCCGGCTCGTCCATGCCGCCATAAAGATGGTTCAGGAACATTTCCTTTGTCAGCGTCGTGCCCTTACGCAAAGAGAGGAGCTCCAGCATCTGGTATTCCTTGCCGGTCAGATGCACGGGTTGCCCCTCGGCCTCGACCGTTTTTGCATCGAGATTGACCGAAACCTTGCCGGTTCGGATCACCGATTGGGAATGCCCCTTTGATCGCCGAATGATCGCATGGATTCGCGCCACGAGTTCTTCGCGATGAAAGGGCTTGGTCAGATAGTCATCCGCACCGAAACCAAATCCCTTGATCTTGCTTTCCGTATCATCCGCACCTGAGAGGATAAGAATCGGCGTTTCGATCCGAGCCATACGCAATTGACGCAAGACCTCGTGACCATTCATGTCGGGCAGATTGAGGTCGAGCAGAATCAGATCGTAATCGTAGAGTTTGGCGAGGTCGATACCCTCTTCCCCCAGATCGGTCGCGTAGACATTTAGGTTTGCGTGCGTGAGCATGAGTTCGATGCTTTTCGAGGTCGTCGGATCGTCCTCGACAAGAAGGATGCGCATTATCAGATCTCCGCCTTAAACCGATGTTCTCATTCGGTTCGACGGTGGCCAATAAAGGTTAACTCCGCGTTACCGATAATGTATTTATTCACAATCAACCTAAAGTTGTCGATATTTTTTGAGCGTCGTTACCTTGAGCGCATCCGCGCCATGTTCGGCCAAGGCACCGACCCAGGAATTGAATTCTTCGTCGCTCAACCCGTAAATGCGTTTCGCCTCGGACGTCGTGATCAACCCATAGAGAACGCCGCGCACCACGGCGATCTTTCGCGATGCTACCCAACGCCGCGTATCGGGCGCCGGAAGATCGGCGCGTGTCATTATCGTACCGTCCGGCAGTGTAACGGATCGCGGGCCTTCAACCTTTCGCAAGAACATCGTCTGCTCCTTTCTCGACTTCGGCTGGACTCTTGCGAAGCCTACTTAACCGCCGATGAAACCGCCCCTTGAGAGTGTGTCGGATTTTCCTATATTCTGGCGGTCTTCTCCGTTTCCGATCAGGATGAATCATCATGGCTCTCGACAGCGAGACACCGCTCAACTCTTTGGGCTTTGCGAAACCGCCCGCGCAAACGCGGGTCGTGGTTGCGATGTCGGGCGGCGTCGACAGTTCCGTCGTGGCGGCACATTTGCACGACCAGGGCTACGACGTGGTCGGAGTGACCCTGCAGCTCTACGATCACGGGGCTGCCCTTGCGAAAAAAGGTGCGTGCTGCGCTGGCATCGATATCCACGATGCGCGTCGGGTCGCAGAAGAACGCGGTTTTCCGCATTACGTTCTCGACTATGAGAACATTTTCAAGGATGCCGTGATCGATGAGTTCGCGGACAGCTATCTCGCTGGTGCAACACCGGTTCCATGCATCCGCTGCAACGAACGGGTGAAGTTCAAGGACCTATTGGAAACGGCCCGCGACCTGGAGGCCGATTGCATGGCGACGGGCCACTACATCCAACGCAAACAAGGCCCGCATGGCCCCGAACTGCACAGCGCCGAGGATGCGAACCGCGACCAAAGTTATTTCCTGTTCTCCACCACACCGGAGCAACTGGACTATCTACGCTTTCCGCTGGGCCATCTGCCTTCGAAGGATGCGACGCGAGCGCTTGCCGCACAGTACGGTCTTGCCGTGGCTGACAAGCCCGACAGCCAAGACATCTGCTTTGTACCCAACGGCAACTATGCCAGCGTGATCGAGAAGCTGCGGCCCGGGGCGGCAGAGCCGGGTGAAATTGTTCACGCGGACGGTCGCGTTCTAGGCGCGCATGAAGGCGTTATCCATTATACCATCGGGCAGCGCCGAGGCCTGGGCATCGGCGGATTGAGCGAGCCACTTTACGTTGTCAAACTGGATGTCGATAACAGGCGTGTCGTTGTTGGCCCCAAGGAAATGCTGGCCACGCGGACCATTCCCGTTCGTGAAATCAACTGGCTAGGCGACGCGCCCTTTACCTCGCAAAAGGAATGGCACCTCTCGGTTAAGGTCCGGTCCACGCGCCCTGGGCGCGAAGCGATCGTGCGTCCGATCTCGGAAACCGAAGCCGAGGTGGAACTGTTTACACCCGAAGAAGGGGTATCGCCCGGGCAGGCCTGCGTGTTCTATGAAACCGACGGAACGCGCATTTTTGGCGGGGGATGGATCTGGCGCGGCGCCTGATCATTGCAGATCGGTCGAGGTATTCGCCAGAATGTAAAGCCCCACCGAGATCAGGATATAGGGCGCAATTTTGTCGGAATGTTCGCCCAGACGTGCCAGCAGCCGTGAGCGATTGTGGCTAAGCGCCGCGAGACATCCCAGTGCTGCGACCGCGACCATTGCGCCGATCAACCCTGTCATTCGGAAAATGCCGGCGGACTCGGCAAGTAGCGGTGCCATGACCGAAAAACTGTCGATCGACAGGCCGAGAAAGACAGTTGCTGCTACCAGAAGTGACCCCTGAGGTCGAATTGCATCGTCACTTTCATTGCCGTTTCGAATCTGTCGCCAAACGCCGTGCACTCCAAGACCAAGGGGAAGCAGGCCGAGAAATCCCGTCCAGCGCGGGGAGATGTCACCGAGGCCAAGCCCGACGGCCATCGCGGCGAGCAAGACGAGGACCTGCGCAAGGATGTAGCCGCCGACGGCACGCGGAACGCCCATAGAAACGCAAGCCGCCATAAGCACCGCAAAGTTATCGAGGTTTGTAAGGATCTGCGCCAGCGCAGCCGTCGCGCCGAACAGAATCACATCAACGGAAGTCACGGCATACGGTCCAGAACGGCCCGCGCGGCGCGGAAGCCTGGCGCCTCACCGCCACGGCCCAGACGTTGCATCGTCGCGCTCATTGCCGAAGCTTGCGCTCCGGGCGATGAATAAACCGCGGTCAGTTTGTCCGCGATACGCTCTGGCGTGCAGTCCGGTCCGAGGCATTCCGGCACCGCCCGAGTTTCGCTCACGAGGTTGACGAGGGTCACTGTATCCACAGTCACCATGCGTTCGGCTATTTTCTGCGTCAGCCAGCTGACCTTGTATGCAATGACCATCGGGGTCGATTGAGCCGCAAGTTCCAGTGAAACTGTCCCGGACGCGGCCAATGCCAGTCCCGCTGCGCCGAACGCTGCTCGCTTTTGCGTCGCAGACCCGGTCGGATCCGAAGAATCCGGTGTGAGGACCACCGGCTTGCCGGGCCACCGGGCCGTGTAGTCCGACACCAGTGCCGCAACATGTGGCACGGTCGGGACAACCACGCGCCATTCAGGCTTGTCAGCAAGAAACCGGGAAACCGCCGCACCGAAAACCGGTGCGAGACGTTCGACCTCCCCACGCCGGGAGCCGGGCAGAACAAGAAGTATCGGCGCCTCACCCAGCCCTGATCGCGTCCTGAACGCCTCGATTTCAACGGCGGTGGCAACGGGTTCATTCACGACAGGATGACCGACGAAATCGCACTTCATGCCTGCACGCTCCATCCAGGGCGGCTCGAAAGGCAACAGAGCGAGAACATGGTCGATGACCTTGGCCATCTTGTCCGCTCGTCCCGGCCTCCAGGCCCAGACGCTGGGCGCGACATAGTGAACCGTGCGGATGCTGCTGGCGGCCTTGATCCGACGGGCTACACGCAGACCGAAATCGGGACTGTCGATCGTGATCAGAACATCGGGGCGGAATTCGAGAACCGCTTGTGCGGTTTCCTCTATCCGCCGTTTGAGGTGAAAGAACTTCGGCAGAACCTCCACTAGTCCCATCACGCTCAATTCTTCCATCGGGAAGCGACTGCTAAACCCTTGGGCTTGCATGTTGGACCCACCGACGCCGTCAAAAACGATGTCAGGGCACAGCTCTCGCAACCCCTCCATTAACGCCCCGCCAAGCCGGTCGCCCGAGGGTTCTCCGGCCACCAGGAAGACACGCATCAGGATGCGCGCTCCCTTACCATGAGGAACAAACCAAGCGCGTTGCATTCCGCTACAACGGCCTCTCGATCGAGAACGATCACCCCGCCCTTTTCAATCACGATGCCGGACAAACCCGCCGCAACTGCGGCATTGACCGTATCCGGACCGATGGTCGGCAAATCGACCCTTCGATCCTGATCGGGTTTGGGAGCCTTGAAGAGGACACCACCGCCTGCATCAGGGCGCAAAGTCAGAGAGCGCAACATCCAATCCGTGCCAAACAAGCTCTCTATCGCCAAAGCTTGTCCGCGCAGGACGACACAGGCTTGCCCCACATCGACAGAACTCATGGCCCGAACGATCCCGGCGGCACGCGCGGCGTCGTCAATATCTTGCTCTTCCGGATGGTGTTCGGTAAGGCACCCGACCGGTGGCAGAATGGCAGGTGCGATTTCATGCGCACCGCTTACGACAAACCCGGCTTCTTCGAAGATCTCGACAACCGCGCGTAGCGCACCGTCGTCACCGGCGAGGATCGCTTTCTGCAGTCGCGGAACGAGGCGCATGGTGGCTGCATCGATGCGGGACGGGTCAACCTCGGGTCGGCGGGTGGCACCCGCCATACAGACCCTCTCGACGCCCCGCTCCTTCAAATCACGCAGAAGCGTGCCAAGCGTTTCTATGCGGAACCATAGGTCGACAGACAGGTCATCCGGCGCGAACCCTTCCAGCCCACAGATCAACGGCGGTTCGGATTGGTGTCGAACCACCTCTGCCGGCAAGGCCCCTTCGCCTGCAATCAAGGCCAGAGCCATGTTCAGACCTTTGGCGTATGGAAGGAGCGATCACTGTCGCTCAGGATGAAATCGGTTATCTCGCGCACATAAGCGCTTTGCGTACTGTCCCGAAGCGCCCGCGCCCTGTCCTGAAACGAACCTTCGGACCCCGCCAGGGCTTTGAAACCGTCCCGCAGTGCAGATATGTCTTCGCGCGGCACGCCGCGCCTGCGCAAGCCGACGAGGTTGAGCCCCACGAGGCTACCGGCAGCGGCCTGAACCTGACCATAGGGAATCACGTCATGCGTGACCTTGGTCAGACCGCCAACAATTGCACCTTTTCCAACGCGCACGAACTGGTGCACGCCCGACAAGCCCCCTATGATCGCGTCGTCACCCAGAACGACATGACCGGCAAGCGCGACCTGGTTGACCACGATCACGCGATCCCCGACTTGGCAATCATGCGCGATATGGCAGCCGGCCATGAACAAACCGTCATCTCCGACCCGGGTTATCCCACCGCCGCCCTCGGTGCCGCAGTTCATGGTCACATGCTCGCGGATGCGGTTTCGCTTGCCGATGACAAGTTTGGTGTCCTCACCGCCGAATTTCTTGTCCTGCGGTATCTCTCCAATCACCGAGAAACTGTATATAGTTGTATCTTCGCCAATCTCGGTGTCTCCGGTGACGACAACATGCGGCTTCAACTCCACCCTGTCGCCCAGTCGCACCTTGGACCCGATCACACAATAAGCACCGATCACGCAATCGGCTCCGACCTGCGCGCCTTCTTCGATGATTGCTGTCGGGTGGATCTCGCTCATGTCGTCTTTTCCATGGTCCAGTCGACATAGGCCGAGAATTCTGCCTCGGCCGCGGTTTCACCGTCGACGACAGCCTTGCCACCGAACTTGAAAATCTTGCCGCCCTGTTTGCCGCGCAGGGTTTCGACATGCATCTCCATTACGTCGCCTGGGACAACCTTGCGACGGAACTTGGCTTTTTCGATGTTCATGAAGTAGATCAGCAATTCGCTGTCCACCACGTCGAACCCTACCCCCAACATTACGCCGGCCGTCTGCGCCATTGCCTCGATAATGGTGACGCCGGGCATGATGGGCGTGCCCGGGAAATGCCCCTGGAAATGCGGTTCGTTCATCGTAACGTTCTTGATCCCGCGCGCGGACTTGTACCCGTCGATGTCGACGACCTTGTCCACCAGCAGAAACGGATAGCGGTGCGGCAAGATCCGTTGGATCAACTGGATATCTGCGCTCTTTAGGGTGTCGCTCATCGTTGGAACGTCCTGTTCTTCGTCGGGAGATGTTTCGGCAACCGCCTTAGCAACCCCGCTCGCACAGGGCAAGCATGGCGGGCTTCACTCTTCCGGGCTATTGCCAAGCTGCGCACCGTCGCCGATGGCCGCATTGATACGGGAAATCGCCAGACCGGTTACATCAGTTCTGTCAGCACTGATGAAGACATTTGACCGCTCCAGAATGACACCGGCGCCGGTGTCCCGCATGAGTTCTGACAGGATCGGTCGCGCAAGTCGAAAGAAGGTGGCCCGCGCCTCGTCATCCTTGATCGCAAGGGCATCAAGCTTTGCCTTCTGGTTCTCGCGATGGCGCTGAACCTTTTCGTCGAACGCCTCTGCCAATGCACGAAATGCATCGGGCTCCATTTCCGAACGTCGCTGCGTCAGATCCTGCTCTTCCCGACTGAGTTCAGCGACAATGCGCTCATTCTCTGCCGCAAGCACCGCACTCTCAGCCTCAAGATCCGCCAGAACACGCTGCCCAAAAGCTGAATCGACAAAAAGCCGATCCGAAGAAATCGTCAGGATTCCGGATTGATCAGTCAACCCAAGTTGCTGTGCGGCAAGTGAGGAAGGGCCAGTGGCGACCAACATAACGGCGAACAGGGCCCCCAAGGGGCCCTGAAACATCGCGCGCAGGCGAGAAAGGAAACGCATTCGTCTCAGAACCGAGCCTGAAGTGTCAGGTCAAAGCTCTGCTCCTTGTCAAAGTCTTCCTTGCTCAAGGCCTTGGAGAAGTTGAAACGCAGCGGTCCGAACCCGGTCGTCCAAAGGATCGAGAAGCCAACAACATGGCGGAACGATCCATCGGCTCCGACGATACAGGCACCGGATGGCGTCGTGCAGTTCATCGGGTCCAGGCCGGTATTCACATCGGACAGGTTCCACAGGTTGCCGACGTCATAAAAAAGGCCACCCCGGATCCCCAGTTCTTCGGGCAGACCAAGCGGGAATTCGGCTTCGAAGCGGGCGACTGCATAGTAGTTTCCGCCTAGCGCGTCATCCTGGCCATTCGACAGGTCACGCGGACCGACACCTGCCGGTTCGAAACCTCGGAAAGTATCCGAACCCAGTACGAAACGATCGATCGTGCGGCTGAACCCGTTTCCGCGCCAGCTGAAGGCGCCTGCTTCGAAGGTGGCGCGCAGCGTCACTTCTTCTTGCAATACGAGAGTTTGCGCAATCGCCTTGGCCGAGGTCTTGACCCACTCGTTATCTCCACCCAAGCCGGCGGCGTCGACACCTGCCTCGAACAGCCAGCCCGCATTGGGGTTGAGACCGCTGCGGCGGCTGTCGAAAATGTACTTCAACCCGAGGGAACTGCTGGTCAACTCGCCCTGGGCGATTTCCGATGCAATCACGACACCGTTGGGTACCGTCGGACGAGAGATCATCTCGCTGTTGTCCCAGTTGTACCGCAACTGCAGCGCCGATTGCTCACCGATGTCGAAGGTGAGCGCCGGATTGAAAAACGCGCGCTTGGTGTCGAACGACGCAAAGCTCGAATTCTGGCGGGCAAGACCCAGATCAACATCGAACCTCAGGCGACGGCCGAGCAGGTAGGGTTCGGTGAACGAGATCACGTATTGCTCTGCATCCTGCGCCGTCGAAAGCGTCAAACCAAGGCTCTGGCCGCGACCAAGGAAGTTGCTTTCCTGCAGTCCGAGAGCGACACCAAATCCATCGGCAACCGAGTAACTACCACCGATGTTCAACGACCCTGTGGGCTGCTCCACGACGTCTACGTCTACGATCACCTGATTGGGCGACGATCCTTCGCGCGTTTCGACATTCGCATCGCTGAAGAACCCGAGCGCACGGATACGTTCCGCCGCATTTCTGATCTCGCGCGGATTGAACGGGTCGCCTTCGACCGTCAGGAACTGGCGACGGATCACGCGATCCAAGGTCGTCGTGTTGCCCTCGATGTCGATGCGCTCGACGAACACCCGGGGTCCTTTGACGAGCGCAAATTGCACATCGAGTGTGAGGTCCCGATCATTCCGCGTAATTCGCGGCTCGACGCGAAGAAAATCGACATTGTTCTTGAGACCTTGCCGCTCGAGGCGCGCAATGGAATTCTCCACCAGGGAGGGTGAGTAGATCACGCCGGGTCGCACCTTAAGTGCGGCCTGGTACTCCGCAGGGTCAACGCCGGGGATTTCGCTGATTGTCGATATTCGGCCGAACGAAAACTGCTGGCCCTCGGTTACGTTCATAACGAGGAAAAAGGCATCGCGCTCGCGCGTGAACTCCACGTTCGAGCTGTTCACGCGGAAATCGACATAGCCGCGCGACAGGTAGAAATCGCGAAGGACTTGTTTGTCGAACTCGATCCTATCGGCGATGAACGTGTCGGACCGGATAAAGGTACGAAGCAAGCCCGCCTGTTTGGTTTCCAGAACCCGACGCAAGCGGCGGTCCGAGTAGGCACGGTTACCCACGAAGCTTACGCGCTCGACCTCGACCGTGTCGCCCTCGGCGATCTCGAACACAAGATCGACCCGGTTGTCGTTCCGGCGGATGATACGCGGAACGACCGTCGCGGCTACCCTGCCCTGCGCCGAGTAGATTTCAGCCACGCGCGCGGCGTCGGCTTCGGCCTGATCCGGAGAAAACACGCGACGTGGTTGAGATGTGATCGCCTCGGTCAGCGCGTCATCCTTGATCCGGCGATTTCCCTCGAAACTGATCTGGTTGATCGTCGGGCGTTCCTGCACTTCGACCACAAGGGTGTTGCCGCGCGGCGTCAGTTCGACTGTTTCAAAAACGCCACTGTCAAGAAGCCGCTGATAAGCGTCATTGAGCTGTCCGCCAGTGACGGATTGACCGCGTTCGATTCCCAAACGGTTGACGATCGTCGATGTCTGTATGCGCTGGTTCCCCTCGACCTGAACGTTGGTAAAACTGTAGGACTGAGCCCGGACTTCGGTAACAAAAAGCGCTAAGGTCATTGCAAAGACGGCGAAAAAAATCCCTGCCGTTTGCGTCAACATCTTGCTGCAGGTGAACCTTTTACCACAGGATCTACCTGCCATTGTCCCGTTATCCATTTTTCGCACAACCCAAATTCAAGCAGACATCGGGTCGTGAGTAACGGCATCGGGAGGCGTTGTCAAAAGCACAAAAAGTAGCGCGGCCTCATGGGCCGCGCCGCTCCGTTCGAGGTATGTGTAGGTAGTCTTGGAGGGGAATCAGAAACTGCCGAGCCACGCTCCCGCGACAAGCGCGAGCGCGATCATTCCGACATATAGAATGCGGTCCCAGTTGAGCTCCATGACAAGGCTCAGGCCGCGGTATGAATGCTGCAATACCTGCATCGCATCTGGTCCTTCGGTTCGGATATTATCCAGACACTAACGGTCGAATATGGCCAGATTTGGGCATATCGTCGCCGATGCGCACATTCCTCAGCAGAAGAGATCGTTGGTCACCGAGAAAACCATCAGCGAAAGGATCAACGTCAGGCCCGCGACCATGAGAACCCGCAACACCTTGTCGCTGGGAGGCCGGCCGGTCACCGCCTCGTAGGCATAAAATACCAGGTGGCCGCCATCCAGGACCGGGATCGGAAAGAGGTTGAGAAGCCCAACTGCTGTCGACAGAACCGCAATGAACCAGATGAAGCTCTGTGCCCCCTGGCTTGCCATTGCGCTCGAGGTTTCGGCGATACCGATCGGACCCGAGATGTTGCAGGTGCTGATCGCACCCGTGATCATGTGCCAGATTCCCGAAAGCGAACCCTCCACGATCCGCCAAGTCTGGCCTACGCCATCGGAAAATGCGTCGACGAAACCCATCGGCTCTGACGCAGGTTCGACCGCCATGCCGCCGACAATGCCAATACGCCAATGGGTGATGAAACCGCCATCTGGCTGCGGTTCGTCTGTCCGTCGGGGTTTGAGCGCGAACTCCAGCATTTCGCCATCGCGCCAGACATCCAGCAGCAGGGCACGCCCATCTGAACCTTCGACCTTTTCCTTCAGCTGCGAAAAGGCAACTATCTTGTCACCGTCGATCGCCGTGATGATGTCGTCCGATTTAAGCTCGATATCCATCGCGGCGCTGCGCGGAGCGACTTGCGCGATCCGCGGTGGATAAAGCCAAGGGCCACGGACAGTCGTCTCGTTACCATCGCGCCGAATGGTGTATTCAACCGTTCGATTTACCGGATGCTCATCGAGAAATGCTTCCCACTGTTTGGTATCGGCAAAACTGGGCAGAGTACGACCGTCGACCGCAACAATCTCGTCGCCGATCTGCAACTCCTGCACTTGCTCCGGCAATGGGTGCAACTCACCAACGGTCAAAGGATCGCTCGGGGCGCCGCGCGCCATGAAGATGGCCCCGAACACCAGCACCGAAAGAACGAAGTTGAACACGGGTCCGGCAGCTACGGTCGCGGCCCTTGCCCACAGGGGTGCGCCATGGATGGTGCGCCGTAGGTTTTCCGGGTTTTCGCGGTACAGCTCTGCTATCGACTTGTCGTCTTTGCCCGATGCCGCATTCGCATCCCCAAGGAACTTCACGTAGCCCCCGAATGGCAAAAGCGCCAACTGCCAGCGGGTACCACGTCGATCAACCCTGCTGAAAAGAACCGGACCGAACCCCAGCGAGAACACCTCGGCATGGATGCCGGACCAACGTCCGACGATATAGTGACCGAATTCGTGAACGGCGACGATCACCGACAGTGCGACCACGAATGCAACGATCGTATAGAGAAGCCCGCCAAACTCGGGTATCAAGGAAACCGCGTCCAAAACCTCACCCTGCCCAATTTTTCACTTCTTCGTCGACCCATTGCCGGGCGACATGGTCCGTTTGCATGACGTTATCAAGGGTCATTTGGGCGTCAATAAGTCCCGACTCGGTCTCAAACCTGTCCAGAACGGCCTCCACGACAGCAGCCATGCTCGGGAAACGGAGCCGCCGAGCGATAAAATGATCGAGGGCACGTTCTTTTGCAGCGTTGAAAGCCGCACCACACAAGCCCCCCCTGCGCATAACAACCCAGGCCAGCCCCAAAGCGGGATAGCGCGCGGGGTCAGGTTCCCTGAAGCTCAAGCGGCCAAGCGCAACGAGATCCAACCGCTCGACAGGTAACGCGCGCCGCTCTGGCCAATGCAATGCGTATCCGATGGCATGTCGCATGTCGGGCGCACCGAGATGGGCCATCAGGGCGCCGTCCTCGAACCCCACCAATGCGTGCACCATCGACTCGGGGTGAACGACGACCTCGATCTTCTCGGGAGCTATGCCGAAAAACTCATGTGTCTCTATGACTTCCAGAGACTTATTGAACATGGATGCGCTATCGATCGTGATCCGTTGCCCCATGTCCCAATTCGGATGGCTCGATGCCTCTTCAACGCTGGCATTAGCCAGGCGGTCCAAAGGCCAGTCACGGAACGCGCCACCGCTTGCGGTGATGATGATGCGCTCTACCTTGCTCATCTCTTCACCGGCGAGCGCCTGAAACACCGCGGAGTGTTCGCTGTCTACGGGCAGGATGGTTCCACCATGCCTTTGGGCCGTTTCCTTGACCAACGACCCGGCACAGACAAGCGACTCCTTATTCGCAAGCGCGAGAGTAGCACCCTGTTCCAGCGCTGCCAGTCCCGGGGCAAGACCTGCCGAGCCCACGATGGCCGACATCACCCAATCGGCTGGTCGCGCACCGGCCTCGATTATCGCGGTTTGCCCCGCAGCCGCTTCGATACCGGTGCCGGCAAGCGCGTCCCTCAGGTCGTCAAGACGATCTTCATGTGCGGTGACAGCCAGTTTGGCCCGCAGTCGACGGGCATCAGCAGCAAGCTGCCCGATGTTTCCGGCCCCTGTCAAAGCGACCACATCATACTCGTCCGGGGTCCGCGCGATGAGGTCGATGGTGTTCTGTCCAATCGACCCGGTCGCTCCAAGGATCGAGACACGGCGCATCACATCCCTCCCGGCACGTAGAAAACGCCGATCACAAGAACGAAGACGGCCGCCCCCATCATTCCATCGAACCGATCGAGAAATCCGCCATGCCCGGGGATCAGGTTCGATGCATCCTTTACGCCCACGCGCCGTTTCAGGGCGCTTTCGGCCATGTCACCAGCCTGGCTGGCCATGGACGCCAGGACCGAAACGATGACGAACCCGGGACCGAACCCGCCATGGATCGCGAAGGCCAGACCGACCAACCCCGCAGCGCCCCATCCGCCTGCCGTTCCCGACCATGTCTTTTTCGGACTGACCCGCGGCCAGAATTTCGGCCCACCAAAGGTCTTTCCGACAAAATAGCCCGCGACATCGGTGGCGACGACAATGCACACCAGCCAAAGCATCCACTCGAGGCCGAGACCCGCACGAATGGTGACAAAACCAAGGCCCGCCGCCACGATCCAGACTGTGAACCCGGCAAAGGCCCTCCGGCGGCGTTTCACCTGTCCCAGACCGACAAGGATCGGGGCCGAAAGAACCGGAAACTGATATAGGGCAGGCAAATGCAGGCTAAGCAGCAAGGCAGCCGCCGTCAGGAACCCCAGCTGAAGCGAAGCCGCTACGGCTTCGGGATCGAGAAGGCGCACGAGCTCCCAGACCATGATCCCGCAGACAACTGCTACAAACACTTCGAACCAGACGCCGCCGAGCCAAAGCTCCACTGCAAAGACCGCAACAAGGACAAGCGCAGACAGGACCCGCGCCAATAGGTCGGACCATCGTCCTTCACTCATGCCTTGACGGCTCCGAACCGTCGGTCACGAGCGCCGAAACTCAGGCAAAGCCGTTCCAGTTCGGCGGCGGTGAAATCCGGCCATAGGGTGTCGATGAACTCGTATTCCGAGTAGGCCGACTGCCAGAGAAGGAAATTCGAGATACGCGCCTCGCCGCTGGTGCGAATGACGAGATCAGGGTCGGGCAAGACATGCGTGTCGAGATAACGCGGCAAGGTCTCTTCATCAACGTCATGAGGGCACAGACGCCCCTCGGCAACGTCCCGCGCCAGCCGCTTGGTCGCTCGGGCGACCTCGTCCCGACCGCCGTAGTTGAGTGCGATCGTCAGGTGGACCCGGTCGTTCCCGCGGGTCAACGCTTCGAGCTGGTCCATCATTTCGACCAGCTTGCGATCAAGACGCACCCGGTCACCGATGAAGCGCACCCGCACACCTTCGGCATGCAGTGCGTGCGCTTCCTTGGTTATGTAGCGGCGGAACAAGCTCATGAGCCCTGCCACTTCGACCTGTGTCCGCTTCCAATTCTCGGTCGAAAAAGCAAAAATTGTCAGATACTTGATACCCAGCCGGGGACAGGCCTCGACGACCTCGCGAACGCGTCGCGCACCGGCATGATGACCGAAAAGACGCGGTCGGCCGCGGGCCTGCGCCCAGCGACCGTTTCCGTCCATGATGATGGCCACGTGGCGCGGGCCGGCGCCCGGTTCGGTATGAGGGTCCTTGGGCATCTGCAGGGATCAGACCTGCATGATTTCGGCTTGCTTCGTCTCCAGAGCGTCATCCACCGCCTTGATCATGCGATCCGTGAGATCCTGTACTTCGGTTTCCCAGAATTTCTGGTCATCTTCGGACATGCCGTCCGATTTCGCCTTTTTTATCTGGTCCATACCGTCGCGGCGTACATTGCGGATTGCGACACGCGCATGTTCGGCGTACTGCCCGGCAACCTTGCCCAGTTCGCGGCGACGCTCTTCGTTCAGCTCCGGAATCGGCAGCATGATGATCGTGCCGTTGGTTTGCGGATTGATTCCCAGCCCGCTTTCACGGATGGCCTTCTCGACCTTGCCCACCAAGCCCTTGTCCCAGACATTGACGGTGACCATGCGCGGCTCGGGGACGTTCACGGTGCCGACCTGGTTGATCGGCGTGGCCTGACCATAGGCCTCGACCATTACCGGCTCAAGCATCGAGGCCGAGGCCCGCCCGGTGCGCAGCGAGGCAAATTCGGTTCGCAGATTGGCCATCGCGCCGTCCATGCGCCGTTTGAGATCGTCGGTATCGAGTTCGAAATCATCAGACATGCTGCTCTTCTCCCCGTCTTGCAGGTGCCATCCGCAAGGCTCTTACCCCAGCGGTTTCGGGATGTATAGCGATGTTGGGCGGCTTTGCGTATCCCCAAAGCCGTCCACACCGACAGGGCCGTCCGGAAACCCGGGACGGCCCTGCCTTTCAAGTCCGATCAATTATGCGTTCACATCAACGACGACGCGCCCCTTGACCTGCCCCTTTAGGATGTCTGCGCCAAGCGACGGCAGGTTCGACAGTGTGGCGGGCTGCACCATCGCTTCTAGCTTGCCCATCGGCAGATCGTTCGCAATCCGCTCCCAGGCACGGACGCGGTTGTCATACGGCTGCATGACCGAGTCGATACCCAGAAGGTTCACACCACGAAGGATGAAAGGCGTTATCAGCGCGCCCTCGATCGCCGCGCCACCGGCAAGCCCCACGGCAGCGACCGAACTGCCATACTTCATCTGTTTGAGAACGCGACCCAGCATTGCGCCCGCAACCGCATCGACGCAGCCGGCCCATTGTTCGCTTTCCAGCGGCTTTCGCGTGACCTCGGTCAGGTCTTCTCTCGCCACGATGCTGGTTGCGCCCAACTCCTTGAGGTAGTCGCCGGTTTCCGGCCGTCCGGTGACAGCGGCCACTTCGTGACCCAGTTGCGCAAGGATAGCAGTCGCGACCGAGCCTACACCACCCGCCGCGCCTGTCACGAGAACCGGCCCGTGCCCCGGCTCCAAACCGTGATCCTCGAGGGCCATGACGGACAGCATAGCGGTCAACCCGGCAGTACCGACGGCCATCGCCTGGCGTGCATCGATACCCTCGGGAAGCGGAACCAGCCAGTCGGCTTTCACTCGCGCCTTTTGCGAGTAGCCGCCCCAGTGCGCCTCTCCGACGCGCCAGCCGGTCAACACGACGCGATCGCCGGGCTTGTAGCGCGAATCCGAGCTTTCCTCGACTGTTCCCGCGAAATCGATCCCGGGCACATGCGGGTACTTGCGGACCAGTCCACCGCCCTTCGCGCTCATGCACAGGCCGTCCTTGTAGTTGACCGTGGAGTACTCCACGGCAACCGTCACTTCTGCGTGGGGCAAATCGTCAATGCCCAGTTGCTTGACCGAGCCGGAGGCCAGACCCTCTTCGTTCTGCTCCATCACCAGCGCGTTGAACATTTCCTATCTCCTTTTCTTCCGGGGTCGGATCCTCGCCCTTCCCCTGTCGTGAAGTTTCCATTCCGTCGGGAACCGCCTGTCCCCGTCCCGGTCAATTCCAGAACGACTCGCGGACCGTCGCGCGGCGCATGCCTGCGGGCGTCTCGACCTCTACCTCTGTGCCGTCATCCCAGTGGCTCAGCCGGATCATCCCGATGGCAACGTTGGTTTCGAAATCCGGCGACCATGCGGCCGAGGTGACCTGACCCACCTTCTTGCCACCTGCAAAACAGGGCCATACACGGTCGCAGGGCGGCACCGCGTCGCCCGCGATCTCGATCGCCCGGATTTGCTGGACCGGGCCTTCCTTGGCGACCCGCAACAGCGCGTCGCGCCCGATGCACCCGATTGCCGTGTGCGTATTGCAGAACCGTCCCAACCCGCACTCATGCGGCGTGTTGTCGTCGGTCATGTCGTTTCCATACGAGAGCAGGCCGCTTTCAATCCGCTCGATCAGGTTGGGACACCCGGCGCGCACGTCCAGATCCTCGCCCGCGGCAAACAGCGCATTCCAAAGTGGCATGCCGATATCGGATCCATCGACATAGATTTCGAACCCGCCCTGCTTGGAGTATCCCGAGCGCGCAACGGCCAGTTCGCGCCCCTCGAACGTAAACATGCCGAAGCGGAAAAACCGGATATCGCGCACCTTGTCGCCAAAAACCCGGGCCATGAGGTCGTCCGCCTTCGGCCCCTGTACGGCCAGCGGCGAAACATCCGGTTCGTCCACCAGAACATCGAGCCGCCAACCATGCGCAATCGCCTTGACCCAAAGCAGCAAGTCACTGTCGGCGATGGAAATCCACCAACGATCTTCGGCCAGTTTCACCGCGACCGGGTCGTTCAGCATCCCGCCTGTCTCGTCCACGATGGGCACGTAGTAGCATTGCCCGGGCAGCATCCCTCTCAGATCGCGTGGCGTCAGCATCTGCATCAGCCGTGCCGCATCCGGCCCGCGCAGTTCGATCTGACGTTCGCAGGCTACGTCCCAGACCTGCACCGCGCGCTTGAGGTGGTGGTAATCAGCCACGACGCTCTCGAAGACCGTGGGCAGCAGCATCCGGTTGTAAACCGTGTAACCCTTGACGCCTGCAGCCTCGACCCCGTCCGAAAACGGCGTCCGGCGCACCCGTCGCGAGGGAGATATCGTGGCCATCAGGCATCCTCCGGCATGAAGAACAGGTCCGACACGGGCGCCTTCGCGTCCGCCTCGGTCAGCATTTTGTGGATCTGACCGTGATGGTGGGTCTGGTGATTGTACATGTGTACAACGAGCATACCCAAAGGCTTCGTCACCTCATGTCCGGCCGCGCCGGAGAACCAGGTCAGAGTTCCGGCCAAACGCTCATCGCTCAGCCCATCCGCCCACGCGACAATCCGAGCATCCATGTCTTTGCGCGCGCTTTGCCAATCGACAAGATCAGCGCACAAAGCTTCGCTGCCCGTAATGCCACCAGCGGGTTTGTCGCCCCCATCGAAACGGGACATCCACATCAGGTCGCCCCACAACAGGTGATTTGCTGTCCCGAGGATCGATCCAAAGTAGGCTCCCCGCTCCCGCCGCAGTTCGACATCAGGCAGCGACAGAAAGCATTCCGTCAACTGCCCGTTCTGCCAGCGGTTATAGGCAGCCATCATCCTGACATAGGACGCCGAGATCATGACGGTTTACCGCGGACCGTGCCAGTCGATCTGACAGATCTCGGCCGAACGTCCATCGAAATCCCAGACGCGACCGAAAGCGCGCACGCGACCCTTGGTGGCCTTTGCGACGGTGATGTCGGGACCCATCCAATACTCGGTATTCGTGACCACGATATCCTTGCCGTCCTTGCCTTCCACCGGCACAACCGCACCCTGGATCTTTCGACCGACCTGGAGTCTGCGTTCATTGCCTTCAGTCTCGAACACGACCTGCTCGCGCTGCGCGCCAAGGAACTCTCCAACGAGAACACCGAACAAGCCGGTCGTGCCACGGGCCGCGCCGCTGAAGATATTGACCAGCGCGTCATATGCGGCTTCGCTTGCGCGGTCGTCGATGAAGGCCGCCGCTTTCCAGTTGCCACGCCCCATGTTGCCGGGAATCTCGAGGAAAAGACCAACGTTCAGGCCAGACAGATCCTCTTCCCCGTAAACGCCTTCATCGATGCGAACGCCTGCCCAAGCCTGGCAATGACCTTCCGTAGGCGGGTGCTGACCCAATGAGACCACGCACGGGCAGAAAACCGTACAATTGCAGTTCAGGATCAGTTCACCCTTGATGGTCCAGGGAACTGTTCCGACCTCCATAGTATCCAACGCCATCGTCACATCCTCCGTTTCTTTTTCGTCAAAATACACCGGCAGCGATCAGACCCGCCGCGGAGATCAGGCAGTAACCGAGCGGCCTCGTGATCCTCCGACCAATCTCGGGCAGTTTCTCAAGAACCATCAGAACCGTCGCCAACCCCATGAAAGCAAGGTTCATGACCCCGCCAACGAAAGCCAGCGCCATGAGCGCCCAGCAACATCCAAGGCAGACCAGACCAAGACGCAGGCCATTGCGCCAGGGGCCTTCTTCGTAATGCGTCATGAAAAACGTCAGGGGATGGCGGCACTTGCTCAGGCAACTCTCCTTGAGCGCCGAGAACTGATAGGCTCCCGCTCCGATCAGCAATAGCGCGGACACCCAAGCAGACGCGCTCTGCCCCAACGGATCCAGCAGCCCCGCGCTGTACAGTGCAAGTTGAGCACCGGCAGCCATACCGGAATATCCCAACCACACGGTTAGATACCCGCCCAACAGCCGCCAAAGATCGGTAGATGCACCGCTGTGCCGAAGATCATCATAGGTCGCGATCGCCGGGAGAACCGTCGGGGCCATCATGGCGGCGGACATCAAAGACCACATGAGCCACATTCTGGCAAAACCCGCAGCATCCGGCGTAACGACGCACAGGTTCCGCCAGAACTCGGCGCCATAGACCGACCCCAAAAGACGCGTCTCTGCCGGGACTGCCATCAGATAGAGCAATGACCATGCAACAAGGATCACCGCAAACACCGCCAGCCAATGTGGCGCGCTCATCGCTCTGATCCTTTCTGCCAGCATGGTTCCTCCCTCCAGACCGACTCGCCTCTTGCCAAATCAAATGTCAGACTTTTAAATGTCAGACAAATAAAAAATCGCGACCATGAAACTTGACCCCCAAAACCCTGCCGACCTGTCGGCCCAGATCGCCCAGGCCATTCGTGATGCCATTGTCTGCGGCGAGTTGATTGTCGATGCCCGGCTGCCATCCGAATCCGAGTTGGCGGCGCAGTTCCACGTATCACGCCCGACTGTCCGCGAAGCGCTCAAGCGGCTGGCCGCTCAATCGCTCATCCGCACCCAGCGCGGAGCCTCTGGCGGGGCCTTCGTCAATCGGTTGAGCTTCGAAGAAGCCTACAGCCAACAGATCACCACGTCGACACTGCTGCTCTCCATGAACGAGGTCAGCTTCGACACGGCTTGCGAGGCGCGATATGCCCTTGAGCGAGCCTGCGCGCCCTTATCGGCCCAGCGGCGAAGCGCGGATCACCTTGCCACGATGCGGGCCGAGATCTTTCGTCAGTCGCAACCCGGATTGACCGACGAGGCGTTCTGCGCGTCTGACGTGGCCTTTCACCGTGCCCTCGTGGATGGTGCGCACAATCCGGTACTGTCCTACCAGCTGGCCGGAGCGGTCGAGGCGATGCAGCCGCTCATGAACATGATCACCTTTACCGCAAGGTCACGCGAAAAAATCGTTATCCTCCACAGCCGGATCGCCGACGCGATCGAGACGCAGGACGCGGATCAAGCCGCCTTGGGGCTGAGCGATCTGGAAAGCGAAACCCGAGCATTGGCGCAGAGTGTCTTCGCAGCCCGCGCCCTTGCCGCAAAGGACAGGGGTGTTAGCTCACAACCGGAGCCTGAGGGAAAACCATGATAGCTGCACTCAATACCATCGCCGCACTTCTGACGATCGGCTTCGGATTGTTCGGTTTCCTGGCCCCGTCATATACCGCGAACGCTCTTGACCTTGCGCCGTCGGGCAGCACGATGGGACTGAGCGAGATACGTGCATCCGTTGGTGGCCTGTTCGTCGTCAGCGGCGTCGCCGTCCTGATCCTTGGCCACCCAATGGCTTGGACCATGCTGGGCATAGCCTATGCCGGTGCCGCCTTGGGACGTTTTGTTTCCATAGTTGCAGACAATCCTCCGGTTGTGAAGGCATTCATTTTCGGCGGCATCGAGGCCGCGCTGGCCGCTTGGCTGATCCTTGCCAATATCGGTCGAACGGGTTGAAGGCATCGAAGCACCGTTTTTTTCTTTACAGCCCAATTGCATGACCGCGTCCCCTCGCCTATATTTCAACTGTTCTTCGGAACTATGGGCATAAACGCGCATGTAATAAGCGGATCGGACCCGGGGGCGGTACCCGGCGGCTCCACCAACATCCCATCGTTGGGGGATCATGGGGCCGAAACAGGATCGACGAACGTGTAAAGATGTGGCTTTGTCCCGGTGAGATACCACCGTTATCGGTTCATTAAGCATAATTGCCAACGACAATCGTGCTCCGGTTGCAGTTGCCGCGTAAGCGGTAACAAGACCGAAATCTAAGCCCTTGCGCCTAGCAGCGTAAGGCGGGGTTCGCAGGTACCTGGCAACAGAAACCTGCATTTCCAATCTCCTATCAGGTTTGTTCAGGGTTTCTTCACCGGTTGGGTCTCATGCTGAGGACTGCAGCGATGGAGGCTTCGATGTCAAAAGCGGAACTGTTGAAGGAATGGTATCAAGAGGTGTGGGAACGCCGGAACTTCGATGCGATCGAACGGCTGTTCAACCCGGATACAATGGCCGAGGGACTTGTTCCTGACATGCAGGTCGGTCCCGGCGATTTCCGCGATCTAGTGATGGCGTTGGGGCATCTTTTCGGCGAAATCGAGGTCGAGATTCCAAAGATCGTGGAAGGTGGCGACTGGGTTTCGGCGCTGTTGAGGTTTCATTCCACCCGTGCCGACAACGGTGCCCCCATACTCGCGACCGGACAGGTCATGGCAAGGTTCGACGGCGATCGCATGGTCGAAGCGTATAATCATTTCGATTTCGTTTCGCTTTTCGAACAAACCGGGCAATTTCCGCAGGACACCTTGCCTGTCTGCATGACAGGACAGCGCCTTGACTGGGCGTGATGCCGTTGACCCGATGCTCCATGCGATCTAGCACCGCGGCCAACCGCCCGGTGAGCAAAACCTGACACGATCTCGTCGTACATCACCGATAGGCAGGGAAGTGTTGGTGACAAAAGGCGAAACATGGACGCTATCAGTTCAAAATCGGGCTACGGGAAGCCGGTTTCCTGGGGTCAAATTCACTCTGTGATAACCTGATGAAAGTCACCTCGCGCGATCTCATCGAGGTTTTTGGCAGGATCGGGCTCTTGTCATTCGGAGGGCCCGCCGCTCAGATCGCGCTCATGCACCGCGAACTGGTAGAGCGCCGCAATTGGTTGGATGAACAGATTTTTCTGCGGGCGTTGTCACTGTGCATGATGCTGCCCGGGCCCGAAGCAATGCAACTTGCCACCTATGCCGGCTGGCGTTTGCGCGGCGTCCCGGGGGGCCTGATCGCTGGCACCCTTTTCATCCTGCCCGGCGCCGTGGTGATTGCCGGGCTCTTTGCCGTTTATGTCACTCTTGGTATTCAGCCCTTGGTTCAGGCGGCATTCCTGGGCATCAAGGCGGCCGTCATCGTCATCGTTCTCCAAGCCTTGCGAAACCTGGCGCGCAAGGCGCTAACGTCGAAGACTGCGTGGGTGATGGCGGGGATGAGTTTCACGGCTATCTACGTTCTTGACCTCCCCTTCCCTCTTATCATCGCCACGGCGGCGCTTTGGGGTTTCGCACGGACCCCCACCGTCGAAGAACCGTCGGATCAGGTTTCTCAAGTCGCTGCGACACCGTTCCGAACAGTGGTCACCTGGTTACCCCTCTGGCTGGGTCCGCTTGCCGCGCTCAAATTGCTCGGGCCGGACATCCTGGCCGAAACAGGATGGTTTTTCGCCAAGCTGGCCGTCGTGACCTTCGGCGGCGCCTACGCGGTGCTTGCTTACATGACACAGACGGTCGTTCAGGACTACGGGTGGATCACCACTGCACAGATGATAGACGCTCTTGGTCTGGCAGAAACCACGCCCGGGCCGCTAATTCTCGTGACGCAGTTCGTCGCTATGTTGGCTGGCTACGGAACAGGCGGCTTGCCGTTGGCTTTCGCAGCAGGCTGCGTTGCCCTTTGGGCGACTTTCGTCCCTTGCTTCCTGTGGATCTTCTTGTCAGCACCGTATCTTGAGAGAATTTCGGCCAATGCCCGACTGGAAGCTGCACTCAAGGGCATAACGGCCGCTGTGGTAGGTGTGATCCTCAACCTTTCGATCTGGTTTGCGCTGCACGTCCTGTTCGGCAACCTTGTCGAGGCTACTCTAGGTCCCGTCAAACTGTCGGTACCGGACATTTCGCAACTCGACCTCAAGGCGTTGATCCTGACCCTTGCGGCCGTCATTTTGCTGATTTGGTTCAAGCGAAGCCTTGGTTTTACGCTCTTCCTTCTGGCTCTTGCGGGGATGGCCCTGTATCTGGTCTGAGCGATGCATCAGCGGCCTTTTATATCGCACCGAATCTTCTATGCTGACCGCAAGTCAAACGGGAACAAGCCATGTCGCGCGACATTGATTATGGAAAACTGATGCATGCGGCTATGCGGGGTCTGATCAAGACCGTGCTGGCCGATGTCGCCCGCGACGGCCTGCCCGGCGCGCATCATTTCTTCATAACGTTCGACACCGGGGCACCGGGCGTCGAAATCGCCGATTGGCTCGCCGATCGATATCCCGACGAGATGACGATCGTCATGCAGCACTGGTTCGAAAACCTCGACGTCGGTGATGACGGGTTTTCAATCACCCTGAACTTCGGCGATTCTCCCGAACCGCTCTACGTGCCTTACGACGCGATCAAGACCTTTGTAGATCCGTCGGTCGAGTTCGGCCTGCGACTGGAAAGCACCTCGGACGAGGACGATCTCGAGGATGAGTTGGACGCGCTGCCCGAACTTGATGATGACGAGGAAGACCTGCCGCCGCAGCGCGATGCCGAGGTTGTGTCGCTCGATAAGTTCAGGAAGTAGCGGGCCTACTCGGCGCGCAGAAACGTTTCGACCGAGCGTGCCTCTTCGCCATTGCGGATTCTCGTGAAGGATAGGTTCAACCCACCATCCGCGAGCGTGCGGTCATATTGTTGAAGTTCGTATCCTCCATCGTCATCGATGAAGAGCGAATAGACCGTCAAGGTTTCCCCATCGATGCGCCCCCAGACGAACGGCTCCCCCTTCATCGGATCGAGTTGGACGGCATGCCCGAACACGTTCCGTTTCATTGCGGCGGAAAATACTCCCTCGCGTGCCGAGGGCAGGAACGCCAGTGAATAGGCCTGCTCTTTGACGCGACCGTCCGTCTTGTAGGTCGTGGTCGTCCAACTCACGGTAAACCCGTCGTCCAATGCGGCAATGTCCACGCTCATGTCGCGCGGTGTCACGGTTCCGTCAGCATCCCGCAACTCGGCCGACCCGACATAGGAGCCTACGAATGGCTCGATTTCGTTGGCACCGGCCGTGGCCGCGAACAGGATCGCC
Organism: Lutimaribacter marinistellae; assembly: GCF_042648365.1. Taxonomy (NCBI): domain Bacteria; kingdom Pseudomonadati; phylum Pseudomonadota; class Alphaproteobacteria; order Rhodobacterales; family Roseobacteraceae; genus Lutimaribacter; species Lutimaribacter marinistellae. Next base: position 65,319 of record NZ_JBHRXI010000049.1, on the reverse strand, counting down.
GTCACGACAAGGCCCACGATCCATCGCAGCGCCGACCCGGCGGGGGTCAAGATCTCAGCTCGCATGTAGAACCTCGCAAATTCGAACCCCCCCCATAGTATAGGATGGGATGTTCAGGACAATCTGCCAACAGGACAAGGCTGCGAAAATGTGATCCGCAACTTGGATGCTTGTACCCGTTTGGGCGTCGCGCCTAGACTGCGCGCGAATGCCCGATTGCACCAGCGCGGTCGCGGCAGTAAACGGCATACGACCGCATACCAGACGGAGTGACTTATGTCCCGGACACGCACCGAAACCGACAGCTTCGGCCCGCTCGAGGTTCCCACAGACAAGTATTGGGGCGCGCAAACGCAGCGTTCGATCATGAACTTCCCCATCGGCTGGGAAAAGCAGCCGGTTGCCATCGTGCGCGCGCTTGGCGTGATCAAGAAAGCCTGTGCAATGGCCAACAAGGCGTCCGGCAAGCTCGACGCGAAGATTGCAGATGCAGTCATCCAGGCAGCCGGAGAAGTGGTCGAGGGCAAGTTCGACGACAACTTCCCGCTGGTCGTCTGGCAGACGGGATCGGGAACGCAGTCGAACATGAACTCCAACGAGGTGATCGCGAACCGTGCCATCGAGATCCTTGGCGGCGAGATCGGGTCCAAGGATCCCGTACACCCCAACGATCATTGCAACATGGGGCAGTCATCCAACGACACCTTCCCCACCGCGATGCACATAGCAACCGCCATGATGGTACGCGACGTGCTGATGCCGGGTTTGACCAAACTGGCCGAAGGGTTGGAGGCAAAATCCGAAGAGTTCAAAGACATCATCAAGATCGGACGCACCCACACTCAGGATGCCACGCCGCTTACCTTGGGCCAGGAATTCTCGGGCTATGCGCACCAGATCCGGCAGGGAATTAGACGAGTCGAAGCCGCGATGCCGGGCATTTACGAGCTCGCCCAAGGCGGCACAGCCGTTGGCACCGGCCTGAATACGCAAAAGGGTTGGGGCGAGACGGTTGCTGCCAACATGGCCGAGATCACCGGCCTCCCCTTCGTGACGGCACCGAACAAGTTCGAAGCGCTCGCCGCGCATGACGCGATGGTGTTCCTGTCCGGGGCACTCGCGACCATCGCGGGTAGCTGCTACAAGATCGCCAACGATATTCGTTTCCTCGGTTCGGGGCCGCGGTCCGGCTTGGGAGAACTGATCCTTCCCGAAAACGAACCGGGCAGCTCGATCATGCCGGGCAAGGTGAACCCCACCCAGGCAGAGGCGCTGACACAGGTGGCCGCGCATGTGATGGGCAACGACGCCGCAATCAAGTTTGCCGGCAGTCAGGGGCATTTCGAGCTGAACGTCTATAACCCGATGATGAGCTATAACCTGCTCCAGTCGATCCAACTTCTTGGCGATGCAGCCGACAGTTTCACAGAACGGATGCTGATGGGAATCCAGGCGAACGAGCCGCGGATCGACAAGCTGATGAAAGAGTCGCTGATGCTCGTCACCGCCCTCGCGCCGACGATCGGGTATGACAACGCCACGAAGGTGGCCAAGACGGCACACAAAAACGGCACCACACTCAAGGAAGAAGCCATCGCCTTGGGTTTTGTCGATGAAAAGACCTTTGACGAGGTGGTCCGCCCCGAGCAGATGATCGGGCCCAAAGACTGATGTCAAAGCCGGTCAATCTGAACCGGTATCGCAAGGAAAAGGCGCGGGCCGAGAAAAAGGCCCGCGCTGACAACAATGCCGTCACATTCGGTCGGACCAAGGCAGAAAAAGAAAAGCAGAAGACCGAGAACATCCTTGCTTGGAAAAAACTCGACGGTCACGAGATCGAAGAATGAGCGGTCCACCGGTCAAACGGTCCCTTACCCTCAAGGGTCACCGGACCAGCGTTTCGCTGGAGGAGGAGTTTTGGCGGGCCTTCCGGGAAATCGCCAAGGAAAAAGACATCCCAATCAACAGGCTGGCCGCAGAGATTGATGTCGCGCGCCACCCTGAAACAGGCCTCGCCTCGGCAATCCGCGTCTATGTGCTGAACTGGTTCAAGGACCGTCGGTAGGTACTCCAGCACGGTGTCGGTTGATGTCTCTCCGAAGATAAGCCCCGGCACTGCCAGACAATCCCGGGGCCCGGTTTTACGCAGAGGCCGTGTGGATCTTGTCGATATTGGCTTTGAGGGCCGCATCGAACTCAGCATCCGATTGTTGCTTGGACAAGCCTTCTGTCAGCGCGCGAGAGAACGAGGCAATCATCTTGCCGTTCTTGGCAAGCTTGTCGCAGGCGTCATCTGTCGAGTACCCGCCAGAGAGCGCAACAACACGCAATACACGCGGATGATCGGCAAGCGTGTCATACAGGTTCGGCTCGGTCGGTATGGTGAGCTTGAGCATCACGTTCTGCCCATCCTCAAGCGTGTCGAGATGCTTGAGAAGCTCAGCCTTGAGCATTTCTTCGGCTTCGCTCTTCGTTTCGGAATGGATGTTCACCTCGGGTTCGACAATCGGAACCATCCCTGCCGCGATCACTTCCTGTGCAACGTCGAACTGCTGCGCAACGACCGCTGCAATCCCCTCGGCATTTGCCTCGTGGATGACAGAGCGTTCCTTGGTACCGAACACGCTGGGATATTTGGCAAGCGTATCGCCCAGACCCGGGATGGGCTTCATCATCTGAACACCGTTTTCCTGATCGGCCAGACCCTTGTCGATTTTCAGGAATGGCACGATGCCTTTTTCCTGCCAAAGGTAATCGGCGACACCCTTGCCTTCGATCATCTCGTGCAAGGTCCGTTCGAACAGGATCGCACCGATGATCTTTTCCTTGGTGAAACCGTCGGCAAGGATGATACGCGCCCGCATTTTCTGGATCTCGTCGAACATCTCTTGCTCGGATCCGTATTCCGAGGCATCCACGCCATAGAGCGCCAGCGCCTTGGGCGTGGAACCGCCGCTTTGATCCAGAGCCGCTATGAAGCCTGCGCCATTCTGCATCTGGTCGCGCTGTTCCGCCTTCGACATGTCACTATCCCATGAATTGATTCCGTTCGCCCCTCCGCATACAGCAAGCCCTTGGACGATGGTAGTTTGTTAGCGCTCAAGAACGCGCAGCCAGATACCGTCCGCCGCCCGCACCGTGAGATGCGCTACAGGAACGGGTTCGCGTCCTTCGACGCGTTCGAAGCGGAAGTGACGCAAGAGCATCGAGAGGATAAGAGGCCCCTCCACCATGGCAAAGCCAGCCCCTGTACAGACACGCGGGCCTGCCGAAAATGGCAAATAGGCCTCGCGCCCACACTTGCGCCCGTTTTCGGTTTGCCATCGCGCAGGATCGAAATCGTCGGGGTTTTCCCATAGCCTTTCGTGCCTGTGCAGATGCCATGGGCTTAACACGATCTGTGACTTCTTCGGGACATCACGGTCGCGGAATCTCTCGGGACACGAAGCCTCACGCACCATCATCGGCACCGGAGGGTAAAGACGCAGCGCCTCGCGAAAGACATCGCGGCTTATCCTCAGGCTGGACATGACCGAAAACCCTGCGCCCTCGAGCGCATCAGCCTCTTCTGCCACGCGGTCTTGCCATTCGGGGAACAGCGCCATCAGGTACAACGTCCAGGCAAGCGCCGAGGCACTTGTTTCATGTCCGGCAAGAAAGAAGATCGCGACCTGGTCGACCATCTCTTCGGTGTCAAAAGTCTCTCCCGTCAGCGGATCTGCAGTGGTCATGATCTTGGTTGCAAGATCGTCAGGTGCGGTCCCTTCTTCGATCTGGGCCATGCGAGCGGCCGTCAGTTGCGTAATCAAACCGCGGATCTCTGCCGCATTTGCGCGCGTCCTTCGCGAATGAAATCGCGGCATCCACGCAGGCAACGGCACGAATGCTGCCAGATTGAGAATTGGCTGCTCGCGCTGATAGGCACGGAAGCGATCGAAGACCCGTGTAGCAATCTCATGTTCAATGGGAATCGAGAACAACGTGCGGAAAATAACGTCGGCCGCTGCGTGGCTTGTTTGCGCCTCAATCTCGACCATTTCGCCGACATGAACTCTCAAGCGTTCAACGGCGGCCTCGGCAGCGGCGCGCATGGCGGGAAAGGTGTCTCGCAACCGGCCGCCTTCAAAAGCGGGGTCAATTATGCGCCGCTGCCGTTTCCAGGTCTCACCATTGGTCAGAAAGACGGAGTTGCCAAGAAGCGGCTTCAGGCCCTCGGATATCCGGCCCGACTTTGGAAAATCGTCGGGTCTTTCCTTCAGAACCGTTTCGACCAGCGAGGGCTGGTTCACAAGGTAGGATCGAAAGAAAGGCGTACGGAACTCGGCCATCCACGCCCGGTAAAGGCGGGCCGGCTGCGCCGACAGAAGGTCCTGACGAAATAGCTTCATGTAACGCCAGAGCGATACCCTGTCAGGCCGTGCCTTCGGTTTCGGTGGGATCATGCTGCAGCCACGCTCGTGAACCGCGAGACGGCCTTTTCGATCCGAGATTTCGAGGGCGCGCGACCGTAGAACCGCTCCCCAAGGGTCAAGGGGCCGGCCGTAATGCGGAAGTAATCATAGTCGCCCGGCTTGTCGAAGGCACAAAGGTACTGAAAATGCAGGCGAAAAAAACGCCAGCGAAGGGTCTGCCAGGTCTCGGGCGACAACGTCTGTGTAAACGCCGCCGAGATGACGAGGGGCCAGCGTTTCCCTTCTGGGGCAACACCGCTGACCGAAACCGGATCGCACAGAGCAAAGGCACAGCCATCTCCGGGTGCCGTGACATCAAGCCATGTCAGCAGATCAGACTGACACAAATCCCGCAGATCCGCGCGGAGTTCGTGCGCATCCGGCAGAAACGACACCATTGGAACGACCTGACCAAGTGTCAGAAAGGACAAAGCGGGTCCCCCTGCGGGCACCCTGCCTGCACGGACCAGCTCGGCCAGTACCGATACGCCAAGATGCGCCCCGGAACTGTGGCCAACCACGAGCACTTCGTCCACCGGATCTTGCAAAGCACCAGCGATAGCGTCGCCAAAGCTCTCCAGGCGTTCACGCAGATCGTTGGGTATCGCGCCCCTGTTCTGCGCCGTGTGCGCATAGTCGTGCATCAGGTAATAGGCAAAGAACTTGCCATCGCGCGCGCGGAACCACCGCAGGACAAATACAGCCGCGACCGCGCCACCAATCGCGCCGACCAGAGTTGCACCGAACTCCGTCAATATGGTGCTGGCCAAACCGGCGACCTGCAGGCAGAGCCAGAAGGCCAGAATGGCAAGCGCAAGCTGGGCCAGGAGCATGGCCACCGGATAAAGGGCTGCGATCACGGGCCCCTTGCGCAGCCGCATCAGACGAAAAAGGGCCCCTGAACCGATATAGATCCAAGCGGTGCGCGCGAGTTGCAGATAGGTTGCCGGGATGGAGTTCGACATGCTGTCGCGGACCAGGTCGGACCAGACCAACACTTCGATATCGCTTTCGACCTGATGATCATCCTGAACCGAGGTGACGTGCCAGCCGTAAGGTCCCTTGGTCGTCTTGGGCGTCAGGGCGATCTCATATCCCGAGATCGCGGCCTGCGCGGCCGCTTCCTTGCGATAGAGTTCGCGGTACCGGCGTGGATGAAACGGATCATAGCCGGGTATGTAGAATACCCGGCGCCGTTTCACCGTCTTCACCGTTTCGCTGTTGCTCATGTTCCGACCCTCTGAACACAAGCCTAGACCAGCAATCGGGCGGGTTTAAGACCTCAAAGCGGCGGCTCACCCCAGAACGGCCAGAGCGGGGAAGGTCTCGAGCAGCCAGAAAGAGAAAGTGGTGAAAAGCCCGGTCACCAGCATCACGCCGACCACAAGAAGCAAAGCACCCATCGCCTTTTCAATCGCGCCCATATGAGGTTTGAGCCGGTTCATCACGGCCATCGACCGGCCCAGGAACATCGCAGCAAGCAAGAATGGTATCCCCAGACCTGCCGCGTAAACGCCCAACAACACCGTTCCACGGGCTACCGAAGCCTCTGACGCGGCCAGCGACAGGATTGCCCCCAATTGCGGCCCGATGCAGGGCGTCCATCCAAAGGCAAAAGCCAGTCCCAGAACATAGGCACCGAAGGCCGAGCCGCTTGCCTCGCCGGTCTGCATCCGCGCTTCACGGTCAAGGATCGGGATACGGAACACTCCCAAGAAGTGCAGGCCGAAAACAATCACCACCGCCCCGGCAATCCGGGCGAACAGGACTTGGTTCTGCAAGAAAAACGCCCCGAAGGCGGAGGCCGTGAATCCGAGGAACAGGAACACGGTCGACAGCCCCAACACAAAGAACAGCGCCGACACGACCGCCTTTCGTCTTGCTGTATTCGTACCCTGTATCTCGCCAATGGTAACGCCGCTCATATAGGCGAGATATGGTGGCACGATAGGCAGAACACAGGGACTGAGAAAGCTGATGATCCCGGCCATCAGCGCCACGGTCATGGCGGGCAGCAATCCCGCGTCGATGATATCGATTCCGAACATGCCCTGCACATAGGCCATCGCGCTGCCAAGGTCACGAGGCAGCGCAGTCACATCCGCGTGCCGGTATGCATTTTCCGATCTGGACAGACCCTGCCGACCTGCCTAGGTCTCGGTCATGAAAACCGTTGATGATACGTTGGACGCATTGGGGTTGCTTTGCCCCCTGCCAGTCCTCAAGGCTCGAAAACGCCTCAAGTCTCTGCCGGTCGGTGCGACACTTACCCTTTTGGCCGATGACCCCGCCGCAGTCGTCGACGTGCCGCATTTCTGCACCGAAGCCGGGCATGAACTCCTGTCGCAGGATCATGACGGCGCGCACCAAGTCTACGTGATCCGCAAAGGCCGATAAGAAAAGGGCGGACCGTTTGGCCCGCCCTTTCAAAGTCAGCTTCCCAGCGACCACCAGCCACGCCGCTTGGGCTTGGCCGGTTTCTCCGGTTCATTCGCCGGTTTCTCAGGCTCGGCCGATACTTCTGCGACTGGTTCAGCCACTGCCTCGGTCACCTCTGTTTCGGCTGCAACCGTCTCTGCGGGCGAACTGTCGGCCTCTTCCACGACAGGTATCTCGGCCGGAATCTCCGGTGCTTCAATTTCCGTTTCAGGCGACGCCTCAGCAACTTCAGCCGGGATCTCCGGGTCCGGGAGGGGCTGGGCGGGTTCGGCATCCGCAGGCACCGCCTCGACAGGCTCGGCCTCGGCGAGACCGTTATCTCCGGCTTCCTCCGCACCCTGCTCGGGAGCGACAGGGTCCACCGCAGGTGCAGTCTCGGCAACTTCGGTCGGTGCGGTTTCAGCGGGTTCAACGGTGTCCTCGCGCACCTCCGCAATGGCTTCATCAGCGGGCGCAGTCACTTCGTCGGTCCCTTTGCCGGGTTCAGCTTCGGTCGTCTTGCTTTTGCGACGACGCGGCGCGCGACGGCGTTTGGGCTTTTCCTCTTCGGAACCAGCCTCGCCACCCTCGTCCGAAGCAGCATCTTTTGCAGTTTCGTCCGCAGCTTGGCCTTCGGTCCTGTCCGAAGGTTTGTCATCGCCCTCGGACGCCTGATCTTCCTGCGCTCCGGAATTGTCTGCATTTCCGCCATTGCCGTTCTTTTTCTTGCGGCGGCGGCGGCGCTTGCGCTTTGGCTTGCTATCGTCCTCGGCAGCTGGTTCGGGCGCTTCCTCTACAGGCTGTGCTTCTTCGTCGGCGTCGATTTGGTCCATCAACGATGTATCGACCGAAACGACTGGTGCGGTCGCCTCGGGCACAGAACGGCTGGCCGTCTTGAACTTCTCCATCGAAAAGTCGGGACTGACGAGGTGAATGTCGCCCTCGATCCGGACCGACAGACCGTAACGTGCCTCGATCTGAGCGATATGCTCGCGTTTCTGGTTCATCAGGTAATTTGCGATGGTCACGGGGCAGCGGATCAGCACCTCGCGGGACCGGCGGCGTGTGCCCTCCTCCTCGATCTGGCGCAAGATCGACAGGGCCATGTTGTCGTCGGAACGGATAAGGCCGGTTCCGTGACAGGATGGGCATGGCTGCGTCGTCGCCTCGATCATGCCGGGGCGCAGCCTCTGACGGCTCATTTCCATGAGGCCAAAGCCCGAGATTCGCCCGACCTGAATACGTGCCCGATCCGTCTTGAGCCGTTCCTTGACGCGCTTTTCGACGGCGGCATTGTTCTTGCGCTCATCCATGTCGATGAAATCGATCACGATAAGACCCGCAAGATCGCGCAGACGCAGTTGCCGTGCAATTTCGTCGGCGGCTTCGAGGTTCGTCTTGAGCGCCGTTTCCTCGATGGAGCCTTCCTTGGTGGCACGGCCCGAGTTCACGTCGATTGCCACCAGTGCCTCGGTCACGCCGATCACGATGTAACCGCCCGACTTCAATTGTACGGTCGGGTTGAACATCGAGTTCAGGTAGCTTTCCACCTGATAGCGCGCAAAGAGTGGCAGAGCGTCTTCATACCGCTTCACGTTCTTGGCGTGCGACGGCATGATCATCTTCATGAAGTCCTTGGCGATGCGATACCCGGCATCGCCCTCGACCAAAACTTCATCGATCTCGCGGTTGTAAAGGTCACGGATCGAACGTTTGATGAGGTCGCCCTCTTCATAGATTTTCGCCGGCGCGATCGAGCGCAACGTCAATTCCCGGATCTGTTCCCAAAGCCGCTGCAGATACTCGTAGTCACGCTTGATCTCGGATTTCGTTCGCTTGGCTCCCGCAGTCCGAATGATCAACCCCGCGCCCTTTGGCAGGTCGATCTCGGCCGCGATATCCTTGAGTTTCTTACGGTCGGCCGCATTGGTGATCTTGCGTGAGATGCCGCCACCGCGCGCGGTGTTTGGCATGAGCACGCAATAACGGCCAGCCAGCGAAAGGTAAGTGGTAAGAGCTGCACCCTTGTTGCCGCGCTCCTCCTTGACGACCTGAACCAGAAGGACCTGGCGGACCTTGATCACTTCCTGAATCTTGTAACGGCGCGGGCGCGGCTTGCGCGGGGGACGAATATCCTCGCTATCGTCGTCATCCGCGACGGACTCGATACTGTCATCCTTGGCGGCGGCATCCCGGTGATCGTCGTCACCGTTTTCGTCGCCGTCAGCAGCATCCTCGTTGTCAGCGGTAACTTCGCGGGTTGCCGCCTCGTCGCCGTCCGACGGCTCGTTACCGGCCTGACCCTCAGCTTCGGCGCTATCGGCCTCCGCTTCGACAGTGGTCGCATCCTCCGCGCTCGCTTCAGCAGAGTGGTCCTCCGGTTCCTCGACCGGGGTCTCGGCGACGCGTTCCATCGGCGAACTGCCTTCGGGCACCTCAGCTTCGTCGGTTTCATCCTCGGCGAGATCGATGGTTTCCATCCCGCGGATCTCGTCCGATACTTCGCGGGTTTCGACGGCATCCTGTGACTGTGCCTCGGCGGCCTTGGTGCGCGAACGTCCGCGCGAGCGGCGCTTGGGCTTCTCGTCCTCGTCTTCGTCGCGCGCCTTCATCGCCTCGGCATAGGCGCGCTCTTCTTCCATCAGCGCCTCACGGTCGGCAACCGGGATCTGATAGTAGTCCGGATGGATTTCGGAAAAGGCCAAGAACCCGTGTCGGTTCCCGCCGTAGTCCACGAATGCCGCCTGCAGCGAAGGTTCGACGCGGGTTACCTTTGCGAGGTAGATGTTTCCTGCGAGTTGACGCTTGTTCTCGGATTCGAAATCGAACTCTTCGACCTTGTTTCCGTCCACCACCACGACGCGGGTCTCTTCCGCGTGGGTGGCGTCAATGAGCATTTTCTTTGCCATATGTCCTTGTTGCACCGCGCCAAACGCGCGCGGCGCGCCCGACCGGGAGGCCTGGCGCGTCTGGGGAGGTGTCTTGTCAGGGCGATCTCGGACGGCGCACCGCAGGGCGTGGTCGTCATGCCGCCCCCTGCTCTTTCATTCAATCGTCGCGCGCGCGTCATCGCGGTTCTTCTCCGACGGGCCGAGGCATCTGCCTGCGTTACCCGCCCATTTTTTCCTTTCACCCGGGGAGCCGGGCGAAGGCACTCATAGCCCCTTGGGGCACAATCGGTCTGCTTGCCTCTTGCCTTCGTGGCATCCGGCAGGCAGCGAATCTCAGAATAACCGGCCCAGCCACTCTGGGCGGCCGACCGTTCCTACACCTTAAGGGGAGACGTGAGGAAAAGACAATGGCGAAAAATTCGACCGGGCATCAAGGCGCCCGGTCCCCGGATTACAGGTAGTCGGCCCGCTGCAACCCGTATTTTGCCATCTTTTCGTTCAGTGTGCGACGCGGCAGACAAAGCTCGTCCATCACGGCGGCAATCGAGCCCTTGTGCCGTCGCATCGTGTTGTCGATCAGCATCCGTTCAAACGCCTCGACATATTCTTTCAGCGGCTTGCCCTCGGTCGTCACGACCGGTTGCATTTCCTCGTGATCCGACATGAGAAGCGAGGCTATGGTCCCCGACCCACGCCGGGATTGCAGCACCGCGCGCTCAGCCACGTTGATGAGTTGCCGGACATTGCCGGGCCACGGCGCCTGCAACAGTTGCGCCGCTTCTTGCGCGCTCACCTGCGGCGCGTCGCAGCCGTACTCATCAGCGAATTGCTCGGACAGGCGCGTGAACAACGTCAGGATATCCTCACCACGCTGGCGAAGCGGCGGCATCGTGATGCGCAGGGCCGCGAGGCGATAAAAAAGGTCAGGGCGCAAAACGTCTTCGCTCGTTTTGCCTGCTTCCTGGAGGTTCGAGATTGCGACGATACGCGTTTCGGCCGGAGTACCCTGTTCGTTCATCACGTTCAGCAAGCGTGCCTGCAAAGTGTCACTCAGCGACTCGATATCCTCAAGGACCAGCGTTCCTCCACGAGCCTCCTCAATAGCCGGAAGCTGCGCATCCTCCGGCATCATCGGGCCGAAGAGACGCTTGGACAGGGCGTCCTCCTCAAGAGCGGCGCACGAAACCAGAACGAATTTCTTGCCTGCGCGGCTGCCGACCGCATGCAGGGCGTGCGCTACCAGCGTTTTGCCCGTGCCGGTTTCTCCGTCGATCAGGACATGACCGTCAGCCTGTCCAAGATCGAGAATATCCTCTCGGAGCCGCTCCATCACCGGACTGGCGCCGATCAGTTTGTTCATGATCTGGGTGCCGCCGGACAGTTCGCGGCGCAATGCGCGGTTATCCAGGGTGAGCCGCCGATGGTTGCTGGCGCGTTTGGCAAGTTCGGACATCCTGTCGGGATTGAAAGGCTTTTCGAGAAAATCGAAAGCGCCGACGCGCATCGCCTCGACAGCCATCGGCACATCGCCATGCCCTGTGATCATGATCACCGGCAGCGTGCTGTCCGATCCCATCAGCTTTTTCAGGAATTGCATTCCATCCATACCAGGCATGCGGATATCAGAAATCACGATACCGGGGTAATCCGGGCCCAGCACCTTGAGCGCTTCCTCCGCGCTTGAGAATGTCTCGGTGTCGTAACCGGACAGGGCCAGCCATTGGCTGATCGACTGGCGCATGTCCTGCTCGTCGTCAACGATCGCGATCTTCATGGCCTGTGCCATAGCATTTCCTCGTCATTCAGCGGCTCTTACGCCATCTTCTTCAAGTATCGGCAGCTGCATCTCGAAAACGGCGCCGCCATGCTGACCGTTGCGTGCGATCAGACGTCCGCCATGGTCGTTCACGATCCCCGATGAGATCGCAAGCCCCAGACCAACGCCATCTCCGGGTTGCTTGGTCGTGTAGAACGGCTCGAACAGGCTCTCGATATCCTCGATGCCGTGCCCATTGTCACGCACGGTCAGAACGGCGGTCTCCCCAACCGCCAGGATGATCTCGACCTCGGGATCAGCAACAGATTTGGTAGCGTCCAGAGCATTGCGCAAGAGGTTCACCATCACCTGCTCGATCCTCATCCGGTCGCCCATCACACGCACGGACTGGTCAGGAAGGATCTGGGTGATCTTCACATGTCTCTGGCGCAGCTGCGGCTCCATCATCGACAATGATGCCGCAAGCGCATCCCCCATGTTTACAGGGGAAAACGCATCGGCGCCCTTGCGAGCGTAAGACTTCAACTGTCGTGTGATCGCCCCCATCCGCTCGATCAGGTCGTCAATCCGGCCAAAGCTGGCCAGCGCCTCCTCGGGCCGGTTGCGTCTCAGCAAAAGCCGCGCACCGGCGAGATAGGTTTTCATCGCTGCAAGAGGCTGGTTCAGTTCATGACTGACCGCCGCTGACATCTCGCCCAATGCGGCGAGTTTCGAGCTTTGCGCCAGCGTCTGTTCGGCCACTTCCAGCGTTTTCTGAACCCGTTCACGCTCGGCGATTTCCCGCTGCAAGCGCGTGTTCAACGCGCGAAGCTCTGCCGACTCGCGCTGAAACAGCGCCATGCGCAAAGCGGTTTTTCGACTGAGCGCGTAAAAGGCCAGCGAAAGCAGGATGGCAAAGCCCATGATCTCCAGCGCGAGGACGCCGTTCACACGCTCGCGAATCGAAGCATAGGTGGTGAAAGACGTCATCGTCCAACCGCGGAACGGAATGCGTGTCTGCATCCGCATCACCGCCTCGCCCTGCAGATACGCATCCGCAGGCAGCGCCGTCCAATCGGCCGTGGCCCTGATCGCACGCTGGATGGCCCCTTGGGGAGGTTGACGACGCAGCGCTTCCTGTTCGTTCAATCCCCGCCAGCGCGGTTCGGTGGCAAGAACGATGGTTCCGGTGCTGTCCGTCACCATGACCGCATCCGAAATGCCTGCCCAGGCTCTTTCGAACTTCTGAAGCCCGACCTCCACGACGATGACGCCAAGCACCTCGGCGCCCTGCTCCAACCGACGCGCGTAGGTAAAGCTATAGCCGCCGGCCTCGCGCGGAATGACCGAAAACACTGTTGAATTCGATCGCAGCGGCTCGACGAAATAGGCGTCGCTGCGGTGTTGTTCACCAAGCCGGTTCCTGTCGGTTGCGGCAACAACCCGACCGTCCCGGTCCAACAGCATCAATGAGGCTGCACCGATCTCTTCGACGAAGGATATCAACCGCTGGGTCGACATCGTGAAATCGCTCGACTGAAGTGCCGCGATCAGCGTGGGGTCGCGCGCCAGCAATTGCGGAACAATGGAGTTTCGCTGAAGCTCGCTGATCAGGTTTCCGGAATAGAGCGCAAGCCGCAATTCGGCACGGTTGCGCGTGCTTTCCGTGAACCGATTGGTCAGGAAGTTGTTCGATATCCAGATCGTGGCAACGGCCACCAGCAGGAACACGCCAAGCGCAGCCCGGACACGCCAGGTGATCGGGCCGGATCGCGGCCAGGCAAGGGCTGGCTTGCTGCCTTGTGAACGCTTGGAACTCATGTGACCAAGCTACGGGCCGCGCGGCGCGACCTCAAGTCACGCGGTCGCGAAGACCCCACCCAATGCGCGGAAGAGCGCCGTTCCGTCGGTGCCGCCATGGCCTTCGTCCGCCGCCCGTTCGGGGTGCGGCATCATGCCAAGGACGCGACGGTTGTCAGACAGGATCCCCGCTATGTCGGCACGTGACCCGTTCGGATTATCCCCATAGGTAAAGGCGATCCGGTCCTCGCCCTGCAAACGCGAGATCGAATCGTCATCCGCGAAGTAGTTGCCGTCATGATGCGCGATTGGGATCATGATCTCATCCCCCTTGCCGTAGCCCGCGGTAAAGGCGCTATCAGTCGTCCGGACGACCAGCGGCACGGTACGGCAGATGTATTTGAGCCCTGCATTCCGCAACAGCGCGCCGGGCAAGATTCCGGTTTCGGTCAGAACTTGGAAGCCATTGCAAATTCCGATGGCATATCCGCCGCGCTCGGTGTGGGCTTTCACGGCCTGGCAGATCGGCGATTGCGCTGCAATCGCGCCGCAGCGCAGATAATCCCCATAGGAGAACCCGCCCGGAACGCCCACGATGTCCACTCCGTCTGGCAGGGAGGCATCCTTGTGCCAGACCATGTCGACCGAGAAACCCTCGCGTTCGAACGCAACCGCAAGGTCTCGATCACAATTGGAACCCGGAAAAACGATTACTGCGGCACGCATGTGGAAAATCCCTTCTAGCTGGCGAAATCGGTGATGACGGCGACACCCGGCGGTGCCGGACGATCAAAGGCCGCAAGCTCATCGCTGGCTTGCGACAAGGCAATCCTGCGCGTGACCAACGGGGACAAGTCGACATGCCCCCCTTCGATCAAGGAAATGAGTGACGGATAGCGCCAGCTGGGCATTCCGCGCGTTCCCTGCAATGTCAGCTGCCCGGAATAGAGTGCATCCATCGGCAAGGTCATCGCGCTATGTTCACCTGCCGGCATGCCGATCTGTACCATTCGGCCAAGCTTGCGAAGGCTGCGCATGGCGGCAACGGTCGTGACCTCGATCCCGAGCGCCTCTACCGATACATCGGCACCGCCGCCGGTCACCTCGCGAATGGCTTCAACGGCATTCGCGTCTGCAGCGTTGACAACCGCGTCCGCCCCGAGCGTCCTTGCAAAAGCCAGCTTTTCTTCGACGACATCGACCACCACCACCCGCGCACCCAGAGCACGCCCGAGCAAGAGCGTCGAAATTCCGACACCGCCCCCTCCGAACACGGCAAGCCATTCACCGGGCTTCAACTGCGCACGTCCGACCAATGCCTGCCAGGAGGTGGTCACGCGGCATCCAAGTGCGGCAGCGATTTCCGCCGGCATCGTCTCGGGCAGCTGCGTCAGGTTGGTGTCGGCATGCGCCACCGCGATATATTCCGCAAACGCCCCGTCGCAGGTAAAGCCGGGTACAACCTGGTTGTCGCAGGCCGTCTGATGCCCCTCGGCGCAATAGCCGCACCGCCCGCATGCGAGGATGAAAGGCGCGATCACCCGATCGCCCGTCTTCCATCGCGCCACGCCCGCTCCGGTCGCAACAACCTCGCCGCAGAATTCGTGCCCGGGAATCATCGGCAAAACGACGTCCGGATCGGAACCGGTCCAGGCATGCCAGTCCGAACGGCAAACGCCGCAAGCAAGTACCCGCAACACGACACCACCTTCGGGCGGGGTCGGATCGGCAACCTGGCCAATCTCGAGCGGCTCGCGCCAAGCGGTCAGACGGGCTGCGCGCATTTCGTCAGTCCAGGTCGATTTCGTAGCGCTCGATGACCGTGTTGGCCAATAGCTTTTCGCACATTTCGGCGACCTCGGCCTCTGTCGTGCCCTCTGCAAGTTCTAGGTCGATCACCTTGCCTTGCCGAACGCCCTCGACCTTGTCGAAACCCATCGCACCCAACGCGTGGCGGACTGCTTCGCCCTGGGGGTCGAGCACCCCGGTCTTGAGCATCACGTGAACCCTTGCCTTCATGTCGCCTCGTCCTTCAGCCTTGTCCCCGCGATGGGGTGTCAGATCGTTGGTGTTCTCGAAATACGCCCGCGCTCAGTTGATGAGAGTGGGCTTGGCCGCCGGGCTTTTCGGCATGACGCCGAGGCGCCGTGCAACCTCGGAATAGGCGTCCGTCAGGTTGCCGAGGTCACGGCGGAACACGTCCTTGTCCAGCTTGCGGCCGGATTCGATGTCCCACAGACGGCAGCTGTCTGGGCTGATTTCGTCTGCCACGACCAGTCGCTGGAAATCGCCTTCGTAGATCCGGCCGACCTCGATCTTGAAATCGATCAGCCGGATTCCGACGGCAAGCATCACGCCGGACAGAAAATCGTTAACCCGCAAGGCCAGGCTTACGATATCATCCATGTCCTGCTGGCTGGCCCATCCGAACGCCGCGATATGCTCTTCGCTTACCAGCGGATCGCCAAGCGCATCATCCTTATAGCAATACTCGATGACGGGGCGCGGTAGCTGGGTCCCTTCTTCAATGCCCAGTCTCTTGGACATAGAACCAGCCGCAAAATTGCGCACGATGATCTCGAGCGGTACAATCTCGCAGCTCTTTACCAGTTGCTCCCGCATGTTGAGCCTGCGGATGAAATGCGTCGGCACACCGATCTGGTTCAGACCGGACATGAAGAATTCGCTCAGACGGTTGTTCAAAACGCCCTTGCCTTCGATCACGTCCTTCTTCTCGGCATTGAAGGCGGTGGCGTCGTCCTTGAAATACTGGACGATCGTGCCCGGCTCGGGTCCTTCGTACAGGATCTTGGCCTTGCCTTCGTAAATTTTCTTGCGACGCGCCATTGTCGTCCTTTCCGGATCATCAGGGACCATGAGTCCCGCTCATATCGCGCCCTCTTAGTGCAAGCGCCCCATTGCCGCAAGCTGGCCAACTCACCGAACCCGGCCATCCGGGCCGCTTTGCCGCATCATATCCTCTTGCGCCTCGCGTGCGCCGAGGCCATACCGGTTCTAACGACGACATGACAGCAACGAGGTCCCGACATGACCACCTTCGACGATCGCGAAAATGCTTTCGAGGCCAAGTTCGCCCATGATGAGGAGATGCAGTTCAAGGCGCAGGCGCGCTGCAACAAGCTGCTGGGTCTCTGGGCCGCCGGCCTGATGGGCAAATCCGAAGAGGAAGCCAAGGAATACGCCAAAACCGTCGTTCTGGCCGATTTCGAGGAAGCAGGGCACGAAGACGTCGTGCGCAAGGTAGAAGGCGATCTGAACGGACTGGCCGACGCCGACACGATCCGCGCCAAGATGGCCGAGCTACTGCCCCAAGCCAAGGCCCAGATCATGTCCGAGATCGACTGATCACGCAATCCGGCTCATGGTAATCATGAGCGGAACGAATTTGCTTTGACGCCCCGTCCATGTCAGACGGGGCGTCTGACTTTCTGGCCTGCTGCAAGCGGGCCCGACGACGGGATGACAGCCATGACAAACGCCTTTTCCGAACAGCTCGAGAAGCTTGGTGTTCTTCTTGCCGATGGCGCGACAGGAACCAACCTGTTCCAGATGGGCCTGCAATCAGGCGATGCGCCAGAGTTGTGGAACACAGACGCTCCAGAAAAGATCATCGCGCTCTACCAAGGCTCCGTCGACGCGGGCAGCGATCTGTTCCTGACGAACACTTTCGGCGGCACTGCCGCACGGCTCAAGCTCCACGACGCGCAAAACCGCGTGCGCGAACTCAATCTCGTCGGCGCCGAACTCGGCCGCGAGGTCGCGGACAAGACCGCGCGCAAGATCGTTGTCGCAGGCTCCGTCGGTCCGACCGGGGAAATCATGGAACCGGTCGGCGCGCTCAGCCATTCCCTTGCCGTCGAGATGTTCCATGAGCAAGCCGACGGATTGAAGGAGGGGGGTGTCGACGTATTGTGGCTCGAAACCATCTCGGCCCCCGAGGAATTTCGCGCCGCGGCCGAGGCATTCGCGCTGGCTGACATGCCCTGGTGCGGGACCATGAGCTTTGACACCGCAGGCCGGACCATGATGGGCGTGACATCGGCTGATCTTGCACAACTGGTCGAGGATCTTCCCAACCCGCCGCTGGCCTTCGGCGCAAATTGCGGTACCGGCGCCTCGGATATCCTGCGAACCGTTCTGGGCTTTGTCGCACAGGGAACGGAGCGGCCGATCATCTCCAAGGGCAATGCCGGCATTCCCAAATATGTCGACGGCCATATCCATTACGATGGCACGCCCGAATTGATGGGAATCTATGCCCGGATGGCCCGCGATTCAGGCGCAAGCGTCATCGGCGGATGCTGTGGAACAATGCCCGGCCATCTGCGCAAGATGCGTGAAGCGCTCGACACGACCGAGCGCGGCGAACGCCCGACGCTGGACCAGATCACCAACGCGATCGGGCCTTTTACGTCAGCAAGCGACGGAACCGGCGAGGATCAACCAGTGTCGGAGCGGCGCGGCCGTCGGGGCCGACGCAGAGGCTGATCCGCTCGAAAACCCAAGCCGGCGCGCACACCACTGCGCGCGCCTTTCGGGATCAACGGCCTTCGAAAGAGGCCGGGCGCTTTTCGAGAAAGGCCAAAACGCCCTCACGGAAATCCCGCGTCTCGCCGCACTCGCCTTGCAAATGGGCCTCCGTTGACAACTGTTCGGTCAGGGTCTGGTCAAAGCTGCCGCGAATTGCCTTCTTGATGGCGCGAAAGCCCTCGGTCGGCCCTGCCGCAAGGTACGATGCGCGCTTGCGCCAATGCGCCTCGAACTCCGCGTCGTCTACTGCTTCCCAGATCATTCCCCATTCATCGGCCTGACGGGCCGAAATCTTGTCCGCGAACAGGGCCGCCCCCATGGCCTTTGCAAGGCCCATGTTACGCGGCATGAACCACGTGCCACCGGCGTCCGGCAAGAGACCGATCCTGGCAAATGCCTGAAGAAAATAGGCACTTTCGGTGGCGATCACGACATCGGCGCAAAGCGCGAGATTGGCCCCTGCCCCGGCAGCAGGGCCGTTGACCGCGGCGATCGTCGGAACCGGGCAATCATAAATCGCAGCCAGCATCGGCTCGTATTCATCACGCAAAGTTCGTTCGAGGTCGATTTTGCCACCGGCCGCACCGTCACCCAAATCCTGTCCCGTACAGAAAGCAGCACCTGCCCCGGTCAGAACGACAGCACGCGCCTTGTTGGCTGCGTCCTGCATGGCGTGGGTGATTTCTGCCCGCATCCGCCCGGTCAGCGCGTTCATCTTGTCCGGCCTGTTCAGTGTCAGAACCGCCAAACCGTCCTTAAATTCGAGCGTGATCGTATCGTATTCCATTTCGCGCCTCGCTTCGGATGAGTTTGGCGCAGACTGGCCCAAGCCCGGGATCGAAGAAAGAGGGACCGCGCGTCACTCCTCGAGAATGCGCCTCAGGCGGGCCTGTTCTTCGTCACTCAGCGCAGCCTCCTGCGGTGCAACACCTTTGGAGCGCGACCTCAGGAAAGCAAATCCGACTCCGCCAGCCAGCACCAGCATTGCGGGTCCGGCCAGCCAGAGCAACCAGTTCGCCCCGGTCACGGTGGGCCGCAGCAGAACGTATTCGCCATACCGGTCCACCACGAACTCGATCACTTCGTCGTCGCTGTCCCCGGCAACCAGACGTTCACGAACCAGAAGCCGCAGATCCCGTGCCAGTTCGGCATTACTTTCGTCGATACTCTCGTTTCGGCAGACAAGGCAGCGTAACCCCTGGCTGAGGTCGCGGGCGCGCTCTTCCAGCGCCGGGTCTTCGAGCACCTCGTCAGGTTGAACCGCCCAAACCGGTGCAGCCATCAACACCAAGACCAGCAACAGGCGTTTCATTCCGCGGGCACTCCTCCGGTGGGCGCTTTACGTGCGCCGGCCGCGACCCGGAACCGTCTGTCCGACAGGCTGAGCGTACCACCGAGAGCCATCAAGATGCACCCCGCCCAGATCCAGTTCGCAAAGGGCTTTATGTAGGTGCGGATCGTCCAGCCACCGTTATCTTGCCGATCGCCGATAACCACATAGACGTCACGCATGATCCGATAATCGATCGAGGCTTCAGTCGTAGGCATGCGGGCTACGGGATAGTTTCGTTTTTCCGGGGTGAGCACCGCAAGGTCCCGACCGTTTTTCTGCAAGTTCACGATGCCCATCGTTGTCAGGTAATTCGGGCCCTCGCCACGCCGTACGTCTTCGAGTGTAAGAGTGAAACTGCCAACCTCGAACGGTTCGTCGATCTGCGCGACGCGGATGTCTTCGACTTGCCAGGCCGTCAACCCGGCAACGGCAAACATGGTAACGCCAAGTCCGGTATGCGCGACCGCCTTGCCCCAATCGGCACGGGGAAGACGCATCAGACGTGCAAAGCTGCCGCCCCTGCCCGTCCTGCCCCACAGGTCCATCGCCGCGCCTGCCGTTATCCAAGCGCCAAGGAATACGCCCACCGGGCCAAGGGCGCTCCGCCCGGTTTGCATCACCCAAATCAGCAGCGCAGCGGCGACGCATAGAAGGAAAACGTAACGCAGGGACCATGCCACCCGCCCAAGCCGACCGCGTTTCCACGGCAACATCGAGCCCAACGGCAGGGCGAGGCCAAGCGCAACCATGAAAGGCGAAAAGGCCGCGTTGAAGAAGGGAGGACCCACCGAAAGTTTGCGATCAAAGAACATCTCGGCCACGACGGGCCAAAGCGTTCCGACAAAAACCACGAAGCACGAGACGGCTAGCAGGATGTTGTTCAGAACCAGCGCGCTCTCTCGGCTGACCATACCGAACACGCCTTTGGCTTCCATCGCCTGTGCGCGCGCCGCGAACAGGATCAGCGCACCGCCAGTAAAGAAGGCAAGGATCATCAGGATGAAAACGCCCCGCTCCGGGTCGTTGGCAAATGCATGCACGCTGGTCAGCAGGCCTGAGCGTACGATGAACGTTCCGATCAGGGAGAATCCAAAGGCAAGAATCGCCAGCAGGATCGTCCAGCTTTTCAGGGCTTCCCGCTTTTCCACTACGATTGCCGAATGCAGGAGTGCGGCAGCCAGAAGCCAGGGCATGAAGGACGCGTTTTCCACAGGATCCCAGAACCAGAACCCGCCCCAGCCAAGCTCATAATAAGCCCACCATGACCCCAACGCGATCCCGATGGTCAGGAAAACCCATGCTGCAAGCGTCCACGGGCGCACCCAACGGCCCCATGCCGCGTCCACCCGGCCTTCGATGAGGGCTGCCACGGCAAAGGAAAACGCCATGGAGAGCCCCACGTATCCCAAGTAAAGGAACGGCGGGTGAAGCGCGAGGCCGGGATCTTGCAAAAGCGGGTTCAGATCCTGTCCATCAAAAGGCGGGACCGCGAGGCGCAGGAACGGGTTCGACGTAAACAGGATGAAGGCAAAGAAGGCCACCGCGATGGCCGATTGCACCGCCAGAACCCGGGCTTTCAGTGTTGGCGGCAGGTTGCCACCGAACCACGCAGCCATCGCACCGAACAATGTCACGATCAGAACCCAGAGCAGCATGGAGCCTTCGTGATTGCCCCAGGTTCCGCTGATCTTGTAGATCATCGGCTTCGCGGAGTGGCTGTTAAGCACCACCAGCCTAAGTGAGAAATCCGATGTGACGAATGCCCAGACAAGCGCGGCAAAGGAGAACGCCGTGAGCAGGAATTGCGCATTCGCGGCAGGCTCGGCCACGGCCATCCAGCCGGGCCACCGTTTATGCGCGCCAACCAAGGGGACGACCACCTGCACGATGGCGACCATGAATGCAAGAATGAGGGCGAAGTGACCGAGTTCAGTAACCATGCCCAAAGGTATAATTCCGGCGCGCGCCGGGGCCAAT
This sequence comes from Lutimaribacter marinistellae, assembly GCF_042648365.1. Taxonomy (NCBI): domain Bacteria; kingdom Pseudomonadati; phylum Pseudomonadota; class Alphaproteobacteria; order Rhodobacterales; family Roseobacteraceae; genus Lutimaribacter; species Lutimaribacter marinistellae. Next base: position 44,142 of record NZ_JBHRXI010000049.1, on the reverse strand, counting down.
GGGTTTCGGCCTCGGCACGCAGTCACAATGTCGCGGGAGGAAACCCGCTCACGCGCGTCTCAGCTTGCGCCAGTCCTCCAGCGCGGCATTTGCCTCGGGTCGGAGTATATCAATCGTGACGTCGGCATCGTCGCCCGCATCAGCAGCCCGAGGCGATCCGTGCGATATGTTTCGCAAGCCGTTTATGTTCCCGATGACATCAGGCGCGCGCGCCAGCGTGGCCGCAAGCTCGCGCTGAAGGTCTTGTGTCTTCGCCTGATGCCGCGCACCGAAGTAGAATGACACGATGACCCCCAGAAGCCACCACAGAGGCTCGGGCACCAGCGCAATACCCTGCATTCGCTCGGCAAACCACAACGGGTCCACCATTGCTGCCCCAAAGAGGGCAAGGGTCCCCAATGCCAGAGCCGGACGCGGAAGGCGGTTGAGCCCATCCATGAACCGATCGAAACCACCCTTGCGGGCCATTGCGAATTCGGACGCAAGCTGCGCCAGCGCCTGTTCCCGCATTCCGGCGGCACGTGCTGCCCCCGCTTCCGCGTTTTCTCGGAACACCTCTGCCGTCTCCTTGACGACGTTCGTCCCGCCGCCGAAGAGCAGGTTGACGGCCTGATGGATCAAACCCATGCCGCAATCCTCCGCTGAAATTCTGCCGCGCTCAGATGATAGCGTGGAGACAGGAACTCCTCGGCCCGCTTGATCCAACCGCCCTTGCCGCCCATTCGGGTGCGCGCGAACTTGCGCGATGCCGGACGCCGGTCGGCGATGCGGAAATAGTAGTTTCTCCGTGCAACGCCATAAGCATCGCGCAGCGCCATTGCATCGGGCACCGCCGCCTTGGCCGTCGCCGAGATTGTGCGCGGGCCGATTACCCCATCGACCGCCATGTCGAACCCCATGGACCGAAGAAGCCTTTGCAGGATTTTCACGGCGTTAGCGCCCGCATTCACGTACATGTCGAAAACCGATGCTTGAAGTGCGGCCGGCAAGGCACCAATGCGGGGGCGCTCAAAGTAGTGTTCGAGGAATATCTCGACCGCCTGTTCGCGCGTCAGCGCACGTACGTCCTGTACCGAAACCATCCCGTCGCCGGTCAGATCAAGGCCCAACCGACGCATGGTGTGGATCGTGACCCCGTACTTGGTGGCCCCGCCCGGATCGTCAGGGTCGTCGACGAAGCCGCCCTCTCGCGCCACGATCTCTTGCGCGATTTGCCGTACTGTCTGCATGAAAGCCTCCGCATAGCGATGCGAAGATTGCTGCGCGAGAAAGCTGAACAGACAGATGACGCTGCGAACCGACATGGCGCAACGCTATTTGCGCCAGTACCCCCCTCAAACCTCAGGTAAGAAGAAGGTCAGCTTTCGCCGGGCTCCTTGTAGACGCCTTGTTCCTTGAGCGCGTCCACGACCTCTTTTGGCATGTAAGTCTCGTCATGTTTCGCAAGTATTTCAGAGGCTTGAAACACACCATTCACGTAACTTCCCGTGCCGACCATACCTTGGTTCTCGGCAAACAGATCAGGCAGCACGCCCGTGTAACTGACGGGAACACTCGCGCCACCATCCGTCACGACGAACTGTACAGTCTCGCCCTGACCGCGGATGATAGACCCTTCCTCGACTAGGCCGCCAATTCGGAACACTTCCGAAGGCTGCGGCGGTTCAGCCATTACCTGGCTGGGCGACCGAAAGAAGTTGATGCCGTCCCGCATCGCGTAGCCGATCAGACCGGTCGAAACGACAAGCGCGACCGAAGCCAGCGCGATGACTTGGATCCGGCGCTTTTTCTTGAGCGACTTCATGGCTACCTCACGGGAATAACGGGGCCATCATCAGGCCCGTGACCTCTTCCTCACCTAACATCAAATTCGCATTCTGCAATGCTTGGCCACTGCTACCTTTTGTCAGATTATCCAGCGCGGCAACCACGATCGCGCGCCCCTCGATCCGATCACCCGTTACACCGATATGGCAAAAGTTCGAACCGCGCACATGATGGGTCGACGGTGTTTGGCCGAATGGAAGCACCTCGACAAAGGTTTCGTCGGCATAGGCCGCAGTCAAGGTATCGTGGATGTCCTGCGCATTGCCGCTCACGTAGGTGGTGGCGAGTATACCACGATTGACCGGTATCAGGTGAGGTGTGAATTGAACCCGGACCGGCCGGCCCGCCAATTTCGAAAACTCCTGGTCGAACTCTCCCAGATGCCGATGCGTGCCGCCAACGGCATAGGCATTCGTTCCTTCTGACAACTCGGCATGCAGCAGGTTTTCCTTTAGCGCGCGCCCTGCTCCCGACACCCCGCACTTCAGGTCGAGGATGATGTCATCCAGACCAATCACTCCTGCCGCAATCAAAGGACGCAATGCATACTGTCCCGTAGCAGCATTGCACCCTGTGCCAGCCACCAACCGCGCTGCGCAAATCTCTTCACGGTAGAACTCGGTCAGGCCGTATACAGCCTCTTCCTGGCACTCCAGCGCGACGTGAGGGTTTCCGTACCACGTCTCATAGGCATCGGGATCCCGCAGCCGAAAATCGGCTGAAAGATCCACGATCTTAAGCGTTTTCGGAAGATCACGGATGATCTCCTGGCTGGTCTTGTGCGGCAAGGCACAAAAACACAGATCAACCGAGCCGAAATCGATCTCGTCGATACGGCACAGGCGCGGCAGGTCCATGTGGCGCAGATGCGGAAACACGTCCGCCATGCTCTGGCCAGCCTTTCGTTCGGCAGCAAGTGCAACGATTTCCATGTTCGGGTGTCCAGCGATCAACCGGACAAGTTCTGCGCCGGTATATCCGCTGGCGCCAAGGATCGCGATCTTGTGGGTCATGCGTGACCTCTCAAAGTAACATCAGAAAGTTGCCGTAAGTCATTGTACAGCAGGGAAAAAAGGCAGCCGGATCAGGCCGATTGAAACCGGATCTCTCGTCGGAGGAACCGCGTTGCGCGATCGCTCACACGGTTGGGATCCCCCGTTGTGAGATACCCGCTTTCACCCTCACCTTCCATACCGGGATGTCGCGAGAGATAATCGGCAAGACTGTCCGCAACAAGCTTGGCCTGGCTGAACACCTTTACATCTGCGCCAAGCGCCTGCTGAAAGCTGTCCTGCATCAGCGGGTAATGGGTGCAGCCCAGAATCGCGGCCTCGGGATGCGGCATCTTGCGTTTCAATGCCTCAACATGGCTGCGCACAAGAGCCTCGGCAAGGATCATGTCACCTTCCTCGATGGCATCGACCACACCGCCACAGCTTTGCGCTTCGACATCGACGCCGATGGCCCGGAAAGCGAGCTCGCGCTGAAATGCGCGGCTCGACACGGTGGCGGGCGTCGCGAACAAAGCGACATGCTTGGTTTCGACCTCCCGTGGCGGCGAATTATCTCCCCATTCCCGCTCGGTCAGCGCCTCGATGAGGGGAACGAACACGCCCAGTACGCGCCGCCCCTCGGGAACGCCGTTTTCCTGGATCCTGCGCAGCGCCGCGGCACTCGCCGTGTTGCACGCCAGGATCACGAGGTTGCAACCGCGCGACCAGAGCTCATGCACTGCCCGGTTCGTCAGCTGGTAGATATCATCGGCATCGCGGACGCCGTATGGAGCGTGCGCGCTATCGGCGAAATACAGGAACTGCACATCGGGAAGACGCTGTCTGGCGGCCTCGAGAACGGTCAAACCGCCCAGGCCGGAATCGAAAATGCCAACTGCCATTTGCCTTTCAGGCGCGGTGCCTGTCCTCGAACTCGTAGCCGTAATCATATGATTTCAGCGGTGTCGGAGACAGCTCATACGTGGCTTTGCGCAGGAAATCCATCATCCGCTTCGAATCCTTGGACAACGGGTCAAGAATGTCGCGGTCAATCGGTTTGCCGATCACGACCTGGACGGGCGCATCGACGCGTTTCTTGAATTCACGGATCAAAAGGCCCATCCGCAAGGTATAATGAAGGTGACTAGCGATATGGAACAACCGGGTGGTATGGCCGCAAAAGAACACGGGGACCACAACGGCGTCTGACTTCGCGACCATCCTTGCGGTGAACCCGCGCCAGCCGGGATCCATCGGATGGGAAAACGGTTTCGCGGCGGTGCTGACGGTCCCGCCGGGGAAAATGCCGATCGCGCCCCCTTCGCTCAGGTAGTTCAGCGCCGTCTTGCGGGTTTCGACATTCAGGCGCTGCGCCTCTTTCGTTTCATCGAACGAGATCGGCAGGATTATCCTGTTCAGGTCCTCCGCCTTGCGGAACACGCGATGAGCAAGAATGCGGAAATCGCCGCGCGTCTGCGCAAGGATGTGCCCCATCATCAAACCGTCCAATATACCGTAAGGATGGTTCGCGATCAGGATGACAGGGCGTTCCTGCGGTATAGACCTCAGCGACCCGCCGACCACTTCAAGCGACAGGCCGTACCGCTCGACCATCACCTCCCAGAAATCACGGCCTGCGGCAACCTCGTCCGCGTAACCGTCCGCCCGTTTTATCAATCGCATCCGTCCGGTGGTGTTTTCCATCAGCCGGATCATGGCCCGCCCGCCCTTGGTGGCGGCCGAATGGGCATAGCTTATGTCCCGAGCGACGTGGTGGCGCGACGGCATTCCTGTTCTCTCCTAGAATCACCCGCCTGAATACGGGCGGATGATACAGTTGCATAGAACATGTGACGACGACGTGACGATTTATTATTCAGCCGCCTTTCGCAGGTCCGGACCGCCTTGGCGGAAGGCTGCCAGCAGTTCCTCGCGGCGCTTCGCAGCTTTCGCTTCGTTTGCAGCCTTCACCGGGCCGAACCCCCGAATGTCGAGTGGCAGTTTTGCAAGGGCGATTGCAACGTCACGCGTTGCGGGCGTGACCTTGGGCAGGATCTCGGCCATGTCGGCCTCGTACTGCTTGATCAGCGCCCGTTCCATACGGCGTTCGGCAGTGTAGCCGAACACATCCAGCGGCGTGCCTCGCAGCCCCTTCAAACCGGCAAGCAGGCGCATCGGTCCGGTCATCCATTCACCGAACTCACGCTTTTTTGGCCGACCGTCCGGCCCTTTGCCGCCCAGCATCGGCGGAGCGAGATGAAAGGTCATCTTCAGATCTCCATCGAATTCGTCCGCAGCCTTGTCACGGCTCTTGAGCAGCAGGCGGGCGACCTCGTACTCGTCCTTGTAGGCAAGCAACTTGTGATAGCCAAGCGCCACCGCCTCTTTGAGCTCACGGTCCTCGACCCCGTCGAGCATCTTGGCATAGCGCTTGGCAAGCCGCTTGCCCTGGTACTCGGTCAGGTGCTTCTCGCGGAACGCGATGCGATCCTCCGGTGTCTTGGGCAGTTCGACCACGGTCGCAGGTTTCAGCAGCTTCTCGACCTCGGCGGGATGCAGCACGGCCCAACGCCCGATCTCAAAGGCACGCAAGTTCTTTTCGACGGCGGCGCCATTAAGTTCGATCGCCTGCACGATGGCATCGTGGCTGATGGGAAGAAGGCCACGCTGCCACGCGCCACCGAACACCATCATGTTCGAAAAGATGGCATCGCCCATGGCGACACGCGCCAGTTCGGACGCATCGAACAGGTCCAGACGGTCTTTCAACCGCGCCTCGAGCGCCAGCGACAGCCGGTCGGTCGGGATCTGGAACTCGGTATTGCGGGTGAAATCGCCGGTAATGATCTCGTGGCTGTTCACCACGGCGCCGGAACTGCCAGAGCGCAGCAACCCGATGGTCTTGGCCCCTGCGCTTACAACCAGATCGCCGCCGATCAGTGCGTCGCATTCCCCGGTGGCGACCCGGATCGCGCTGATATCCTCCGGCTTTTCGGCCAGCCGGCAATGGATATGAACTGCGCCGCCCTTTTGGGCGAGGCCGGCCATTTCCATCATTCCCGCACCCTTGCCGTCAATCTGCGCAGCCTGCGCCAGAACCGCCCCGATGGTCACGACGCCGGTGCCTCCAACACCCGTGATCACCACGTTATGCGTGCCGTCAATCGCCGGCAGTTCGGGCATCGGCAGATGAGGCAGATCGAGGTCGGTGGTCGGCCCCTTGCGGATCTTTGCCCCTTCCAGCGTCACAAAGGACGGGCAGAACCCCTTGAGGCACGAGAAATCCTTGTTGCAGCTGGATTGGTCGATTGCGCGCTTGCGGCCCAGTTCGGTCTCTTTCGGAACGATCGAGACGCAGTTCGACTGCACCCCGCAATCGCCGCACCCCTCGCAGACATCCGTGTTGATGAAGACACGCTTGTCGGGATCGGGAAACGTACCGCGCTTGCGACGGCGACGTTTTTCGGCAGCACATGTCTGGATGTAGACGATGGCCGACACACCCTCGACCTCTCTCATGCGCTCCTGCACGTTCATCAACTCTGCCCGCTCATGCGTCGGCACCCCTTTGGGCATCGCGGCAAAGTTCACGTCTTCCTTTTCGTCGTAGACAACGGCCAGTTCCTTTACGCCCATGGCCTTCAACTCGGCCACGATCTGCTCGGGGCTCAGACCGCCCTCGTTCTCCTGACCGCCCGTCATGGCGACGGCATCGTTGTAAAGGATCTTGTAGGTGATGTTCGTACCCGCGGCGAGTGCCGCGCGGATCGCCTGCACGCCGGAGTGGTTGTACGTCCCGTCGCCGAGGTTCTGGAACACATGCTTGGTTGTCGAAAACGGGGCTTCGCCGATCCAGTTCGCACCCTCTGCACCCATATGGGTAAAGCCGGTCGTCTCGCGATCCATCCACTGAACCATGAAGTGACAGCCGATCCCAGCATAGGCGCGGCTACCTTCGGGAATCTTGGTCCCGGTATTGTGCGGGCACCCAGAGCAGAAATAGGGCAGACGCGCGGCGATCTCGGTGGCGTTGTCGTTGCGACGGGCGTCCTGAATGGCGGCTATGCCCGCCTTGACCCCATCGGTGTCGCGGCCCTCTTCGATCAGGATCTCGCCAAGTTTCTCGGCAATCATGATCGGGTCCAGCGCGCCGCGGGTCGGGAAAAGCTCTTCGCGGTGCATACCGCCCGCGCCGCCCTTGTACCAACCATAGACACGGCGGCCCTGCCGGTCGTCAAAGATGGCTTCCTTGACCTGAACCTCGATCAGCTTGCGCTTTTCCTCGACGATGACGATCAGGTCGAGCCCCTCGGCCCAGTCGTGGAAACCCTGCATGTCCAACGGAAATACCTGGCCGATCTTGTAGGTCGTGATGCCCAGTCGTTCGGCCTCGGCTTCGTCGATGTTCAGCAACGACATAGCATGGACAAGATCCAGCCAGTTCTTGCCGGCCGCGACGAACCCGATCTTGGCACCGGGTTTGCCCCAAACGCGCTTGTCGATTTTGTTGGCACGGCTGAACGCCTCTGCAGCATAACGTTTGTGATCGATGATCCGCGCCTCCTGCGCGGTACGGTCGTCAATCAGGCGGATGTTCAGCCCACCTTCGGGCATATCGAATTTCGGCTCGACCAGTTGCATGCGGTCAGCACTGCCATCCACGACCGATGTCACCTCGATCGTGTCCTTCATCGTCTTGAGGCCAACCCAAAGGCCGGAGAAACGCGAGAGCGCGAAACCATAGATCCCGTAATCAAGGATCTCCTGCACGCCTGCCGGGCTTACGATCGGCAGGTAGGCATCCATCAGCGCCCATTCGGACTGGTGCAATACTGTCGAGCTTTCGCCGGTATGGTCATCCCCCATGGCCATCAGCACCCCACCGTGCCGGGCGGTGCCAGCATTGTTTGCGTGCCGGATGGCGTCGCCCGAACGGTCGACACCCGGTCCCTTGCCATACCAAAGGCCGAATACCCCGTCATACTTGCCGTCGCCGCGCAAACCCGCCTGTTGAGAGCCCCAGAGCGCCGTCGCGGCCAGATCTTCGTTCAATCCGTACTGAAACGTGACATCCGCTGCGCTCAGGTATTTTTGCGCGCGCGTCATCTGAAGGTCCACCGCCCCCAGTGGAGAGCCACGATAGCCGGTTACAAGTCCCGCAGTGTTCAGCCCAGCCGCCTCGTCGCGCGCCTTTTGCATCAGCATCAGCCGGACAAGCGCCTGCGTGCCGTTCAGCAGGACGGGACTCTTCTCAAGGTCGTAACGGTCGGTGAGGGAAATCTTCTGCTTGCTCATCGGACGCCTCCCAACGTCGATTGGCTGCCCAGCTTATGGGCATATTGGGTCACAATTACTGACCTTTATAGAGGTATTTTCGCAGTTCCGCAACGGTATGTCAGTTGATTGTGACAAATCACTCCCATCTGATATAGGACGCGAACCGGATTTCGGAAACTGGATCAATGGACTGGGACAAGCTGAGAATCTTTCACGCCGTGGCCGACGCAGGCAGCCTGACCCATGCCGGGGACAAGCTGAACCTGTCGCAATCTGCCGTCAGCCGCCAAGTGCGCGCGCTCGAGGAATCGCTTAACGCGACGCTGTTTCATCGGCACGCGCGCGGGTTGATCCTGACCGAACAGGGCGAGCTGCTATTCGACGCGACATCCGCGATGTCCAAGCGACTCGACGCTGCTGCCGCGCGTATTCGCGACAGCGAGGAGGAGGTGTTCGGCGAACTGCGTGTTACGACCACATTCGGTTTCGGCACCCTGTGGCTGGCCCCCCGCCTGCCCGCGCTTTATGAGAAATATCCCGAGCTCAAGGTCGACCTGATGCTAGAAGAACGGGTTCTGGACCTGCCGATGCGCGAAGCGGATGTCGCGATCCGAATGAAGGAACCCAGCCAGGCGGACCTCATCCGCAAGCGCCTGATGACGGTCCGAATGGCACTTTATGCTTCATCCGAATACCTTGCGCGCAACGGCACACCGGAGTCGATCGAAGACATCGCAAAACACCGGCTGGTGTGTCAAAACCCGTCAGCGGCGCAGGTTGGCGCGGGCGCAACGCTCGTACAGCACCTTATGACGGCAAACCCATCGTCTCTGCTGACAGTGAACAATTACTTCGGTGTCCTGCAGGGTGTTCTGCACGATCTCGGCATTGGCGTGCTGCCCGATTACGTGACCGAGGATTTCCCGGCCCTTGTCCAGGTTCTGCCCGACATTGTCTCGGCGGACGTGCCCGTCTATCTCGCCTACCCCGAAGAGCTGCGCCATTCACAGCGCATTTCAGCCTTCCGCGACTTCGTTCAGGACGAGATAATTGCTCACCGCAAGACGTTGAGGGATCTCGGGAAATTATAGCTCCTCAATAGCTATGCACTGTTAGCATATCAGCAATGCTGCATATGCGACATTATTTTCCTTGATCGTTCACAGACCGCCGCCTAAATCGGCACTCGAAGGCGATGGCGCATCATTGCTCATCATCTTCATACCTCCCTGTTGGACTATGGCCGAGCTTAGTGCTCGGCCTTTTTTTGTTCTGTGTCCGACACGCCCTGTCGCGCGGGAAAAATCACAACTTTTCAGAGTTGGCATTAGGCACCTGTCGCGACGTCCCCTAAACTTGCCCGGACCTTTTGGGCAATGGACTTCGACCGGGGGCTACAGTGACGTCTTTTCTGAAATTCGTTTGCAGCGTTTTCTTTCTCTTATTCGCAACAAGCCAGGTACTGGCACAGGTTCCAGGCACCACAAGTATGGGCAGTTCGACCGAAGCGGCGGCGCCCGTGGTGCCAGAGGACTTGACCCCGGAAATGGTGGACGATCTGGTTGCCCGCATGTCGGACGACGAGGTACGCGCCCTGCTCCTCGACCGGCTCGACGCGGTTGCAGCCGCACGTGCAGAGGCTCCGGCGCCTGAACAAGGGCTTCTGAGCATCGCTCAGGATACGGTCGGCGCTATTCTTGCCTCGTGGCTGGACGTGCTGCGCAAGGTCCCCAACCTCTTCGGCAACCAAGTGCAATCCTTCGCGAACTTTGCCGACACCTTCGGTTCGACAGGCCTGTTGCAACTCTTCGGCTTCACCCTTCTGGCGCTTGCCATCGGCTTTGCTGCGGAAATGGCCGTGGGACTTTGGACAAGACGCTGGATAAGGGACACGCAAGCCGGTGCAACAGCCGATCTGCGCGGCGCTGTCAGCTTTCTCTTCCGCCGGTTCTGCCGCGAATTGCTTGGGCTGGTGGTCTTCTACTACACCCTCGTCCTTGTTGGCCGCTATCTGCTGACACCGGAACAGATCACCTATGCCTCCCCTTTCGTACTCTACCTGATCTGGCTCCCTCGCCTTGGTGGTGCCATTTCCCGCTTCATCCTGGCACCCGAACGCCCCGATCTGCGCATGGTGAATGTAAGCGACAAATGGGCAACTTATCTGCATCGCAATCAGATCGGGCTGTTCCTTCTGATCGGCTTCACCCTGTTCATCGTGCGCTTCAATGCGTTGAACGGCGTTCCGATGGGTGAAATGCGCCTTGGATTCTGGCTCAACACAGCGATCCATCTCTATATCGCTCTGATTGCTTGGACCGCCCGCGAAGGCCTCAGCGACATGATGCGCGGGACCGATCCGGACCGGACCAACTTCGATGAACGTGTCGCAGATCTGTATCCCTATTTCGCCATCGGGGTTTCGGCTGTCATGTGGCTGATCGTCGAGATCGTGGCGGCCACCGGCAACCGCGATCTATTGTCCGCCGTAGCCGGCGGCGCGCATTTCGTAACCATGTTCTGGTTGCTCATGGCCCCGGCAATCGACACGCTGATCCGCGGCGTCGTCAGGCATACCCAACCGCCGATGATCGGCACCGGGCCCGTCGCCGAGCGTGCTTACAAATCGACCAAGCGCAGTTTCATCCGGATTGGCCGGGTTCTCGCCGGTATCTTCGTCGTGCTTCAGATCGCCGATGTCTGGGATATCGACCTGCGCGCGCTTGCCGGTACCGATCAGAATGAAAGCGCCGCGATTGTCGAGTTCCTGATCATCCTGGCAATCGGCTACATCATCAACGAGGTGGTCTCGCTCTGGATCAACCGGAGGCTCGCCAAGGAACAGACCGCGGGTGCCGAACCCGACGAAGAGGCCGGCGAAGGCGGCGGCGCGGGCGGCTCGCGTCTGGCCACCGTATTGCCATTGCTTCGGGTGACCGCTCAGGTTGCGATCGCGGTTATCTTCGGATTGCTGGCGCTTGGCGCGCTTGGTCTCGACATCACGCCGCTGCTCGCCGGTGCCGGTATCATGGGTCTGGCCATTGGTTTCGGTGCCCAAAAACTGGTCAGTGACATCGTTGGCGGCATCTTCTTCCTGATCGACGACGCCTTTCGCGTAGGCGAGTACGTGGATGTCGGCGGCACAACCGGCACGGTCGAGAAGATTTCAATCCGCTCGATGCAACTGCGCCACCATCGCGGCCCGGTCCACACCATTCCCTACGGCGAAATCGCCAAGCTTACGAACTTCAGCCGCGACTGGGTCATCATGAAGCTGAAGTTCACAGTTCCCTTCGACACCGATCCAAACAAGGTCAAGAAAATCTTCAAGAAGATCGGCGCCGAGATGATGGAGGAACCCGAGCACAAGGATGGTTTCCTGCAGCCGTTCAAAAGCCAGGGCGTCTTCGACTTCGACGATGTCGGTATGATCATCCGCGGCAAGTTCATGGCCAAGCCCGGCAAACAGTTCACCCTGCGCAAAGAGATCTACAACCGGGTCAAGAAAGCCTTTGCCGAGAACGGGATCGACTTTGCCCGCCGCGAGGTGCGTGTCGCCATTCCGGGCCTGGAAGAGGCCGAACATATCTCGGAGGAGCAGAAAGCTGCCATCGGCGCCGCTGCCGGCGAGGTCGTCAACCAGGAAATCGCCAAACGGGAATAATCGTCTGCAAGTCGGGCGGATCGCCCGCCCGATCTGCCGACTTGGATTTCATCGAAGGTCGGGATGATGTTTGGTCAATACCTCTCGAAACGCCTCGCAAGCATCACTTTGCTACTCGGCAGCGTCTTTCTCGCCGCAAGTCCCGCGGCGGCCCAAACGCGCGATGGTATTCTCGACACGTCGGTCAGCCCCGTCTCGCAAACGCAAGAGGCCGACGCCGTCGGCTTTCGAAACGGTTCTCTGGTGGTCGCACCTATCCCGTTCTCAAACCCGACCATTGGCTCGGGTCTGGCTATCGGCTTGGGCTATCTTTTCCAGTTCGACGAAAGCTCCAAACCGTCGGTCATCGGCATCGGTGGCCTACGTTCCGACAATGGCAGCATGGCGGCCGGATTTGCCGCGAACTTCTATTTCAGCGAAAACCGGTGGATCCTCAGGCTGCTTGGCGCCGAGGCGGACGTTCAATACGACCTCTATACGAATCCGGGTGTCCTCCCGATCAGGCAGGACGGTATCCTGGGACGGATCGCCTTGTCCTACGGTGTGACACCAGACCTGTCTTTCGGTGCCAGCGTCCGCTACCTCGACACCAGCATTGCCCCCGCCAGCCCCGGCTTGCCGCCGATCCCGCCTCCTTTCGACCAGTTCCTCGCCGTCGAGGTTGCGAATGTAGGGGTGATCGCAGAATGGGACACGCGCGACGATTCGATCTATCCCACCACCGGGCACCACCTTGGGTTCCAGGCAGCGCATGGCATCGCCTTGTCGGGTCTGGTTCAGGATTACCAGAAGGCCTATGCCAATTTCACGACCTATTTTCGACCATATGAACGCGGCGTGATTGCCGCCCGCGCCTCGCTATGTGCTGCCTCGCAGGAAACGCCGTTTTTCGACCAGTGCGGGCTGGGAACGACGGATGCCTTTCGCGGGTTCTCGGCCACCCAACTGCTGGATTTTCGATCTGCCTCGCTGCAGGTCGAACTGCGCCACAGGTTCACGGAACGGATCGGCGGCGTGGTTTTCGGCGGTATTGGCCAGACCGGATCGGAATTCGATACGCTTGATGCCGGGGGCACGCACAGCGCTTACGGACTTGGCGCCCGCTATCGCGTGTCCAAGCAATTCCCCCTTGATTTCTCGGTCGATGTCAGCCGGAATGACCGGTCCGAAACCAACCTATACATCTACGTGGGCCAGCGTTTTTGAATACTGGACCCCGAATTTTCCCGGGAACTATTCCTGTCAGGCGCCGTTATTCCGGCACAACAGCACAAGGAACAGACCCATGAAACGCATCTTTGCTACCGCGGCTGCTCTTGCCCTTGCCACCACCAGTGCAAGTGCCCTGGTCCTGACCGAGAGCGCAACGCGCGGCGACGCTGACGAAACCTTCCTTGAAGAGAATGTCGAATTCGTCGGCAACCCGGTTTACGACTCGACCGGCATGAAGATCGGCAACGTGACCAAGGTCGATGCGAACGCCGCTGGCGACCGCCGCATCCACGTGATGTTCGACGAAGGCGCTGTCGATGGCGTGGCCGGTTGGATCTTTGCGCTCGACGAGATGTGGGAATCGGGTGGCTCGATCGAACTCACCTGGAGCGCCGACGCCATCAGCACCTACCTGCTGAGCCACGCCGCCGACAAGACCGCGCCTGATTACAACGTGGTCGTCGTCGACTGACCCACCGCGGATAACAATCAGAACAATCGAAAGACAAACCTGCCCGGTCCGCTCGCGGTCCGGGCTTTTTCTTTGCGCGGGCAAAGGCAGCGACGCGCCGCGCGCGCGGGTCTTTCCACCGGCCCGACCTTGCACTAAAGACGTGGCGACCGACGCCGAGAGGGAAGCGCCCGAACATGCAAGAGCCCGCCATCACACCCGACCTGATCGCCGATCACGGGTTGAAACCCGACGAGTACGACCGCATCCTTCAGATCATCGGGCGCGAACCCAGCTTTACCGAACTGGGTATCTTTTCGGCCATGTGGAACGAGCATTGCTCGTACAAGTCCTCCAAGAAATGGCTGCGCACCCTGCCCACGTCCGGCCCCCAGGTCATCTGCGGCCCGGGTGAGAACGCGGGCGTTGTCGATATCGGCGACGGACAGGCCGTGGTCTTCAAGATGGAAAGCCACAATCATCCCTCCTACATCGAGCCCTACCAGGGCGCGGCGACCGGAGTGGGCGGCATCCTGCGCGACGTGTTTACCATGGGCGCGCGCCCCATCGCTTCGATGAACGCGTTGTCATTCGGCGAACCCGACCATCCCAAGACCCGCCAATTGGTCAATGGCGTTGTCGAAGGGATCGGCGGATACGGCAACTGTTTCGGCGTGCCTTGCGTCGGTGGCGAGGTTCGCTTCCACCCTGCCTATAACGGCAATTGCCTCGTGAACGCCTTTGCCGCCGGGCTGGCCGACAGCGACAAGATTTTCTACTCCGCCGCATCCGGCGTGGGCATGCCCGTGGTCTATCTCGGCGCCAAGACCGGGCGCGACGGTGTCGGCGGCGCCACAATGGCAAGCGCCGAATTCGACGACACGATCGAAGAAAAGCGACCCACCGTTCAGGTCGGTGATCCATTCACCGAAAAGCGCCTGATGGAGGCGTGCCTTGAACTGATGCAGACGGGTGCCGTGATCTCGATCCAGGACATGGGCGCGGCCGGCCTGACATGTTCCGCGGTGGAAATGGGCGACAAGGGCGGTCTGGGCATTCGCCTCAACCTCGATCACGTGCCCCAGCGTGAAGAGAATATGACCGCTTACGAGATGATGCTGAGCGAAAGCCAGGAGCGCATGCTCATGGTTTTGCGCCCCGAGAAAGAGGCCGAGGCCAAGGCGGTTTTCGACAAGTGGGACCTTGATTTCGCCATCGTTGGCGAAACGATTGCCGAGGACCGATTTCTCATCATGCAAGGTAACGAGGTCAAGGCCGACCTGCCGCTCTCGCCGCTTTCGGGTCAGGCGCCCGAATACGACCGCCCGTGGGAGCCGACGCCGCAGGCCGAGCCGTTGGCCGACGTGCCCCAGATCGACCCGATCGACGGTTTGCGCGCACTGCTCTGTTCACCCAATTACGCGGCGAAACAATGGGTTTACGAGCAGTACGACACGATGGTGATGGCCGACACGGCCCGCACGCCCGGCATGGGCGCGGGAATCGTGCGGGTTCATGGAACGGACAAACATCTTGCCTTCACGTCGGATGTCACCCCCCGCTATGTGCGCGCGAACCCCGTCGAGGGCGGCAAACAGGCCGTGGCCGAGGCCTATCGCAACTTGACAGCCGTTGGTGCCCTACCCCTTGCCTCGACCGATAACCTGAACTTCGGAAACCCTGAAAAGCCCGAAATCATGGGACAGTTCGTTGGCGCCATCAAGGGTATCGGCGCCGCCTGCGAAGCGCTGAACATGCCAATCGTGTCGGGCAACGTCTCGCTCTACAACGAAACTGACGGTCAGGCGATCCTGCCGACACCGACAATCGGTGCAGTGGGTCTCCTTCAATCAGCCGAAGACATCATCGGATGCGAAGTCCGCGAGGGCCACATGGTCTTGGTGATCGGCGAAACAACCGGCCATCTCGGTCAATCCGCCCTGTTGGCCGAGGTCTTCAACCGCGAGGATGGCGACGCCCCGTCTGTCGACCTCAAGGCCGAGAAACGAAACGGCGATTTCATCCGCGACAATCGCGAACTCATCAAGGCCTGTACCGATATCTCGGACGGCGGATTGATCTTCGCTGCATTCGAGCTGGCCGAGGCCGCGGGAGTCGGCATCGCGCTGGATGATGCCCCGACAGAGATCCTTTTCGGAGAAGACCAAGCCCGCTACCTTGTCGCCTGCAATTTCGACCAGGCCGAGGCGCTGATGATAGCGGCCGGACAAGCCGGCGTGACCGTAACCAGTGTTGGCAGGTTCACCGGGGACCGCGTTCGCGTCGGCAGTTCCGATGCCCCGCTAGCCGATCTCGCTACCCTTTACCGCACGCGATTTGCCGAGGTGGTCGCCTAAGGCCACCCGCGCTCTCTTGCGCGCCGCGACGCCGCGCCGTAAACCTTGAGGCAGTTATCAGGAGACACCCAAATGGCCATGGAAGCCCATGAAATCGAGGCGTTGATCCGGGCAAGCTTTCCGGATGCGAAAATCACCATTACCGACCTCGCGGGCGACGGAAACCACTACGCCGCAGAGGTCATCGACGAAAGTTTCCGCGGTCAGAACCGCGTTCAGCAGCAGCGCGCCGTCTATGCTGCGCTCAAGGGCAAGATGGACGGCCCTGCAGGCGAATTGCACGCGCTTGCGCTGACGACCAAGGCACCCGAGTGATACAGTGAAACAGCCGGCGGCGCGCTTCGTGCCGTCGGTACGTCCGACGCGGCCACGTAGCGTAACAAGCATGCAGCCTTGTAGCGCCCCACCGAAAAACCTACCTTTGCATTGTCTTTCATAACAACAAGGTAGACCATCATGTTGAATGGTCCCGTGCCCGCCTTTCAGGCGCTGGCCGGAATGGAACATCACCCGCTGTTGGCGCTTCTCATGCTGCCATTCCTTCTGATCTTTCTGCGCGCCACCTGGCTCGAGCTGCGGCGTTGGTACCTTTACGGCCCCTCCAGGAACAATCGGGCCATGTTCGACTTCGACGAAAGCGCACCGGGACACCTGTCCAACAGGAAGTGAGCGGTTGCCCTGCCGCACCTGCGGCCTTATGTCATGCGAAACGTCCCGATCGTTTCGACACAAACGCGCAGTGAAGAGGCAATGCCATGACCGACGCAAAAAACCGTATCAGCGAAACCGTCACCTCCAATGACGTGGTGCTCTACATGAAAGGCACAAAGTCGATGCCGCAATGCGGCTTCTCCTCGCGCGTGGCGGGTGTTCTCAACTACATGGGCGTCGACTACCAGGACGTGAACGTGCTGGCCGACGAAGAGATCCGCCAGGGCATCAAGGACTATTCCGACTGGCCCACCATCCCGCAGCTTTACGTCAAGGGCGAATTCGTCGGCGGTTGCGACATCATCACCGAGATGACGCTGTCCGGCGAGCTCGACAAGCTTTTCGAGGAAAACGGCGTCACCTACGACAAGGATGCCGCCGATAAGATCCGCGAAGCCAACGCCTGATACAGGGAAGGCACAGACATCAGACGCAAGGGGGCCAGATCGGCCCCCTCTTTCGTTTCCGCTTCTGACCAGTCACTGCGCGTTGGCGGTGGCTTGCTTCCTGGCCGTATGCGCTTTCTCGGCAAGGTCGCGCGCGATGGCAAAGGCACCCTTGATCTTATCGGCATCGTTCTTCCAGTCGCGCCGCACGACGATCTTGTTGCCCTTGATCTTGGCTAGGCCCTTCTGATCCTGGATGAAAGCCACCAGCCCTTCGGGCGACGCGAACTTGTCGTTGTGGAACTCGATCGTGGCCCCTTTCGGCCCGCCATCCAGCTTGGCAATCCCTGCTCGTTTGCACATGGCCTTGATGCGCACGACCAGCAGCAGGGTATTCACTTCCTTCGGCAACGTGCCGAACCGGTCGATCAACTCGGCCGCAAAGCCCTCCAGCTCGACCTTGGTCGTCAGGCTGCTCAGCCGCCGGTAAAGACCCAGCCGCACGTCGAGATCGGGAACATAGTCCTCGGGTATCAGGACCGGCACGCCAAGATTGATCTGCGGTGCCCATTGGTCGTCCGCATCCGACAAACCCTCCATCTCGCCCGCGCGGATCTTGGCAATCGCCTCCTCCAGCATTGATTGATAAAGTTCGTAACCCACGTCGCGCATCTGGCCGGACTGCTCTTCGCCCAGCAAGTTGCCCGCGCCACGAATGTCCAGGTCCTGACTGGCGAGCGTGAACCCCGCGCCCAACGTATCCAGCGAGCCCAGCACCCGCAGACGCTTCTCTGCCGCGGGCGTCAGGCGGGCGCGCGGTTTCGTCGTCAGATAGGCATAGGCCCGTGTCTTGGATCGTCCGACCCGTCCGCGGATCTGGTATAGCTGACTCAGTCCGAACATGTCAGCGCGGTGCACGATCATCGTGTTCGCCGTAGGAATGTCGAGCCCGGATTCCACGATCGTCGTCGCCAGAAGCACGTCGTACTTGCCATCGTAGAAGGCGTTCATCCGGTCATCCAACTCGCCCGCCGCCATCTGGCCATGCGCGACGACATAAGTCAGTTCCGGCAGTTGCGCCTTGAGGAATTCCTCGATCTCGGGAAGGTCGCTGATACGGGGCACGACGTAAAAGCTCTGGCCACCGCGATAATGCTCCCGCAACAATGCCTCGCGGACCGTTACCGCATCGAACTCGCTCACATAGGTGCGGATCGAGAGGCGATCGACCGGGGGCGTGCCGATGATCGAGAGGTCGCGAACACCCGTCAGCGACAGCTGCAAGGTACGCGGGATAGGCGTTGCTGTCAGCGTCAGCACATGCACGTCGGAGCGCATTTGTTTCAGCCGTTCTTTGTGCGCCACGCCGAAGTGTTGCTCTTCGTCGATCACCAACAGGCCAAGGTTCTGGAACTTCACGGACTTGGCCAGCAGCGCATGAGTACCCACGACGATATCGACCGTCCCCTTCGCCAGCCCTTCACGCGTTTTCTGCGCCTCCTTAGAGGACACGAAACGCGACAGCTGTCGAACCTCCAGCGGAAAGCCCCGGAAACGCTCCTTGAAGCTTGCCGCGTGCTGGCGCGCAAGAAGCGTGGTTGGAGCGATCACCGCCACCTGTACACCCGACATGGCCGCGACAAAGGCCGCGCGCATCGCAACCTCGGTCTTGCCAAAGCCGACATCGCCGCACACGAGGCGGTCCATCGGCTGCCCGCTGGTCATGTCGCCAAGCACATCCTCGATGGCGCGCAACTGATCCTCGGTTTCCTGATAGGGGAACCGGGCGCTGAACTCTTCCCAGGCGTGGGGCGGCGGATCCATGATCGGTGCCTTGCGCAGCGCGCGCTCGGCCGCGATCCGGATCAGGCGGTCGGCCATCTTGCGGATACGCTCCTTCAGCTTGGCCTTCTTCGCCTGCCATGCCCCGCCGCCCAACTTGTCCAGCAGGCCTTCCTCATGCCCGTATTTCGACAAGAGCTCGATATTCTCGACCGGAAGGTAAAGCTTGGCCTCCTCGGCATATTCCAGCAGCAACATCTCATGCGCCGCTCCAAGCGCCTGCACCACTTCCATGCCGCGATACCGTCCGATGCCGTGATCGACATGCACGACCAGGTCGCCGGGCGAGAGCGATTGCACCTCGGTCAGGAAGTTCTCGGCCTTGCGCCGTTTCTTCGGCGCGCGGATCAACCGATCTCCCAGAACATCCTGTTCCGAGATCACTGCCATCTCGGGTGTCTCGAACCCGTGCTCCAGCGCCCAGACCGCAAGGTGCAAACCGCGTTTGCCGATGCGCGTGCCGTCACGCACGGGAATTGCCTCTGCCAGTCCCTCGTCTTCGATCAGGCCGGTCAGACGCTCCCGCGCGCCTTGGGAATACGAGGCGATCAGCACCGGGCCGGCGTCCAGTTTTGCGCGAACATGATCCGCCAAGGCACCAAAAAGGCTCAGGTTTTCCTGTTGACGCTCCGGTGCGAAATTCCGTCCGATCCGTCCACCGGCGTCGATGACGCCCGGCCCGCTGGCCCGTGGCAACGGACTGAACTGCATCACGCGGCGATCGGCAACAGCGGTGTCCCACGCCGTCTCGTCGAGATACAGCAATTCCGGCGGAGCGGGTTTATAGACCGTGTCCATCCGGTTGCGATCCTTCAACGCCAGGCGGCGCGTCTCGTATTGGTCGGCGATCCCTTCCCACCGCGCGATGCGCGCGGGCGTCACCTGGTCGTCCACCGTCACTGTCGCGCCCGGGATGTAGTCGAACAAGGTTTCGAGCCGCTCGTGAAAGAACGGCAGCCAATGCTCAACCCCGGCATGCTTCCGGCCTGCGCTTACCGCCTCGTAAAGCGGATCGTCGGTTCCCGCGGCACCGAATTCGATGCGGTAATTCTGTCGGAACCGCGTGATCGCAGCGTCGTCCAGAATCACCTCGCTGACAAGCGCAAGTTCGACCACGTCCAGTTTCTCGGTCGTCCGCTGCGTAGCCGGATCGAAGCGCCGCGCACCGTCAAGAACGTCTCCGAACAGGTCCAGCCGCACCGGACCGCTTTCGCCCGGCGGATAGATATCGATGATCCCGCCC
This sequence comes from Lutimaribacter marinistellae, assembly GCF_042648365.1. NCBI lineage: Bacteria > Pseudomonadati > Pseudomonadota > Alphaproteobacteria > Rhodobacterales > Roseobacteraceae > Lutimaribacter > Lutimaribacter marinistellae. Next base: position 24,180 of record NZ_JBHRXI010000049.1, on the reverse strand, counting down.
CGGATCGCATAATCCCCCGGCTCCATCACCGTGGGCGCCTGCGAAAACCCCATGCGAACAAGGAAATTCCGTAATGCCTCCTCGTCGACACGGCCCCCGACACGCGCGGTAAAGGCCGCCTCGCGCAGAACGTCCCGTGCTGGCACCCGCTGGGTCGCCGCGTTCAGCGTCGTCAACAGAACGAACCGTTCGGGCATCTGGTGCACAAGCGCGGCCAGCGTCGCCATTCGCGCTGCCGAGATGTCGGCGTTGGGCGAGACGCGGTCATAAGGCAGGCAGTCCCACCCCGGAAAGACAAAGACCGGCATATCCGGCGCAAAGAAGGTCAACGCCGAGCGCATCGCATCAAGCCGTTTATCGTCCCGCGCAACATGCAGGACACTCCCACCCGTCCGGGCGACTTCCTTGAGGATCAGCTGCGCGTCGAACCCTTCGGGCGCGCCCCCCACCTGGATGTGGTTCGCTGCACTCATCTCATACTCCTTGCGCGCTTCAGCCCAGAACGCCGATCGACAGGTTCTGATACATGCCCCACAGCGACGTGACAAAGATCGAGACCATCCCGATCGCCTGGGTATAAGTCCGACACCGCGACAGATGTTTCATCAAATCCGGCGATCCGGTGCCTTCGGCCCAGATCTTGCGCGCGGTGCGCAGGTTCAAAAGACCGACAAAGGACAATGGAAACCCGATCAGGAACAGCGCCTGCGCGAATTCGACTCCGTAAAGAAATCCAAGCGTTGCAAGCACCGACAGACAGAAACAAACGATACCAAGCAGCCAGATGCCCGATACATCCGCGATGTAAAGGATACGGTTCACATTGATCCGGGTCAGGTCGCGAAGATCGGTCTCAAGCTGCCCGCCAGCGCGCCGGGCCCGCGTAACCATGTCGTAAGGCACGCCCAGCACCCAGTGACTCGCCGAGGACCACGTGACGGCAAGGGCGATCCAGAACCACAGGTTCGAGAATGACCGCATGTCGATCACCTCGAAGAGGTTTCCGTACCATTCCATCTTTGCCCGATCCCCAAAATCGCTGTTCCGGCGGTTCTAGCGCGCAGGATCGAAAATGCCCAGAGGGCGAGTGTGCGCCAGTCACTCCGAAACCCCTCTGACCGGGTCCCTCACGGCCTTCAGGCTCAGCGGCCTGCCGCGTCACCCGCGCGTGACGCGGAGGCGCCCGCTTCTCTAGAACTGGACTGGACAAGGGGGCTGGCCGGGTGCATCCCTGAGGGCATTCTGACAGGAGAGCCCGATGCGACCGAGCCAAGCCGCCTTCCCCGCCACACGTTTCCGCCGCGTACGCCAGTCGGACGCCTTGCGCAGGCTGGTACGCGAGAACGAGTTGAGCGTGAATGACCTGATCTGGCCGGTTTTCGTCCGGGACGGCGAAGGGCAGGAAGAGCCGGTTCCCTCGATGCCCGGCGTGATGCGCCGCTCCGTCGACCTGATCGCCAAGGCCGCGACCGAGGCTCAGGCGCTTGGCATTCCCGCCATCTGCCTCTTTCCCTACACCGACCCATCGCTCAAGACCGAAGACTGCGCAGAGGCCTGGAACCCCGACAACCTCTCGAACCGGGCGATCCGGGCGATCAAGCAGGCCGCGCCCGATATCGCCGTCATGACAGACGTCGCGCTCGACCCCTACAACATCAACGGGCATGACGGCTTCGTCGTCGATGGCGAGATCGTCAACGATGAAACGGTCGAAGCACTGGTCAAGATGACGCTGGCGCAGGCCGATGCAGGCGCAGATATCATCGGCCCGTCTGACATGATGGATGGCCGTATCGGCGCGATGCGCGCGGCGTTGGAAAAGGCAGGGCACAGCCGGGTTACGATCATGAGCTATGCGGCAAAATATGCCAGCGCCTTCTACGGTCCGTTTCGTGACGCTGTCGGAGCGTCGGGCGCGCTCAAGGGCGACAAGAAAACCTACCAGATGGACCCCGGAAACAGCGACGAGGCACTGCGCCTCATCGAACGCGACCTGACCGAGGGTGCCGACATGGTCATGATCAAGCCGGGCATGCCCTATCTCGATATCTGCCGCAGGGTGAAGGATACGTTCGGCGCGCCGACCTATGCCTACCAGGTCTCCGGTGAATACGCGATGGTTCAGGCGGCGGCGCAGAATGGCTGGATCGATGGTGAAAAGGTCATGCTGGAAAGCCTCATGGCATTTCGCAGGGCCGGTTGCGACGGGGTATTGACCTATTTCGCACCGACCGTTGCCCGCATCCTTCAAGGCTGAAGCAGAAAATTCGCCAAAGCGGGCAGAATCCCGCCGAACACGGCCTGCTTGGCGCGTGACACCGCGGGGCCATCGGCGTACTATCACGCAAAGACCGGGATAACCCGGCTTTCAGGCAAAAAATCGAGAGACAGAGATGAGCAGTTCCCATTCTTCCCGGCTGACCCGCCGAGGCCTCGTTCTTGGCATGGCCAGCCTGACGCTGACCGCCGCGTGCGGAAACGGTGTCGGCAACAACAACGCCACCATGATCGACGCGCGCGTCAACGCCACGCTCAACGAGATGTACACCTCCTATCCCAACACCATCCAGATTGCCGAACGGGCATCGGGCATGCTGGTCATGCCACTGGTGACAGAGGCGGGCTTCGTGCTGGGCGGCGCGTATGGACGTGGTGCGCTGCGCATCAACGGCGCGACGGTCGATTACTACTCGGCGGTCAAGGGCAGCGCGGGCTTTCAGGCCGGGGCGCAGCAATATGCGCATGTGCTGTTCTTCATGACGGATGCCGCTCTCGAGGAATTCCGCCGCAGCAGCGGCTGGGCCGCGGGCGCCGACCTCGAATACGTGGTCAAGGAACAGGGCGACTCGATCGCCGCGGACTCCAACACCCTGCGCTCGCCGATCCTTGCGGCGGTCTTCGGCCAGGCGGGCCTGCGTGTCGGTGCGACGCTCGAAGGGACGAAATACACCCGGATCATTCCCTGATCCGTCGAACGTCCAATGCGCCGAATGGTAAATTGAAAACCTCATGCGCCGCGTCCCCTCCGGGCGCGGCGCCAGTCTTTCGGCAAGGCAATCGGCCTTTTCCCTGCGCGCTGCATCCTCTAGTCTTGCCGCGCATCCCAACCCAAAGATAAAGACGACGCGCTGATGACATTGCTCTTTCGCTGGCTGCTGCGGCTGACCGCCGGGCTGATCCTGTTGACCGTCGCGGCGCTGATACTGGTCTGGTTTCTGGCCAGCCAGTCACTCCCCGATTACAGCCAGACCGTGCGGACCGAGGGCATCTCGGCCCCGGTCGAAATCGTGCGCGACAATGCCAATGTCCCGCATGTTCTTGGCGCAACGGATACCGATGTCTTCTTTGGCCTCGGTTATGCCCATGCGCAGGACCGTCTGTGGCAGATGACGATGCTGCGCCGCACCGTGCAGGGCCGTCTGTCCGAGGTGTTCGGCCCGCGCACGGTCGAGGTAGACAAGCTTTTGCGGCGGTTCGACTTCTACCGTCTCGCGCAGCGATCGGTCGAGGTGCAGGATGATTACACCCGCGCCGCGCTGACCGCCTATGCCGCCGGCGTGAACGCGCGGCTGACCGAGATCAACGAAGAGGCATTGGGACGCGGCGCGCCCGAGATGTTCCTGTTCAACGTGCCCATGGCCCCGTGGCAACCCGCCGACAGCATCGCCATCATCAAGCTGATGGCGGTCCAACTTTCCGGTCATCTGGAGTCCGAGGTGTTGCGGGCGCGCGTGTCGCTGATGCTGGATGACGAAACCCGTCTCTCTGACATCCTGCCCGACGATCCCGGCAGCGCTATCGCCGCCCTGCCCGAATACGCGTCGTTTTTTCCTGACCTGCCGCGCTATGCAAGCACCGGGGAACGCCAGGATCACCCCTTGTCGCCCTTCCCCAAGCGCGGGCTTGCGGGTGCGTCCAACGCATGGACGGCCGCCCCCACGCGGTCGGCCAGTGGCGGGACACTTCTCGCCAACGATCCGCATCTGGGCTTTACCGCGCCTGCAATCTGGTACCTCGCCCGGCTCGAACTGGAAACCGGTGGCGTGATCGGCGCGACCATTCCCGGCGTTCCGGCGATCATGTCGGGACGCAGCGAGCAACTCGGCTGGGGTCTGACATCGGCCTATCTCGACGATCAGGACGTTTATGTCGAAAAGCTGAACCCGGACAACCCCGAGGAATACCTGACGCCGGATGGTTACAAGCGGTTCGAAACGCGCCCCTCGATCATACAGATCAAGGATGCGCAACCCATCACCCTGACCCTGCGCTGGACCGAGAATGGCCCTGTTCTTCCCGGTACCCATTACGACCTTGCCGGAATCACTCCCCCGGGCCACGTCGCGTCGCTGGCTTGGACCGCATTGAGCGCCGAGGATACCTCGATCTCCGCCTCCATGGCGCTGATGCGGTCGGGCAATGTTCAGGAGGCCATCCGCGAGGCGGAACGCTTCATCGCGCCCGCCCAGAACCTGTCACTTGCCGACCGTGAAACCATCGGCATGAAAATGATCGGCGCAGTCCCTGCCCGCAGCCCGCAACATGCCACCAAGGGTCGCTTGCCCACCGCCGGATGGAGGCCTGAGAATCGCTGGTCCGGACGCGCGCCCTATGCCGCAAATCCACAATTCGTCGCTCCGCGCGGCGGGATACTCGGCAACACCAACAACAAGATCGTCGATCGCCCATTTCCGAACCATGTTTCCTACGAATGGGGCGACACGCAGCGCGTGAACCGCTGGCGGCGCCTGATGCAATCGCGCGAGGTCCATACCCGCGACAGCTTCATCGAGGCTCAGCTGGACCCAGTGAGTTTCACCGCGCGCTCGCTGCTCCCGCTGATCGGCGCCGACCTGTGGTTCACCGGCGAAGCCGCACCCGAGGGCACCCCCGAACGCCGCAGGCAGATCGCGCTGACCCTTCTGGCCGAGTGGAACGGCGAGATGAACGAACACCTGCCCGAGCCGCTTATCTATGCTGCATGGCTGCGCGCCCTGCAGAAACGCCTGATCACGGACGAGCTGGGTCCCTTGGCGGCGGAGTTCAAACATGTCGAGCCGCTCTTCATCGAACGTGTCTACAAGAACATCGATGGCGCGGCCGCCTGGTGCGACGTGCGGCAGAGCGCGCCGGTCGAAACCTGTACCGAGATGGCCCGCCTCGCACTGGACGACGCCCTTGTCTGGATTGGCGAGACCTACGGTACAACGCTGGAATCGTTGCGCTGGGGCGATGCGCATGAGGCGACGCACGACCACCCCGTTCTGGGCGAGGTTCCGGTGCTGCGCTATTTCGTCAACATCCGGCAGTCTACCAGTGGCGGCGACAATACCCTCCTGCGCGGTCGGACCTCGGGCGATGATCCCGACCCGTTCCAGAACGTACATGGCGCAGGCTATCGCGGCGTTTACGATTTTGCCGATCCCGACAGTTCCGTTTTCGTTATCTCCACGGGACAGTCCGGCCATTTCCTGTCACGGCATTACGACGACTTGGCTCAGCTCTGGCGCCGGGGCGAATACATCCCGATGTCACTGGATATCGAATTGGCCCGCGCGGCATCCGTCGGTGTCACGCAGCTTGTACCGCGCTGACCGATGGAAGGTTACGCCTCTGCCCTGATTGCGCTCGGCCTGCTTTTTGCGGCGGGTCTTGGCGCGGATGCGCTGGGGCGACGTACCCGCCTGCCGCGCGTTACCCTGCTGCTGGCCTGCGGATTGATCGCCGGGGGCCCTGGCCTCGACCTGATCCCCGCCACGCTCAAGGAAATCTACCCCGTGGTGACGGTCATCGCGTTGACCATGGTGGCGTTCCTTCTGGGCGGAGAGCTGTCGATCCGAACGCTAAGGCAGCATGGCCGTGCCATCGTCGTCATCTCGCTCGCAGTCGTGATGGTAACGCTGCTGGTCGTCGGGCTGGGCCTTGCCGCGCTCGGCGTGCCCGTCGCGGCCGCTGTCATGATCGCCGCCATCGCAACGGCAACGGATCCGGCGGCGACATATGATGTCATCCGCCAAACGGGCAGCCGGGGCAGTTTCACCAGAACCCTTAAAGGGATCGTCGCCATTGACGACGCGTGGGGTGTCATGGTGTTCGCCCTCATGGTGGTTACGGCACAGGCCCTGACGGGAGCCGGTTCGGGCATCGAGGTTTTGGCCGAAGCACTGGCAGAGATCGCTTTGTCGCTGCTCCTTGGACTTGCCATCGGTCTGCCCGGCGCATTGCTGACCGGCCGCCTGTCGAGCGGCGAACCCCTGCGGATCGAGGCTTTGGGCCTTGTCTTTCTGACTGCGGGCCTGTCGCTCTGGTTCGATCTCAGCTACCTGATTGCCGGTATGACCGCAGGCGCGGTGATCGTGAACTTTGCCCGCCACCACACCCGGGCCTTTCGCGAGATCGAGCATCTCGAATGGCCCTTCATGATCATCTTCTTCATCCTCGCCGGTGCAACGCTCGAGGCGCAGATGCTCTGGACCGTTGGCCCGGTGCTTGTCGGGTACATCGTTTTCCGGCTTTTGGGGCGACTTCTGGGTGGATGGCTTGGCGCAACGCTCGCCGGGGTGCCGCAGGCCGAACGGGTCTGGTACGGCCCCGCGCTCCTTCCGCAGGCAGGCGTGGCCATTGGTATGGCCCTTATCGCCGGAGAGGTGTTTCCCGACCACGCCGCCATGATCACCGCGCTGTCGATCGGTGCCACGGTCGTCTTCGAACTGGCCGGCCCGCTCGTGACCGAGCGCGCGCTGCGCGGTGTTCAGAGCGCCTCGAACTGAGCCTGCTGTTTCGCGGTCCACAAAACGGTGATCTCGAACCCGTCCTCGGTCTGGCGTTCGTCCTGCACCACGTCCTGTGCAAACAGCCACGCGCGTTTGCGCCCGTCGGCAAAGCCCAGCGACAACTGCGCCTCGTGCCGGACACCCTGCAACTGATCGGAAATCGCCTCCAGCAACCCGTCCAGCCCCTCGCCGGTTACGGCAGAAATCGCGATGATCCCCGGATCGCGCTCGGCCCTTGAAACCATGGCCGTCCGTTCCTCGTCGGGCAGCAGGTCGATCTTGTTCCAGATTTCGAGCATCGGGCGGTCTTCGGTCACGCCCAGCGATGTCAGGATGGCCTCGACATCCGCGGCCTGCGCCTGCGACTCGTCGTGGCTGATGTCGCGCACATGCACGATCAGATCCGCGCCCAGCACCTCCTCCAGCGTGGCCCGGAACGAGGCGACCAGCTCGGTCGGCAGGTTCGAGATGAAGCCCACCGTGTCCGACAGGATCACCTCGGGACCGTCTTCCAGCTTGACCCGTCGCATGGTCGGATCGAGCGTCGCGAACAGCATGTCCTTGGCCATGACCTCCGCCCCGGTCAGACGGTTGAACAGGGTGGACTTGCCCGCGTTGGTATAGCCCACCAGCGCCACGATCGGGAACGGGACCTTGGCTCGCGCGGCCCGGTGCAACTCCCGCGTCTTGACGACCTTGGCCAGTTGCCGGCGCAGGCGCACGAGCTGCTCGTCGATGGCGCGACGGTCGGCCTCGATCTGGGTTTCGCCCGGACCGCCGACAAATCCCAACCCGCCACGCTGACGCTCAAGGTGGGTCCAGGCCCGGACCAGCCGCGTCCGCTGGTAGGACAGCGCAGCCATCTCGACCTGCAGCACACCCTCTCGCGTGCGCGCGCGATCCGAAAAGATCTCGAGGATCAGCCCGGTCCGGTCGAGGATCTTGACCTTCCATTCCTTTTCAAGATTGCGCTGCTGGACAGGCGTCACCGGCCCGTCGATCAGCACCAGCTCGACCTCGGCCGCCTTGAACCGTTCGCCAAGCTCCTCGATCTTGCCACTTCCGAACAACAGCCCCGGCTGTGCGCGTGGCAGGCGCACGATCTCGGATCCGACTACGTCAAGATCGGGCAAGGCAGCAGCCAACGCCACCGCCTCTTCCAGCGCCGGCACCGGCGGACGACGGTCGTCATCCGACTTGATTTCGGGATGCAGCACCCAGGCCCGGGTGCGTGCAGGATCATGCTCCATCAAGAGGCGTCTTCGCCCTCGTAGAGGTTGATCGGCTGGGCCGGCATGATCGTCGAAATCGCGTGTTTGTAGACCAGCTGCGACTGTCCGTCACGGCGCAGAAGCACGCAGAAATTGTCGAACCAGGTGATGACGCCCTGAAGTTTCACGCCGTTGATGAGGAAGATCGTCACCGGAACCTTGGTCTTGCGAACGTGATTGAGGAATGCGTCCTGAAGATTCTGTCTGTCCGAAGCCATTTTTAACTTTACTCGCCTTTGTTCTTGCCACGCGCTGCGGCCAACGCGCCCCTTGTCGCCGGAGTATGGAGAGCGATTCCCGGAAATTCCAGACGAAAAAACAGTTTTTGCACCGGGCGCTTGTCGGTCGGCCGCCTGTCGTGGCTTCAGCGCCGCCACAAGGCGGGCGTCAGCAGCGCAATGATGGCCAGCGTCTCGAGTCGTCCGATCACCATCGCTGCGCACAGGACAAGCTTGGCCGGTGCCCCCAGTTCCACCAGCCGGATGGGCACATCGCTTGCCACTTCGATCAAAGGTCCCGTCGTGGTCAGGGCGGCGATGGACAGGATCAGCGCCTGCTCGAACCCGGCCCCGAGACCGGCAAGGATCAGGCTTATCCCGGCGAACGAGATCGCGAAGAGCATGAAGAACACCCAGGCGATGAATGCCCCGTCCCTCTGGATGCGCCGGTTGCCCGCGCCTTCTCCGCTGACGGAATTCGGATGGATCAGCCGGTCCATCTCGCGCAACCCGTTGAGATAGAGCGCGAAGACCCGCAGCAGCTTGACGCCGCCCGCCGTCGTCGCCACCCCGCCGCCGATCATCGCAAGACCCAGCAGGATCAGCCCCGGTGTCCCGAGGCCCGACCAGGCCCGCGCCTGTTGCCAGTCCGCGCTTTCAAAGCCCGTGGTGCTGAGGAAGGACATGACGGTAAAGACACTTCCCCAAAGCGCATGCAAGCCCGCCGCAAGATCGGCCGAGGCATCGACGTCATAGGCCCCGACCCAGTGGCGCAGGAACAGCAGCAGCGGAACGCCGAAGACGATCATCAGGCCAATGCGGAATTCGGGGTCCTTGTCCAGCCGTGCGTAACCGCGATTCACCGTGTCCGACGAAAAGGTCAGCCGCGACAAGGCAAAGAACATGAAGAGGAACAGGATCGCTTCGCCGGTTATTCCGGCCGTTGAGCCTTCGACGCCGCCCACCGGCGAGATACCCGAGGTCGCCATGACCGACATCGCGTGACATATCGCGGTCAGGCCGCGCTCTCCCGAGATCAGCAAGAGCACGCAGATGATCGCGGTCAACATCCCGTAGATCGGCGCCAAGGCGCGCGTCACGCGCAGCAGCCGGCCCCGCGGGTCGACCTTTTCGTTCTGGATTGCGGCAAAGACCGCGCGACCTGGCTCGCCTCTTGCTGTCACCTCGAACCCGCCCAGAGACAGTGGCGCCAGGATCGCCGAGGCCGCGATCCACATCATCAGCCCGCCCATCCAGCCCACCATGGCCCGCCACAGGTGCACGGGGCCGCTCAACCGGCCCGGATCTGCGAACAGATCCGCCCCGGTCGTGGTGATCGCGCTTACCATGTCGAAATAGGCGTTCAGGTAACTTGTCGTGCGCACGGCCTCGAACAGCGGAAGCGCAAGGAAAACGGGCAGTATCCCGAAGCTCGCCAAAAGCGCTGCCAACTGCCCCAACGCTCCCCATTTCGGCACTCGACCCGAACTTGACAGGGTTACCAGCGTGACCACGAACAGGCCGAGGATCCCTGAATAGAAAAAGGCCTGCGCCGTCGGGTGATCGTTAAGGAAATGCGCATGCACCGCGGGCACCCACATGGCCAGCGAAAACACGGCCCAGATCAACAGGAACAGCGGCGTCCGGCGCAGCGGGCCGATGGAATGTCGCCCGCGACGCGCCATCAGAAGAAGTCGATCGAAACCTGCATGAGGCGCTCGACCTCGGGCACGTCGTCGGCCATGGCAAAGATCGCCACGACATCTCCCTCCTCGATCCGCAGGCCGCCAGTCGGGCGCATCACCTCGTCACCCTTGCGTACCGCGCCGACAAGGACGCCCTCGGGGAAATCGATATCGCGCAGACGCTGCCCGGCCATGGGCGAGGTCGACAGGACCTCCGCCTCGATCACCTCGGCCTCGGCATCGCCAATCGAATAGACCTGCCGCACCCGGCCATGCCGGATATGCCGCAGGATCGAACTGACGGTCGTGGCTCGCGGGTTGATATAGGCATCGATGCCCAGCGGCTCCATCATCGGTACCAGCGTGGGATCGTTGATCAGCGCGATCGCCAACGGGCAGCCCTCGGATTTCGAGCGCACAGCGGCCAGCAGGTTCGTCTTGTCGTCATCGGTCACGGCCAGCATCGCATCGGCCCGCGCAATTCCCGCCTCGGCAAGAAGAGAGGCGTCCAGCCCGTCGCCATGCAGCACGATGGTCCTCTCCAGCGCCTCGGCAGCGCGTTCGGCGCTGCGCCGGTCCCGCTCGATGATCTTCGAGCGCACACGCCCTTCCCGCTCTTCGAGGGACCGCGCGACCGCCAGCCCGACATTACCGCCGCCGACGATGACCACACGCTCCTGCTTCTTCTGGACCTTGCCGAATACCTCCATCGTCCGATCCACGTCCTCGACATGCGAAAAGACATAACACTGGTCGCCGACGAAAAGCTGGTCGCCCGGCTCGGGCGCGAACAGCGTGCCCTCGCGGCGGACCCCGACCACGATCGACCGCAGGGTCGAGAACAGGTCGGTCAGCTGCCGCAGGGGCGTGTTCACGATGGGGCAATCCTCGTCCACCATGACACCCAGCAATTGCGCCCGGTCGTCCATGAACAGCTCTGTGTCGAACGCGGCCGGGACCGCAAGGCGCCGCATCGCCGCCTCGGCCACCTCGCGTTCGGGGCTTATGACCACGTCGATGGGCAGATGATCGCGCCGGTACAGATCTGAATAGATGGCGTTCAGATAAGACCTCGACCGCAGCCGTGCGATCTTGCGCTGAACCGAAAAGACCGAGTGGGCCACCTGGCAGGTGACCATGTTCACCTCGTCCGAATGGGTCGCGGCGATCACCATGTCGGCATCACGTGCCCCGGCCCGGTCCAGCACGTCGGGATAGCTCGCGAAACCCGCGATTCCCTGCACGTCCAGCGTTTCGGTCGCGCGGCGTACCAGGTCGGGGTTGCTGTCGACGACGGTGACGTCGTTGAGCTCTCCCGACAGGTGGCGCGCAATCTGCCAGCCGACCTGCCCGGCGCCGCATATGATCACCTTCATGCCTCGGCCCCTTTTGTCTCAGGGATTTTGCATGACAGAAGCCCCGCAGAGGGTCAATTCAATTGTCAGGGCCCTCAGCCTGCGGCAAGATAACCTCATGAAAGCAAAACTGTTCCTCTCGCTCGGCCTTCTTGCGCTCGGTGCCTGCGCGCCGATGTCGATCTACTACCGCGAAGGGGTCTCCGTGAGCCGGTTGCAGACCGAAACCACCGATTGCCAGGTCCGCGCCCTGCGCGACGCCCCCGTGGCGAACGAGGTCCGGCAGGGTCCGCCGATCTACTACCCGGGACGCACGGTATGCAATTCCGCCGGTCAGTGCTGGCAGCAACCCGGCTGGTGGGTGCCCGGCAATGTCTACACGGTCGATGCCAACCAGGGACTGCGCAACCGGGTCGAAACGCAATGCATGGCGGAAAAGGGCTATGCCCCGGTCAGCTTGCCGCAATGTTCTCAAGCGGTTCGCGACCAGGTCGCGCTCAGCCGCAATGCCAAGATGCCCGCACTTGGGGAAAGCTCCTGTATCGTTCGGTTCCAGGACGGCTCGGTGCAGGTCGTGACGCCGCAGCGCGCCGGTTGATCCGGCACCCCGCGCGGGCCGCCTACTCGGCGGCCTCCGCGGGATCGTCGACATGGGCCACGCGCGCCCCGGCCTTGTTCGAGGTCACGACACCCAGCGATTTCAACTTGCGATGCAGGGCCGACCGTTCCATCCCGACAAAGCTGGCGGTGCGGCTGATATTGCCACCGAACCGGTTGATCTGCGTCAGCAGGTATTCCCGTTCAAAAGCCTCGCGCGCCTCGCGCAGCGGCAGGGTGGCCAGCGCACCCGACAGGACCACGCGGCCCTCGTCATCGCTGCCCGGCCCCTCGCTGGGCAACTCGCGTGCCTCGATCGGGCCGTTGCCTTCGCCCAGGATCAGCACGCGCTCGATCAGGTTCTTGAGTTGCCGCACATTGCCCGGCCAGACCATCGTCTGCATCAGCGCAACCGCATCCTCGGACAGACGGCGCAGCGGCAAGCCCTGGCTCTGGTTGAACGCCTCGATGAAATGCTCGGCCAGAACCGGGATGTCTTCGCGCCGCTCTTCAAGGCTCGGAACCGAGATCGGCACAACGTTGAGACGATGATACAGCTCCTGGCGGAACCGTTCGGCGCGGATCTCGGCATCGAGGTCCTTGTTGGTCGAAGAGATCACCCGCAGGTCGACCCGCACCTTGTCGGTGCCACCGACGCGCTGGAACTGCTGGTCGACCAGAACGCGCAGGATCTTGGACTGTGTTCCAAGCGGCATGTCGGCCACTTCGTCGAAATAGATCACCCCGCCATGGGCCTCTTCTAGCAGGCCGGGCTCGATCCCGCGCTCCTTGCTTTCGCGACCGAACAGGACCTCTTCCATCCGCTCCGGCTCGACATTCGCGCAGTTGACGGTCACGAAAGGAGCGTTGGCACGGTTCGAATGAGCGTGGATGTAACGCGCGGCAATCTCCTTGCCCGACCCTGCCGGACCGCGCAACATCACGCGGCCGTTTGACTTGGTCACCTTTTCCAGCTGGCCCAGCATGGCCCGGAACGCTGCCGACTGCCCGATCATGTCGGCATTTGTCACTTCGCGACGCTTCAGCGCGCTGTTCTCGCGGCGCAGGCGGCTTGCCTCCATCGCGCGGCGGATCACCACCATCAACTGGTCGATGTTGAAGGGTTTCTCGATGAAGTCGTACGCGCCCTGCTTGATCGCCGCCACGGCGATCTCGATATTGCCGTGGCCCGAGATGATGACCACGGGGATATCGGGGTTGTCGCGCTTGACGGTTTTCAGGATGTCGATCCCGTCCATCCTGCTGTCCTTCAGCCAGATATCAAGGATCAACAGCCCCGGCGGCTCGGCATTGATCGCGGCCATGCAGTCGTCGGAATTGCCTGCAAGGCGCGTGGTATAGCCTTCGTCTTCAAGGATGTCCGAAACCAGTTCCCGGATGTCCCGCTCGTCGTCCACGATGAGGATGTCGCTCATAATCAACCTGCCTTCAATTTTGTCCTGTTCACCTGTCTCGATGGCGCGGCCACCGCAGGGGCGCCCCCCCCGGGAAGCCGGATCACGGCCATCGCGCCGAAATGGTCTTGCCCATCGAAGACCGGTGCATCCTCCAGCGTGAGGGTGCCACCATGCTCTTCGATGATCTTCTTGACGATGGGCAGGCCAAGGCCCGTCCCCTCGTCCCGCGTCGTCACGTAGGGCTCGAACAGACGTGCCCGGTCCTCGGGCAGGCCAATACCGTTGTCGGCGATGGTCAGCACCACCTGTTCGCCAACGGGTTCAAGCCGCACCCGGATCTCGGGAACCAGTCCCTCGGGCGCTTCTTTGCGGCGCAGCGACTCGATCGCCTCGCCTGCATTCTTGATCAGGTTCGTCAGTGCCTGATGCAGCATCGTCGCATCGACATCGGCCAGCAGCGGCCCGTCGGGCAGGTCGTCGCGAATGATCACGTCGGGCTGCCCCGCGCGCTGCAGCTCGACCGCCTCGCGCACAAGCGCGGTCAGGTCCTCTTCGGATTTCTCGGGTTCGGGCATCCGCGCGAATTTCGAGAACTCGTCGACGATGCGCCGCAAATCATTGGTCTGCCGAACGATCACGCTGGTCATCGCGTCAAGCTTCTCGGCATCCTCCCCGTCAAGCTGGCGCGAGAACTTGCGCTTGATCCGTTCCGCGCTCAGCTGGATCGGGGTCAGCGGGTTCTTGATTTCATGCGCGATGCGCCGCGCCACGTCGCCCCAGGCCGCCATGCGCTGCGCGCTTACCAGGTCGGTCACGTCGTCGAACGCGATCACGAACCCTTCCAGCGTGCCGTCGGCATTGCGCCGGGTCGACATGCGCACCAGCAGGTTCTCCATCTGGCCCTTGCGACTGACCTTGACCTCGCCCTGCACCGTTTCGGTGCCACCTGCCCGCAAAGTCTCGAACAGCGGCAGGAACTCGGGCACCGCGACGCCAAGCGCCAGGCTCTGCTCTTCACCGGTCCAGTCCAGCAACCGCTCGGCCGACCGGTTGACGAAGGTCACCCGCCCGTCACCGTCGAGGCCAACCACCCCGGACGTAACCGAACTCAGAACAGAATCGAACAACCGCCGCCGGCTCTCGATCTGGCGCGTGTTTTCGAGCAATGCATCGCGCTGCCCCTTCAGCTGCCGGGTCATCTGGTTGAAATATCGGCCCAGCATGGCGATCTCGTCATCGCCGGTTTCCTCGACCACCTGCACACCCAAGTCGCCCGCGCCAACCCTCTGGGCCGCCGTGGTCAGCCGCCCAACGGGCCGCGACAGGCGCTCGGCAAACCACAGGCCCAGCCACACGGCCGCAAGGATCAGGATCAATGCAAAGCCGAGATACAAAAGCCCGAACTCGAACAGAACGCGCCCCCGCTCGCTTTCCAGCTGCTGGTAAAGCAGCACCGTCTCCTTGGTGTCGTCGAGCAGGTTGAGGATTTCGCCATCCACGTCGCGGCTGACATACAGGAACCGGTCCAGGTAGGATTGCAGCGGCACGATGGCCCTGAACTCGTTGTTGTTCCAATCCTGAACAATGTGGAAGCCTTCCTCTTCGGCCAATTCGATATCCGATGCATCGGGTTTCTCGAAATCGAACAGGTAGGACCGGTCGCCGCGCGCGCGGATCTCTCCAGACCCGTCGATCACGTAAGCTTCGCGCAGGCCGCGCTGGATCTGCGCCTGTCCCTGCGCCAGCACATCGCGCAGTTCGGCATCCGAAATGAAGAAATTGATCGACCGCGCCTGGTCGAGATAGCGACCAAGTGCCAGTGCATCCTGCCGCAGGTCCTGCCGATGCTCCAGTTCATAGGCCTCCGCCGCCGACAGCGAAGAGCCCACCACCTGCCGCACCCGGTCCGAAAACCACCCCTCGAGCCCGATATTGATGGTCAGCCCGGCAAAGATCGCGACCGTCACAGCCGGGCCAAGCGCAAGGAAGGTGAACGCACCGATCAGCCTCAGGTGCAGGCGGGAACCCGCCGATTTTGCCCGGCGCGCTGCGATGAGGCGCCCGACCTGGCCCAATACCAGCGCCGCAAGGACGAGGATATAGACCAGGTCGGCCAACAGGATGAGTCGCAGCACCGTGGCCGACGCGCCCAGGTCGAAGGGGCCGAAGACGAGGTAAGTCGCCAGCGTCAGGACCGGACCCAGAAGAACGAGACCCAAGGTCCCGAAATTCCGCGCCTTTCGGCTCCTCCGCCACTGGCTCAGGGTAGGGATCGGCCCCTTCTGTGACCGCGTTGCCACTGCTGCCCTCATTCTGATGTGTCGCTTTTGCGACGTACCGCCATATTTCGTGGTCGTTTCCGGGTTGTCCCCTTAGTGCCACGATTTGTGTGACGATATTACATCAGTTTGCGGCGCCGTGTCACCTGAATATCGAGATCGGTGATCTTTTTTCTCAGCGTATTGCGATTGATGCCGAGCAGATCGGCACATTTGGCCTGATTTCCGCCCGTTGCATCCAGCGCAATTTCGATCAACGGCGCCTCGACCTCGCGCAGGATCCGCTGGTACAGGCCCGGCGGCGGAAGCATGTTGCCATGCAGGTCGAAATAACGCCGCAAGTGCCGCTCTACCGAGGCCGAAAGCTTCTCGGTGTCGCCACGCCCCAGCACCGGCTCCATCTCCGGCTGGCTGCCAAGGACCATCTCCACCTCGGTCCGCGTTATCTCATCCGACCGGCTGGTCAGGCTCAACCGCCGCACCGCATGTTCCAGCTGCCGCACGTTGCCGGGCCACGAATAGACTCGGAACAACTCTTCGGCCGACTTCGACAGCCAGCGCTTCGGCGCGCCGTCACGCTCTGCCTTGGCCAGGAAATGCGCGGTCAGCAGCGGGATGTCATCGACCCGCTCCCGCAGGCTGGGCACGTGGATCGGCGCACCGCACAAACGGTAATACAGGTCCTGCCGCACCCGACCCTTCTCCATCGCGCCGGCCAGATCGCTCTGGCTGGTCGCCATGAAGCGGGGCACGTGATCGCCCGGCGCATCCATCATCCGCACGATACGGGCCTGGATCTCGTCCTCGATATCGCCGACCTCGTCGATCAGCAGCGTGCCGCCCTTGACGCGCGCCATGACGCGCGCGGGTCCTTCCAGCTCCTGCAGGTCGGCGCTGGTCACCGTCACGAACGGCAAGGTGCGCCGGTCCGAGAAATCGTGGATCGCACGCGCGATCAGGGACTTTCCGGTGCCGCTTTCGCCCGAGATCATCACCGGAAGATCGGTATTCATCACCTTCGCGACCAAACGGTAAAGCGCCTGCATCGCGGGTGTCCGGCCGACCAGAGGCAGGTCCTCGGGCCGGTCGTCATCGCTTTCGATGCGCGGCTCGGACGGCGCACGGCGTTTCTGGTCCAGCGCCTTGGCCGTACGCTTCATCAGGTCCGGCAGGTCGAAAGGCTTGGGCAAATAGTCATAGGCCTCGGCCTCGGCGGCCTGGATCGCGGTCATGATGGTGTTTTGCGCGGAAATCACGATCACCGGCAGCCCGGGACGGTCCTGCGCGATCTTGGGCAGCATTTCGAGCCCGTTGCCATCCGGCATGACCACGTCCGAGATCACCACGTCGCCCTTGCCCTCCCCGACCCAGCGCATCAGCGTCGTCAGGGACGAGGTCGCATGCACCTTGCACCCTGCCCGCGTCAACGCCTGCGTCAGAACGGTGCGGATCGTGCGGTCGTCATCGGCAACCAGAACGGTTCCGTCCATTACTTGCTCTCCTTGTGATCCATGTCATAGCCCTTGGGCACCCGCGGCAGCGACAGGCGGAACACCGTCCGCCCCGGCACCGACGAAACCGAGATCCATCCGTCGTGATCGGACAGGATCTTGCTCACCAGCGCCAGCCCCAGCCCCGTGCCATTCTCGCGCCCGGAAACGAACGGGTCGAACACGTCGCCGATCATGCCTTCCGGAATACCGGGACCATCGTCGATGATCTCGACCTGCAAAGGCAGCGAATGCCCAGTGCCATCGCTGCGCCGCAGACGGAACGAATGTTCGAAAAACGTGTGCAGACGGATCGTTCCCCCTTTGGGATCAGCCGCTTCCGAGGCATTCTTGATCAGGTTCAGAACCACCTGCAACAACTGGTCCGGGTCGCCGAATGCGAGCGGAAGCGAGGGGTCGTAATCCTCGATGATCTTCATGTGCGCGCCAAAACCCAGAAGCGCGGAACGCCGCGCCCGGTCCAGAACGTCATGGATGTTCACCGGCTTTCGATCCGGCGGCGACAGGTTCCCGAACTGCTCAACCTGCTCCAGAAGCTTGACGATCCGCCGACCCTCGGCGACGATAAGGTCAGTCAGTTCAAGGTCTTCCGGTGCGAGATTCATGCTCAGCAATTGTGCCGCGCCGGTGATCCCCGCCAGAGGGTTCTTGATCTCGTGGGCCAGCATCTCGGCCATGCCGATGGCCGATTGCGCGGCCGATTTCACGCTGTGGCTCTGGGTCATCCGCCCGGCCAGCTCGCGTGGGGCGACCAGCATGATCATGTTGCCCGGATGACCGATCAGCGGCGCGATCTGCAAGGCGCATTGCAACGGGGCCCGGCTGCCGGACCCGACATCGACATCGTTGACGAAGAGAGGCGTGCCGTTGGTGCGGGCGCGCTCGAACGCCTCCTCGATCGGCGCGTTCGCCGCGATCTGGTCCCAGACGGGATGGCCGATGACCGACTTGCGGGATGCGTTCAGAAACCCCTCACCGGCCGAGTTCACATCCGCAATGCGATCCTCGGCATCGATGATGAAGGCCGGAACAGGCAGCGAAGACCAGATGGCGTCATCGAAACTCATGCCGCGGCCTCCTCTGGGGTAAGCAGCGCGTCGACAAGCAGGCGCTGCACCTCTTCGGGATCGCGCGAGGTCAGGACCGCGCGCCGCAGCGCAGGCCCTGTCCCCGCCACGTCCATGTACCAGCCAAGATGCTTGCGCGCGACGCGCAGTCCCAGATCGCGGCCATAAAAACCCAGCATCGCCTCGTAATGATCCTGCACCATCCGCACCAGGTCGCGCCCCTCGGGCACATGCGGCGCAGGCGTGCCGTAAAGAGCATGGGCAATCTCGGCCAGCCGCCAGGGGCGGCCCTGCGCGCCACGTCCGATCATCACGCCGTCCGCGCCCGACTGTTCCAGCGCCGTGCGCGCGGTGGTGGCATCCACGATGTCGCCATTGGCGACCACCGGCACGCCCACCGCCTCTTTCACCCTGCGGATCGCCCGCCAATCCGCGCGCCCCTTGTAGAACTGGCACCGCGTGCGCCCGTGGATCGTCACCATGCGCACGCCTGCACCTTCGGCCCGCCGCGCCACGTCCGGCGCGTTGAGAAGGGTATCGTCCCAACCCAGACGGGTCTTGAGCGTCACCGGAACGTCCACCGCCTCGACCACCGCCTCGATCAGCCTCAGCGCATGATCCGGCGTCTTCAATAGCGCCGAGCCGGAATAGCCGTTCGTCACCTTCTTGGCGGGACATCCCATGTTGATGTCGATGATCCGCGCGCCCCGGTCGGCCACCTGCCGCGCGGCCTCGGCCATCCAATGCGCCTCGCGCCCGGCAAGCTGCACGGCGGTGTTCTCGACATCCGCGCTCAACTCGGCCTTTTCGCGCACGCCGGGCTTTGCCTGCACCATCTCCTGGCTGGCGACCATCTCGCTCACGACCAGACCCGCGCCGAAACGCGCGACCAGATCGCGAAAAGGCCGGTCGGTGATTCCGGCCATCGGGGCCAGGACGACAGGAGGTAACAAAGCGGTGTCGGCGAGACGTAGGGTCACGTTGCCCAATCCTTGTGCAGTTTCCATTTGACTAGCGAAAACGCCGCATTTGCACAATCGACGCCGCCTTTTCAAGCCCCTCGCACAAGGCACATGCCTAAAAATTAGGCGCACCCTACGGCTGATTGCCTCGCCGTTCCGTCCACTCTAAACAGGAGCACGAAAGGACGACCCGAGGATGACAAGCGCCGCCATCATACTCGCCGCCGGACGCGGACAGCGCGCAGGCGGCGACCTGCCGAAACAATGGCGCCCCCTCGCCGGTCGCCGCGTCGCGGATTGGACGCTCGCCCGTTTTCGCGCCTCGGGCCTGGACCGGATCGTGCTGGTCCTGTCTCCTGACGATACCGAGGCCTGGCACGAGTTCGAGGCGACCGACCTGATCCTTGCGCCCGGCGGTGCCGACCGCGCAGCCTCCGTTCGCAGCGGGCTTGCCGCTCTGGCCGAGACGCCACCGGACAAGGTGCTGATCCACGACATCGCGCGGCCCTGCGTGACGCAGCGGGTCATCGCGGATGTTCTCGCCGCGCTTGACGCACATGCCGCCGCAGCGCCCGGCCTGCCGGTGACCGATGCGCTCTGGCGCGGCGAAGCTGCACAGGTCACAGGCACGCAGGACCGCACCGGGCTTTACGCCGCTCAGACGCCGCAGGGATTTCGCTATGCGGCCATCTCGGCGGCCCACGATGCACATCACGGGCCGGCCGCCGACGATGTCGAGGTCGCGCGCGCCGCAGGGCTTGACGTCGCCATCGTTCCGGGCGACCCCGACAATATCAAGATCACCCGGCCCGAGGACTTCGCCCGGGCCGAGCGGCTTCTGGGGGGCGCGATGGATGTAAGACTGGGCAATGGCTATGACGTGCACCGCTTCTGCGATGGCGATCACGTGATCCTCTGCGGCATCTCGATCCCGCATGACCACGCGCTCGATGGCCATTCCGACGCGGATGTGGGGATGCATGCCGTGACCGATGCCATCTACGGCGCGCTGGCCGAGGGCGATATCGGCCGCCACTTCCCGCCGTCGGACCCGCAGTGGAAAGGGGCGGCAAGCGAGATCTTTCTGGCGCATGCCGCGAAACGCGCCCGCGACATGGGCTTTTCGATCTCGAACATCGACTGCACGCTGGTCTGTGAACGCCCCAAGATCGGCCCCCACGCGCCCGCCATGCAAAAGGAGCTTGCGCGCATCTGCGATATCGAGCCGTCCCGTGTCTCGGTCAAGGCCACCACCTCGGAACGGCTGGGCTTCACCGGCCGTGGCGAAGGGATCGCGGCCATCGCCACAGCCGCGCTGGTGCGCACATGAAGCCCGCAACCCTGATCGGCACCGTGGGCGGTATCGGTTACCTGCGCCCCGCTCCCGGCACGTGGGGCTCGGCCGCCGCCCTTCCCATCGCCTGGGCGCTGCACGCGCTTGGCGGGTTCCTGCTGCTGGCGGCCTGCACGGTCCTGGCCATCGTCGCTGGCGTCTGGGCTGCCGAGGCCATGCGCCGCGACGGCAGTGCGCACGACCCGTCCGAATTCGTCCTCGACGAGGTCGCAGGCCAGTTCATCGCGCTCTGGGCGCTGTCATACCCTGCCTGGGCACATGGGATAGAGATCACGTCGCTCTGGCCCGGCTGGATCGCGGCCTTCGTCCTGTTCCGCCTGTTCGACATCTGGAAGCCCGGACCCGTCGGCTGGGCCGACCGGCAAAAAGGCTCCTTCGGCGTGGTCATGGACGACGTGATCGCCGGCATCATGGCAGCGCTCGGCGTCGCCCTTCTCGCCGGTCTCTGGCACGGGGTGCTGGGCCTGTGACCGTCGCGGCCCTCCTCGACCGCGCAAAGGCGCTCAAGGTGATGATGGCCACGGCCGAAAGCTGCACGGGCGGCATGGTGTCGGCCGCTCTCACCGACATCCCCGGCTCCTCCGCCGTGGTCGAGCGTGGTTTCGTCACCTATACCAACGACGCCAAGGCCGAGATGCTGGGCGTCTCGTCCGCAACGCTCGCGGCACATGGCGCCGTCTCCGAAGAGGTCGCGCGAGAGATGTCGGACGGCGCTCTGGCGCGTTCGCACGCGCAGCTTGCCGTGTCGATCACCGGCATCGCAGGCCCTGGTGGTTCCGAGTTCAAGCCCGAAGGGCGCGTCTGTTTCGGCCTGTCCGTCACCGGTGCCGAGACGCGCAGCGAAACCGTCGAGTTCGGTGCGTTGGGCCGTGACGCAGTCCGCCGCGCCGCACGCGACCACGCGCTGGCGCTTCTGGACAAGGGTCTCGACCAGATCGCCGAGCAGACCCAAAGCTGAAAGGTTCCGCAGCGTCCTCTTGCCAGAAAACCGTTGCCTCTGCGCGAAGCCTTCGGTTAGACCCGTCACCCGAAACGATGGAGCCCGCCGTTCAAGCGCGCCCAAGTGACGACCGGCCGAGCCCACCTCGGCTGGTCAGATCCCTCCGGGGATCTCTGGCGGGTCTCTTGGGGACCCGCTTTTTCTTTGCCCGCACTGCCCTGCGCCTCACCCACCAAGATAACGTGCAAGGTCCGAGGCCGCACCGCCGCGCTGCAACAGCTCCCAGATGCCATCTACCCGCGCCTTGCCGATCAGGCCGACGGCCTTGCCGCGCACCCGCTCCTCGCGCGCGGACAGAGTCATCGGACCGCGCAGATCGTGGCGCGCAACGCGCTCCTGCCCGTCCCGGCGCAGCAATGTCACCACCGCCTCGGTCTCGGACAGGGTGTCATCGGCCTCCACCGTGACCCTCTCGCGCAGCGCCTGCAGACGCGGCTCGGCACAGACCTTGTCGCTGAACGCGTCCAGCCGCGCCGTGTCATATCCCAGCGCCCGCATCGCCAGCACGGTCCGGAACGAGAACTTGGCGCCCAGCCCCGTCATGGGCGAGGGCTGGTTGCACACGCTCATCCAGCGCGGATGGCTGCGGACCGTGATGTGTTCGACCTCCGGCTCGGCGATGTCCAATTCGCGTGCCGCCTCCAGCGCCGCGTGAAGCCCGTGACAGCAGGCGTGGAACTTGTGACTGACCTGCTCGAACAGCCACTCTTGTCCCAGACCCTCCAGCGCCGCTTGCATGTCATCGGCGCCGTGATGTGTTGCGCCGAACCCGAAATCTCCCTCCATGGCCAAAACTTCGGCCTCGAACCCCAGCCGGACAAGCTGCACCGCCTCGATACCGTTCGCCGCGGCGGTGCCCGCGTTATAAGGTTTGCCCATCGTGCCGAACTGCGCCTTGAGGCCGGCCGCACGGGTGGCGGTTAGCCCCATCGCCTGCGCCATCTGCGCGGAGGTCAGACCGGCCAACCGCCCCGCAGCCGCAGCGGCGCCGAAGGCGCCTGCCGTGGCGGTCTGGTGAAACCCGACCTGGTAATGCCCGCGCCCCAACCACAGGCCCACCCGCACCGAAAGCTCCATGCCGACCAGCGCGGCCTCCAGCATCTCGACCAGCGCCTGGCCATTCGCTTCGGCCCAGGACAGCGCGGCGGGAAAGACGGCGACGGACGGATGGCCGATATGGGCGAAATGCGTGTCGTCGTAATCGAGGGCATGCGAAACCGTGCCATTGACCAGCGCCGCGCCGCGCACCGGGGCTGCACCACCACCGAAAAGCGTCGCCGCCTCAGCCCCGCCCTCGTCAAGGATCATGGACCGCGTGATGCGCGAGACAGGCTCGTCCGCGCCCGCGCAGCCGACGGCAACCCAGTCGAGCGCCGAGAGCGCGGCCACCACCCGCGCGTCGGGTGTCGTGGTCACGGGGCCGGTTGCAAAACCGGCAAGGGCATTTGTCAGGCTGGTCATGGGGCGCATCCTAACCCCGGCGCGCGGACGGTAAACCCCGGATATCCGCGCCTAGCCGTAAAGCTGTGCCGCACGCCGCTCGAAGGCCCGAACGATACGCTGCATCGCCTCGTTGAACACGACGCCGATCAACCCCTGCAACACCGCGTTGCGAAATTCGAAATCGACAAAGAACGACACGTCGCAGCCACCATCGGGATTGTCGGCAAAAGCCCAGTTGGACTTCATGTAGCGAAACGGCCCGTCGAGATACTCGGTGTCGATCTTCTTCTGCTCCGGATCCAGCACCACGCGGCTGCCGAACTTCTCGCGGAACACCTTGAACGAGATCACCAGATCCGCCTCCATGACCTCTACCGGCCCCTCGGGCCGGCGCGACCGGATGCGCGCCGCCGCACACCACGGAAGGAATTCGGGATACCGGCCGACATCGGCAACCAGGTCGTACATCTGCTGGGCTGTGTAAGGCAGGTGACGGGTTTCCGAATGTGTCGGCATGAATCCAGTGCTTTGCGGCGTGACAATGACGCGTGATTTCGTATGTTGCGCGCGAAAGTTCAAGGGGGCCGGAATGACTGACCGCGCGTATGTGATTGACCAGATGATCTCGGCCAAGGCCATCGCGGCCCGGATCGAGGCGTTGTGCCGCGAGATCAAGACCGAATTCGCCGATACCGACAAGCTGGTCGTCGTCGGCCTTCTGCGCGGCTCCTTCGTCTTCATCGCCGATCTCGTGCGCGAACTGGACCTGCCGATCGAGGTGGATTTCCTCGAAGCCTCCTCCTATGGCAACGCGATGGAATCGAGCCGCGAAGTGCGCATTCTCAAGGACCTGCGCGGTGCGATCGAAGGCCGCGACGTGCTGGTGGTCGAGGATATCGTCGATACCGGCCACACGCTCAGCCATGTCACCAAGCTGCTGCAAAGCCGCAACCCCGGCCGCCTTAGATCCATCGCGCTGCTCGACAAACCATCGCGCCGCGAGGTCGATTTCCGCGCCGACTGGACCGGGTTCGAGATCCCCGACGAGTTCGTCGTGGGCTACGGCATCGATTACGCGCAGCGCAACCGCAACCTGCCCTTCATCGGCAAGGTACGTTTCACCGAATGATCTCACCTGTGCGCGGGGCTCCCGCCCGTCCGGTGCGCATCGCAGATGCGCGTGGCCGGTTGGGCCTAGGGTGCGCCCTGTCGTGCGCGCGACAGGGCGCCGTGACCGGGCTCACGCC